>CAIZPS010000163.1 GCA_903934925.1 uncultured bacterium | reverse complement strand
GTGTTCGCCACCGGCGGCTTCGGCAAGGTCTGGAAGACGACGTCCAACGCGCACACCCTCACCGGTGACGGCATGGGCGTCTGCTACCGCCGCGGGATCCCGCTGGAGGACATGGAGTTCTACCAGTTCCATCCGACCGGCCTCGCCGGTCTCGGCGTGCTCCTGACCGAGGGAGCCCGCGGAGAGGGCGGCATCCTGCGCAACGCCTCAGGCGAGCGCTTCATGGAGCGGTACGCCCCCACCATCAAGGACCTCGCACCGCGTGACATGGTCTCCCGCTCCATGGTCCTCGAGGTCCGCGAGGGACGCGGAGCAGGCCCGAACAAGGACTACGTGTACCTCGACCTCACGCACCTGCCCAAGGAGCAGATCGAGGCGAAGCTCCCTGACATCACCGAGTTCGCGCGCACCTACCTCGGCGTGGATCCGGTGACCGAGCTCGTGCCGGTGTTCCCCACCGCCCACTACGCCATGGGCGGCGTTCCCACCGACATCGAGACCCGCGTTCTCCGCGACAACGAGCACGCCATCCCAGGCCTGTTTGCCGCAGGCGAGGTCGCCTGCGTGTCGGTCCACGGCGCCAATCGCCTCGGCACCAACTCCCTGCTCGATATCAACGTGTTCGGTCGCAGAGCAGGTATTGCGGCCGCGGAGTACGCCAACAGTCATGACCTCGTCGAACTGCCTGCTGACCCCCAGGGGCAGACGATCGCCATGGTCGAGCGACTGCGTTCGAGCACCGGCGGCGAGCGCGTCTCAACCCTGCGCCGCGAGATGCAGGAGACGATGGATCTCAATGCGCAGGTGTACCGCACCGAGGCGACCCTCAAGCAGGCCCTGAACGACGTTCAGGAGCTGAAGCGCCGCTATGCCAACATCGCGATCCAGGACAAGGGCGTGCGTTACAACACCGACCTCATGGAGGCCATCGAGCTGGGCTTCCTGCTCGACCTCGCCGAACTGGTGGTGGTCGGTGCACTCGAGCGCAAGGAGACTCGCGGCGGCCACGCCCGCGAGGACTATCCGACGCGTGACGACGTGAACTTCATGCGCCACACAATGGCCTACCGCCACGTGGAGTCCGACGGCAGTTCGACGGTCCAGATCGACTACCGGCCCGTGACGATCACCCGTTACCAGCCGATGGAGCGCAAGTACTGATGACTGCCGTAGCCGAAGCACCGATCGCTACTCCCATCGCGACCGACGTCACATTTCGGGTCCGGCGCTTCCAGCCCGAGATCGATACCGAGCCGCACTGGGAGGAGTACACCGTTGCCCTCTTCCCCACCGATCGCGTGCTCACGGCTCTCGAGAAGATCAAGGGCGAGGTCGACGGCACCTTGAGCTTCCGCCGCTCCTGCGGCCACGGCATCTGCGGCTCGGACGCCATGCGCATCAACGGCCGCAACCGCCTGGCCTGCAAGACCCTCGTCAAGGACCTCGACATCAGCAAGCCGATCACCGTCGAGGCGATCAAGGGCCTTCCCCTCGAGAAGGACCTCATCGTCGACATGGACCCCTTCTTCGAGGCCTACCGCGCGGTGATGCCCTTCCTCATCACGGATGGGCACGAGCCCAGCCGAGAGCGGCTGCAGTCAGCCGAGGACCGTGCGCGCTTCGACGATGGCACCAAGTGCATCCTCTGCGCCTGCTGCACGACCTCGTGCCCCGTCTACTGGACGGACGGCCAGTACTTCGGCCCGGCGGCCATCGTCGCCGCCAATCGCTTCATCTTCGACAGCCGCGACTCCGGTGCCGAGCAGCGGCTGGAGATCCTGAACGAGAAGGAAGGCGTGTGGCGCTGCCGCACCACCTTCAACTGCACCGACGCCTGCCCACGTGGCATCGAGGTCACGAAGGCCATTCAGGAAGTCAAGCGCGCACTGATCTTCCGGCGCTAGCGCAATCTGGCTATGCGGGCGGGACGAGCGTCCCGGAGAACACCTGCCAGGCGAGCAGTGACTTCGCGACCAGGCTCAGGATGATGTACGCCCGCTCGCCGCGGAGGTAGTCCGCCCACTTCCCCACCGGCTTGTACTGCAGGAACTGCACGAGCGCGAAGATGTTGAAGAAGATGAACAGCGAGATGATGATCCCGTATACGAAACCGGGAACCTCGTTGGTGGATGACGAACCGGGGGCGATGACCCACAGCACGATGATGATCCAGGGCACGATGCCGGCCATGCATCCGAAGACGAACGGCAGCCATCCGCCGGACCCTGGCGTCTCGTACTTCTCCTGCAACCAGCCGAAGAGGATCATCGAGGCGTTCACGCCGAAGATGCCGATCAACGCCGCCACGTCGGTGATGCCGACTATCTGCGCGATCAGGACGATCATCACCGACGAGCTCAGCGAGTACTCGACCCAGCGGAAGTAGTTGTGCCGTGCCGCCAGCCCTGCTGCGTACCGGGGGAAGAACCACGGTGACGCCACCAGGAAGTGGAAGACCGCCGAGAGGGCGAAGAACAGCGCGACCCCGAGGGCGATCGGCGAGTCGAAGAGGGTGACGGGCGCTGACGCGGGTGTGCCGGGAGGTCCCTCGACATACGCGGCGGTCACCGGGAGGGTGAAGTCCGTGGCCAGAGCCAGGATGAGGATCAGCTGGGTCAGGTGGGCAAAGCCCGCAACGATGTTGAGCTTGCGCAGCCCTGACATCGTGATCTTCGAGGGTGCCGCGACGGATGCCATGCTGCAGTGTGGCACGCGACGGGTCCCACGACCGGGCTTCAGGCCGCGCAGGGAACCGTGTCGTGGTTCAGAGGTCGACCGCGTGGTTCAGAGGTCGACCGCGTGGTTCAGAGGTCGACCGCGTGGTTCAGAGGTCGACCGCGTAGTACTGGGTCTCGAGGAACTCATGGATGCCGGCGAAGCCGCCCTCGCGACCGAGCCCGGACTCCTTCATGCCGCCGAACGGCGCTGCTGGGTCCGAGGCCAGCCCGCGGTTGACGGCGACCATGCCGGACTCCATGCGCCGGGCGATCCGCAGGGCAGTGCCCGGATCCTTGGCGTACACGTATGAGATCAGCCCGTACTCGGTGTCGTTGGCCATGCGAATGCCGTCCTCCGGATCCTCGAAGATGACGATCGGGGCCACCGGTCCGAAGATCTCGTTGCGCGTCAGCGTCGAGCCGTGCTGGACGTCCCGCACGACTGTCGGGGCGATGAAGGCCCCCAGGGACGGGATCGGTGTCGATGGCTTGGCCACGACCCCCTCGCCCACCGCCGTCTGGAGCAGTTCGACGATCTTGTCGCGCTCCTTCTCGGAGACCATCGCACCGAGGTCATTGGCCTGCTCGACGCCCGGGCCAACCTTGAGGTTCGCGAACGCCTGCTCGAGCTTGGTGGTGAACTCCTCAGCCAGCGAGGCATGCAGGTAGAAGCGGTTTGCCGCCGTGCAGGCAGCGCCCCCGTTGCGCATCTTGGCCACCATCGCGCCCGCGACGGCAGCATCGACGTCCGTCCCCTCGAAGACGACGAACGGAGCATTGCCACCGAGCTCCATGGACGACGGAAGAACTCGCTCAGCCGTCTGCTTCAGCAGCGTCTTGCCCACGTAGGTCGAGCCGGTGAACGACAGCGTCGCTACGCGCGGATCCGCCAGGATCGCCTCGGAGACAGGGCCGGTCTTCGTGGTGGTGATGATGTTGACTACGCCAGCAGGCGCACCGGCCCGCTGCAGAACGTCGCCGATCCAGAGCGCCGTGAGCGGAGTCTCACCCGCCGGCTTGAGCACCGCCGTGCAGCCCGCTGCGAGAGCCGGGGCGAGCTTGCGGGTCGCCATCGCGGCTGGGAAGTTCCAGGGCGTGATCATGTAGGCCACACCCATGGGCCGATGGTCGACCACGATCGTCTTGTCGCCGTTGGGGGCGTATCTGAAGTCCCCCTGCACCCGGCAGGCCTCCTCCGAGAACCAACGGAAGAACTCGGCCGCGTACGTCGCCTCAGCCAGGGCATCGCGCCAGGCCTTGCCGTTCTCCAGGGAGATGATCCGCGCACACGTCTCGAGCTCGGCGGTCATGATCTCGAAGGCCCGGCGCAGGATCTCTGCACGCTGCCGAGGAGCCGTCACTGACCACGTCTGGAATGCGTCATGGGCAGCGGCGACGGCATCCAGACCCTCCTGAACCGAGGCGTCGGCGATCTCGGCGAGCACCGTGAAGGTGGCCGGGTCAACGACCTGGAGGCGACCCGTCGTGGACTGCCATTCGCCGCCAATCAGAAGGCCGGTGGGGGTGGTGACCGAAGACATGGGGACTCCTCCGCGTGTGGTGGCCTCCGACAGTACCGGGAGACCTAGCATGAATGGCGATGATTCTTCTCCGTGATGGACTCCCTCGGCGGTCCGCGCTCGCCATTCTGGCGATTGCCCTCGCCTCCCTGGTGGCTGCGGCTCCAGCGCACGCCGAGACCGTGGGCGGCTCGCAGCTGGACTCCTCCCGACGCACGGTCAACCTCAGTCCCGAAGCCCAGCCCCTGCCCGAGGTGTGGGCCGCCACCTGGGTTCTGGCGGACGCCGAGACAGGCGAGATCCTCGCCCACAAGGGAGCCCACGTGCAGCGGCCTCCCGCCAGCACGTTGAAGACGCTCACGGCGCTTACCGTCCTGCCACAGACCAGCCGGGACCAGACGTACGTGGCCACCCGGCGAGCTGCCTCGATCTACGGCTCCCGAGTGGGCCTGAAGCCCGGCAAGACCTACACGATGCACCAACTCTGGAACGCCGTGTTCCTGCCCAGCGCGAACGATGCCGCCATCGCAGTCGCCGAGGTCAACGGAGGCGTCCGCAAGACGGTCGAGGAGATGAATGAGGTGGCTGCGGGTCTCGGCGCCCTCGACACCGTGGCGAAGAACACGAACGGCCTCGACGCCCCAGGCCAGGTGTCCAGCGCCTACGACCTCGCGCTCATCGCTCGCGCCGGCCTCGAGCGCGAGGACTTCTCTTCGTACGCACGTCGGGCGCGAGCCCAGTTCCCGGACGTGCGCGGACGGGGTACCCACACCATCTACACGACGAACCGCATGCTGCTCAATGGCTGGCCGGGAGCGATCGGCGTCAAGACCGGGTTCACGAGCCGGGCCGGACGCACCTTCGTCGGAGCCGCAGAACGCAATGGCCGGACGCTCATCGTCGCCCTCATGGGCATCAAGGAGTCAACCGACGATGCCGCGAAGAAGCTCCTGACCTGGGGCTTCAGGAACGCCGACAAGGTCGAGCCCGTTGGCGTGCTCGTCGAGCCCGGTGCGGTGACGCAGGTGAGATCCTCCATCGAAGAGTCACCGGCTCCCAGCACAGGGTCTGCATCGGAAGCTGCGGATCTCACCGTTGACGCCACGGACGGCTCATCACAAACAGCTGCCTCCCTCGCGCCAGGGGAGAGCACGTCAGCGTCGATCGCCCCCACCGGACTCATCGGAGTGGCCATCGCCGTGGCCGTCGTCGGCGGTGTGTTCCTTCTTCGCCGCGGCAGGCTTAGGCGCTGAACCTGAACTCTCGGATGATGCGCCAGGAGCCGTCGACGTTCTCGTGCAGTGCCATGGACTCCGCCACGAACGCAGCTTCGTAACCCGCCATCTCACGGAAGGCGAGGTCCATCAGCTCCTCCGACACGCCATGGACGAGCGTGACATGCGGGTGGTACGGGAACCGCGCCTCCACCCCGAGATCTCCACTGCGCACCGCCGCCTCCAGCTGTTCGCATCCGGAGATGCCATCCGCGATGGCGATGAACACCACGGGCGAAACCGGCCGGAAGGTTCCCGTTCCCCGCAGCACCATGGGAATGGGTCGCGTGCGAGCAGCGACGCGCGACAGGTGGTCGATGACCCCCACCAACACGGCATCATCCGCCTCGATGGGCGCCAGGATCGTGACGTGTGAGGCCCAGTCGTCCGCGTGCGTCCCGTAACGCTGGCGCACCTCGTCCAGCTGGATCCTGATGTCCACCGGGAGCTCGATCGTGACTCCCAGCGTGCGTCCGCCCCCGTGGGGAGCGATCATTCGCGGTCCAAGGGAACGAACCCCACGCGGTCGTAGACGCGCTCTAGGGTCTCTGCTGCCGTCGCACGCGCACGGTGGGCTCCGACTGTCATGAGTCGGCGCAGCTCCACTGTGTCACCCATCAGCTCGGCCACCCGCTCCCGAATGGGGCGGACGAAGTCCACGACCATCTCGGCAGTGTCCGACTTCAGGTCTCCGTAGCCGCGACCCTCGTAGGACGCCTCGAGATCAGCGATCGAACGACCCGTGAGAGCGTGCTGGATGGACAGCAGGTTCGACACCCCCGCCTTGCCCTGAGGATCGAACCTGATCTCGCGCTCGGAGTCGGTCACGGCACTCTTGATCTTCTTGGCGAGCGTCTTGTCGTCGTCGAGGAGGAAGACGCAGCCCGCCGGTACCGACTTGCTCATCTTCGCGCCGGGATCCTGCAGGTCCAGGATCTTCGCGGTCTCCTTCACGATGAGCGGCTCCGGCACGACGAAGGTCGGCCCGAAGTTCGTGTTGAACCGCTGGGCCAGATCGCGGGTCAACTCAAGGTGCTGACGCTGATCCTCCCCCACCGGCACGGCGTCAGCGTCGTAGATCAGGATGTCCGCGGCCTGGAGAATGGGGTAGGTGTACAGGCCGACCGTGATGCGGTCGGACTCCGCCTTCTGCGACTTGTCCTTGAACTGGGTCATGCGACCGGCCTCGCCGAAGCCCGTCTGGCACTCCAGGATCCAAGCCAGCTGACTGTGCTCGGGCACCTGGCTCTGCACGAAGATCGTTGAGCGCTCCGGGTCGAGGCCGATGGCGAGGAGTTGGGCGAAGGACACATAGGTGCGCTGACGGAGCAGAGCCGGGTCGTGATCGACCGTGATGGCGTGCTGGTCGACGACGCAGTAGTAGGTGTCGTGCGTCTGCTGCAGCCGCACCCACTCGCGCAGGGCGCCGAGGTAGTTGCCGAGGTGGAAGGCGTCAGCCGTCGGCTGGATTCCCGACAGGACGCGCGGGAGCCGGGTCGGTGCTGGGGTCATGGCATCATTGTGTCGCATGGGCATCAAGCACCCATGACCTGTCCGACATGGCGGAGGGGCACCCGGTTGCCCCGGGTGCCCCTCCGATGTCGAGGTGGGTGAAGGTCAGGCCATCGCCTTCTGCAGGTTCTCGTCGATCGAGCCGAGGAAGTCCTGGGTGGTCTGCCACGGCTGGTCGCGACTGATCAGCAGGGCGAGGTCCTTGGTCATCTTCCCCTCCTCGACCGTCTCGATGCATACGCGCTCAAGGGTGCGGGCGAACTCGCTGACGGCAGGGGTGCCGTCGAGCTTGCCACGGTGCTCCAGGCCTCGGGTCCAGGCGAAGATGGACGCCACCGGGTTGGTCGACGTGGGGTTGCCCTTCTGGTGCTCGCGGTAGTGACGCGTGACGGTTCCGTGCGCGGCCTCTGCCTCGACCGTGCGGCCGTCCGGGGTCATGAGGACCGAGGTCATCAGGCCGAGCGAGCCGAAGCCCTGCGCGACGGTGTCGGACTGCACATCGCCGTCGTAGTTCTTGCAGGCCCAGACGTAGCCGCCCTCCCACTTCATGGCGGCAGCGACCATGTCGTCGATGAGCCGGTGCTCGTAGGTGATCCCCGCGGCCTCGAACTCGCCCTTGAACTCGGCGTCGAAAATCTCGGCGAAGATGTCCTTGAACCGGCCGTCGTAGGCCTTCAGGATCGTGTTCTTCGTCGACATGTAGACGGGGTAGTTGCGCGCCAGCCCGTACCGGAAGGACGCGCGGGCGAAGTCCCGGATCGACTCGTCGAGGTTGTACATCCCCATCGCGACGCCGCCGCCGGGGAAGTCGAACACGTTGAACGCCATCGGCTCGGAGCCGTCCGCCGGAGTGAACGTCATTGTCAGAGTCCCAGCGCCCGGCACCTTGAAGTCCG
>CAIZPS010000162.1 GCA_903934925.1 uncultured bacterium | reverse complement strand
CTCGGCCCAGCTCTCACCCCACCCGCCGGACGAGGCACCACCCCAGTTCAGCGACTCGGAGGCCGTGTCAGCGCAGGTGCCCGATGCAGGCATGCCGAACTGCTGGACGATCGGGTCCGGTGCGCTGGAGGTGGCGGAGCCGGAGGACGAGCCGCCGCCTGCACCACCACCACCGCCACCACCCGTGAAGGTGATGGTGATGGTCGCGTTCGCGCATGATCCCGACGGATCCTGCTGGTACGAGATGGAACCGCCCGAAGAGCCTGTCACGGAGTACGTCCCGGTGCTGAACGGGCCCGCTGCGCTCAATGTGACCGGACCGGAGACGCCTGACGCAGATGTCCTAGCAAGACCAACGCCCGTCGCATTGGTCAAGACGATGGAGTCGGATGAACCTGCAGCGAAGTTGTTGGACGTCGAACTGAGCGTGCCACCACTGCAGTTGATTGTGGCGGCGATCGTGGCCGCACTGGCTGGAGCGGCCACCATGAGTGCAGATGACGGTACGGCGAAAGTGAGCGCGACGACGATGTCGATTCGACGCATGGGGGAACTCCTTCGGTCGGTCTCCTGACCGCAGAGTGTCCCGACGTGCCTCGCATCTCAGCCCCAAACCGATGGGATCCCCTTGCACGGTTCACGGATCGATGGGATCCCGTCACTGTGCCCGGAGCTGCAGCTCCGCTCGGAGGCAGTCGTTGGCGGAACGGGCATACGAACGATCCACCCAGCGACGAGCCACCATGGTGGAAATGGTCGCCACGACCTTGCCGGCCCTGGCTTACCGAACGGGCGTCGGTCCGCCCGGCACGAATGGGCACCCCAGCACCCTCGGGGGCATCGTGAGGGTGAGCAGGTACTCGGTGACCGGGTCGTTGAGGCAAGCCGACGGCGTCGACAGGTACGCCACATGCTGCGTGCTGTCGTACGTGATCGTGCTCGACCTGGCGAAGGTGTTCGCCAGGCCGCGCCCCCAGACCCAGGGGGTCGCCACATCGCCCGTCGTCAGCACGAACACCGGCGGGTTCTTCAACGCGACAGTGCTGGGGCCTGTGGGCACCGCAGGCGACAGGCCTGCCGGATCCAATCCCGCGCACACTGCCGCATTGCCCATGAAGACCGGCAGAGTCACCCCGTAGTTGCCCTCGACCATCTGCGAGGCAGTGACCAGCTGTTCCACGGTGGGGCGATCGTGCAGGTCGGAGCAGTTGACCAGGGCCAGCACGGGATAAATGGCCTCATTCGCCTTGGCGGCCTTGCGCAACTGCTCGGAGATCGAGGCGACGAACTTCAGCGCCTTCCCGCGTTCACCCGGAGTCTTGCCGGTAATGCCCGTGTAGAGGCTGTCGACATACACGCGGGTGCCGCCGTAATCGTTCTGTGAACGAAGCAGTGTCCGGTACTGCTCGGCCCAGTCCCATCGGGTGTACTTCGTGCCGTCCGGCAAGGGCAGCACCGCCGAGTTCAGGTGGTTCTCGATGATCCGGATCTTGCGCGCGGCGTCCGGTGCCGCGAGGGCCGGATAGAGCTCCGTGGTCACCTGCAGGTTCACTGGGAATGACGTGCCGAGTCGGTAGATGCTCTCGTCTGCCGGCAGGCTGCCGTCCAGGATCGTGGCGCGCAGGCGGTTCGGGAAGGTGCGCGCGTAGACGTTGCCAATGCGCGTGCCGTAGCTCATCCCCCAGTAGTTCCACTGCGAGTAGCCCAACGCAGCGCGGAGGGCGTCGAGGTCGCGGATGACCTGCCAGGTGCCCAGATACGGGGCGGCATCAGGGTTGGCTGCGACGCAGGCGGCGTTGGCCGCCCCCGCCTTCTCGAACGCGTCCTGCCAGAACGCCTGCCATTCCACCGGGCCGATGTCAGGCGGGAGGAAAGTTGGGAGCGAGCACCCCTTCAGCTTCAGTCCGCTGCCGCCAACCCCGCGTGGATCCCAGCCCACGAAGTCGAACCGGGAGACGATCTCATCCGGCAGGAGGGAGTAGACGCCGGGGAATGAGTCGATCCCGGAGCCTCCCGGGCCGCCAGGATTGAACGTGAAACCCCCACGGCCCTCCTTCGAGCGCATCACCCGCACATCGATCGTCGTGGTGCGGCCGTCCGTCGGGGTCTGCCAGTCCAGCGGAACCGTCAGCCTTGCGCACTGCACCCCCGCCGGCAGGGTCTTCGGCGGGCACTTGTAGGACGTCAGTTTCGGGGTGAACGCCGGAGCCGCGGGCGACACAGCCGGCGCCGCCGGCGCCGTGACCCCAGCCAGACCAGCGAGCAATGCCGATGCAGCCGCCGCTGTGACCCAGCGTCGCGTGGTCGTGCTGATGTCCATGGCGCGCTCCCGTTCCCGCATGCACGGCACCGATGACCGAGACCGCCTGCGGTGAGGCTACCTGCCCCCCGAGGCTGGCACTCCTCGCACCCGAGCGCATCACATGCGCAGGTGCGACGCTCCGTTGAGATCGTGCATCACCCTGGACCACCCGGTGACGAGGATGCGCCTGCTCATGAGCGCACAGTCCCGCTTCATCACGCCCTGACCCCGCCTGGGCTCATGACCCCCGTGGCCCTACCCGCAGGCGTGGGCCAAGCCGCAGGAAAGAAAGTGGTGACAGCGCTCAAACAGGGGCCGTCGCTCCTGAACGACGAGTCGCCCGGGCCTCTCCTGCACCGTAGCGACGATGATCACTTCTGGTTGAAGATGCTCGTGATGTAGCCCTGGAGGAAGCTCGGCATCTCCTCATTCCCGTCGCTCTTGCCCGCGTTGTGTATGAAGTTCGTGACGAGCTTCGGGTCATAGCCACCGTCGCTGTCGTCGTCCTCGTCAACGGAGTTGTCGTCGATGGTCTGGTGGGGGTTGCCGTACTCGTTGGCCTGCTGATTGGCGACCATGTTCTGCGTCGTGTTGGTGTTCGTCATCGGGCTGTTGCCCTTCGCATTCATGCCGAGGAACGCAAGGGCCGCCTGCTTGCTCATGGCAGGCGGCTGCTTCTCCTCCTCCTCGATGATGTGCTCCGCGCTCTGGTGGGCTGGCTGCTCCTCGACTGCCTTCTGGGGGCCCGGGGCTGCGAGCAGCTGCTCGCTTGCGTCACGACCCTCACCGAGCTTGCCTGCGTCACCGGCATCGACGAGCTGGTCGGCCCAGCCGCTGCTCACTCCCATGGGTGCATTGGTGGACTTGATGCCCATCGCCCGAGGCGTGTTCTCGGCTCCGCGCTTGCGAGCACCGAAGAACATCTCCATCCACGAACGCTTGCGCCCGCCACCGGTCACGGCGTTCTTCAGCCTGCCCCAGAAGGACTTCTTGGGCGCCCGCGGCGTGTACTGCCGGTTCTCGATCTCGTCCTCGGACATCTTCGCTCCGAAGAGCTTCTGGAAGCCGCCGGGCCGGTTCTCGTCCAGGTTGGCCGCCTGACGCGCATTCCTGATCCCGCCGAACATCTTCTTCTCGTACGGGGTCGACTTGTCGAAGGTGTCGAGAGTGGCCTGGGAGTATGGCATGCCCTTCTTCCAGGGCTTCTTCGCCGCCTGCATCCGGTCATAGGCCTGCCGGGCCGCATTGGCTTGGGGCCGTTGCATGAAATGCGGCTTGGACTCGGGGAGTTCCTCCTCGATCAGGGGGGAGGCGTTGCCCCGCTGGAACTGCGGTCGGGAGCCCAGCAACTGGCCTCCCCCGAGACCCTTGTTGCGGGTGAAGCCGTCGTCGTAGTCGTCGAGGTTCTCGCTCTCGATGAGCTGGCGATTCTGATTCCGAGCCTGGCTCGAGTAGCCGATGTCATTCAGCAATTCAGTGGAGAACACGGACGGCATGGTAGCGAGCGAAGACCGCCCAGAAACCCCCCAAATTGGGGGCCACCGCCGTGGCGCCCACACCACGAATGCCGGCATCGTCATGCATCATGGCGCGCACGGCGAGGAATTGGCCGTGAGTCTGACAACGACGCCTCGACCAACTGCGGCCACGCCCACCTGGGAGGCTCGTGGCTTCCAGGTGGGCGTGACTCCCCTTTCACAATCCCGGACGTCATTCACCGTCCATGGCGAAAGGGGTGACTAGTACTTGCAGACCACATGAAGGTTCTGGGCGAGAACCGTGCTGCCGTCGCTTGCCATCGCGAAGGCGTACACCCAGTCGCCCGGCTCCAGCCATTCATATGTGGGATAGGCGAACCTCGGCCCCGTGCTCGACGTGACGGTGTAGCCACTCCAGTAATCGACATGGTGGGTGTTCTTGGGGACCCCCGTCACGAACATGTCGCCATCGAGGTGGCATTGGGCCCTGAGCGGTGGGGGCGTGACCGCCGAAGCTGGCGTACTCATCCCAATGCCCAGAAGTCCAACAGATACCGCCGCTGTCGCAACTCCCACCTTCGTGAGATTCCTCATCGTCATCTTCCTTTCTTCCTGGTGAGCGGGCCGCGAGTGTTGACCTCGATCAGCCCCATTCCTCAACCACGCTAAGTAGGAGACGCACACGATTCCCATTCGAGAAGACCCCATGACCGGCCAACATCTGAGCCTGCGGTCGTGAGCGGTCATGACAGGAGTGGAAAGTCACCGATAGTCGGCAGGCACCATTGCCTGCAGCATCCACTCGGTGGCGCGCGAGCCGTGGCCTATCCGGTCGCCTATGCCGACGAGGTGCGACAGGCGTCAGTGCTACCTGTCGCACACGCCGAGCACGAACTCCTGCGTGACGACAGTCTGGGAGATAGTGGGTCGGGCATTGGTTCCCATCAGGTTCCTGCCGGAAGCCGACGTCATTCGAGGTCTCGTCATTCCTCAGGCCCCGACTCCTGAGGCGCCGCCCGAACCGCTTCATGCACCTTCAGACGCCCTCTTCGGCTGCCGCCGGGCGATCGGCGATCCTGGGGCGGTCAGCTGCGGGAGAAGAAGTACGCGGCCTTGCGGGAGAACAGCAGCGCGAGGATGACGAGAGAGACGACGATCTGCACAGCACCCGCGAGGCGCAGGCCAGGCTCGGCGATCAGGCGCCAGATGCCGTTGAGCAGCTGCAGGACGGTGAAGATGACCACGATGAAGCGGGCGAAAGAGTTGCCATTGAGAATGCCCTTGGCCAGCAGCAGATAGATCAGGGCCGTCACGATGATGAGAAGGAGCGACACCAGGCCGAGTCCGTCGCGCAGCTCGGGATCGAACAGGGAGACGACCGAGCTGATCAGCGCGCCGATCGCCGAGAGGATCATCAGGATGGCAATCAGGGTGACGCCAAACGGCCGCGTGATCTCGCTCATGAGTGCTCCTCCGTTAGGCCGAGGCACTCACAGCCCCGGCGACGCCACGACCCTACCGGCGCCAAGGCCCGGCGGCCACGGTTCCGATCAGGAGACGTCAGGGAACGTCAGGTCGGCGAGGTCTCGTTCCATCAAGCGAGCCGTGAGCCTCTCCGCGACCATGGCCGTGGGCCAGTGCGTATTGGCGGCAGGCACATCTGGCATCACAGACGCATCGATGACATGCACTCCCGAACGGCCGAGGAGGGCGCCGTCAAGATCGACCACCGCCGCCGGATCATCGGGACGGCCCATTCTGCACGTGCCGCAGGCATGGAAATAGTCGCCCAGCTTGCGCTGGATCCAGTCATCGAGGATCGCGTCATCCCTCAGAGCATCGACCGGCGTGCCCTGCTCGTCGACGACGATCCGGTCGATGATCTCGGCGAAGCCCGGGCCTTCCAGGACGTCCACCATCAATCTCACTGCTTCGCGCATGACCTGGCGGTCACCGGGACCGGTGAGCATGTGAAGGTCGATCACAGGGTGAGCTGTCGGGTTCGAAGGATCGAGTGCGACAGTGCCCTCCGAGCGCACTGTCATGGCTGCCGCCATGACCAGCGCATCCGTCTCTCCACCATCCATGGAGCCGTGCATCGGAAGAAGATGGATGTCGTCCTGGGCCACCGATGACGATGTTCGCAGCACCACATTGATGCACGGGACGGACATGTCGTTGCGCTTGTATTCGTCCTTCAACAGCACTCGGATGCTTGCTGCCGAATGATCCCGGAGATTCCTGCCAAGGGCGGGATTGTCGACTCCCGAACGCAGGAGAATCGCAGTGCTCTCGAACGTGCCGCCGCTGAGCACAACGTGGTCGGCAGAGATCTGCTCCCCGCCCACCAGCTTGATGCCGACCGCATAGTCGCCGTCCCAGAGGATCTCGTCGACCCACGAGTCGGTGCGGACCGTCAGATTCGGCCGCCTGCGAGCCGGGTCGAGCCAGGCTTCGGCACTGGACTGCCGCATGGTCGTGGACGCACTCAGATACACCGAGCCCACTCCGGGTTCGGGTGTGTAGGTGTCGGCGCCCGTCGGCAGGCCGAGGGCGCTGCCCGCGGTTTCGAGCGCCCGATCCATCGGGGTGTACCACTCCGTCGGGCATGGCGTCAGAGCCACTCGCATGGCCTCGAACCATGGCTCAACGTCGGACCACGCCCATCCATCGCAACCCAGCTCGCGCGCCCAACGGTCGTAGTCGCTCGGCAGGCCAGGCAGGCAGATCATCGCGTTGACGGCACCAGACCCGCCCACGCCACGGCCACGCATGTACTGCCGGCGAGGATCCCCGACCTGACGCGTCGCCTGGATGTCGGGCCAGAACGCCTGCGACTCGTCCAATGCAGAGATCCAGTTGAGCGCGCGGATTCCGTCCTCACGATTCTCGACGCGGCGGTCCGGCCCACCCTCGAGGAGAACCACCTCGTTCGCCGGATCCTCACTCAGCCGGGCAGCGACGATGCACCCGGCCGTCCCTGCTCCGACGACTACGTAGCGCATGGGGATCCACCCAACTCTTGAGTTGAACCGGAATCGATCGCACGACCATTGGTGAAGTAGCGAGACTCATCCGATGCCCGATAGAGGACCGCCTTGGCCACCACCGCGCCAATGTAGCCGAATCCCCTGATCCCGGAGCCAAGATCGAGACGCCGAAGACGTGCCATTGCCGGTGCGACGCCGACGGCCCGGCGCCAGCTGCCCTAGGCCGCGATGTCGTTCTTCGTTGTCGCGTCGTCCTGGGCCGAGATGATCGATGCACCGTCGACACGCCAGCCGTCCGGCTCGCGAATGAGTCGATAACGCAGCCCGGCCGGCGGGTCAGAGTCCACTCTCACAAGGATCTCCGCGACTTCGCCGAGGCTCACGCAGACGTCGAAGCCGACTTCCGGATCCGTCAGCAGGACCGCGAAATCACCCTCGATGATCGCGCGGAACTGGCGCTCGTTCACGGTGGCCTGGAAGCTCTCCGACGCGAACTCTCGGGCCGAAGCGAAGTCGGCCTGCGCCAAGGCCTCCAGCTGGGAACCAATCGTCGCCTCAATCCCCGAGCGCACATCAGCCGGGCACTCGCTGGCCGACGCCGGAGCGTCAGGCGCCGGCGCTTCCGGGGACGGAGCGTCAGGCGCCGGCGCTTCCGGGGACGGAGCGTCAGAGGCCGGTGTCGGAGAGGAAATCGACGGTGCCGGGGTCGAGGCGGCTGCCTCGGGCGCTTCACCCCCATCCGAGGAGCCACACGCGGCCACCAGCAAGGCAGCGGAGATCACGAGGGCCAGGCGCACGTGGGCACTGTAGGCGAGGAAGTCGACACCGGCACTTCGCCAGCACGGCCGGTAACCAGCGGATCCGGGTTGCGGCCTGCAACACTGAGTGGGCGCACATGCGCGGACCACGATGCCAGGGAGAGACCATGACCGACGAGCAGCAGGTGAGCGCGCGCCCCTGGTCGGCCCGCCGGCCCCAGAACTTCATCCTCAGCGGGATCCTCATCGTGCTCGGCATCGCCCTCGCGTGGCAGGGGCTCGCCTATGTCCGTGATGGCGTTGGCGGGGTCATTCCGTACTTCATCATGATCCTCGGCCCCGCACTCGCCGGCTACTACACGTGGTACTTCGTCATCCGGGACTTCGAAGCGGAGGCGTGACCTTCCGCTCCGCATGACCACTGAACGTCCAATGGACGTTCACCCCTGCCAGTAGGCACCTCGTCAGGGGCTTGCACGCATGAGTCTGGCTTTCCCAGCTCATCGCCGCAGGAGGCACGGATGGTCGCGGACTTCCCCACCGAAGGAATCACTGCATCTCCGGTTCTCACCTCATCCGATCGCTGGTATCGCACGCTGACCGAGAACATCGCGGACGCCGTCGTGTGGGTGCGCGATGGTGAAGTGGTGTGGGCGTCGCCGTCGCTCACCTCTACCATCGGCTGGACGCCCGAGATGTGGCGCGGCTCCCGGCTTGCCGAGTTCACCCACCCTGATGACCGCGACGACATCACCGCCGCCTGGGCGGGCCTGGTGGACGGCGAGACCGCCATGCATCGCTTCCGAGTCAAGTCACCGGACGGCCACTACCACTGGGTCGAGGGGCACGCTCGCCGCTTCGTCAACGGCGACGGACACAAGGAGGGCTTCATCGAGACCCTTCGCCCCATCGACAGCGTCATCGAGGCCGAACAGGATCTCGAGCGGAGGGCGAAGTTGGATCCGCTCACCGGACTGCTCAACCGGTCGGAGATCATGCAGCGCCTCAATGCCACGAAGGACCATCCACGTCGCACCGGCGGGGGCATGGCCGTGCTGTTCTGCGATGTCGATCACCTCAAGCCCATCAACGATTCCTTTGGTCATCAGGTCGGGGATGAAGTCCTGAAGCACGTGGCCCGACGAATACAGGAGAGCGTGCGCACCGACGACCTCGCTGCACGCGTAGGCGGGGACGAGTTCGTCGTCCTCCTGACCGGCATCGGTGGGCTCGAGGACGCCGTCGCTGCCGCTGAGAAGATCCGGTCGGCTGTCAGCGAGTCGATCTTCGTCGCAAGGCGCGATCTTCATCCATCGCTCAGCATCGGGATCGCCCTTGTCACTCCGGGTGCGAACGCCTCAGACCTCCTGCGCAACGCCGATACCGCGATGTACTGCGCGAAGCATGCTCGAGAGCAGGGCCTGCCACTCGCATCGGCCGACTACGCGCTGAGCGACGCACCGTCTGACCGGGCATTGCACGTTCATGGCCGAGCAACGCATTGAAACAGCGAGCCTCCGGCGACTGGAATGGACTTCCACCGTTCCCCACTCCAGAGGAGGAATCCATGACCACCATGACACCGACCCGATCCAGCATCGTCTCCACCTCGCGTGCGCCGCTGCCCTATCTGATGTCCTGGCTCGACTCGCTTTGGCCCGCTGAGGTCGACCTTGCATTGCGCACCACGCATGGGATCCGGGTGGAGGAGTTCTCGCGCAATGGCGACTTCGTGCTGCGTGCAGAACTCCCGGGTGTCGACATCGACAAGGACGTCGACGTCACCGTTGGCGACGGCGTGCTGACGATCGACGCGACCCGTGAGCAGCTCACCGAGGAGGAGCGTCGGACCGAGTTCAACTACGGTCGCTTTCATCGAAGCATCCTGCTGCCGCCAGGCGTGGATGACGACGCCGTGAGCGCGACATACGCGGACGGCAT
>CAIZPS010000161.1 GCA_903934925.1 uncultured bacterium | reverse complement strand
TGTCCCGGGCACCGTGATGGCCGCAGACATCGCTGATGGCGAGGTTGCCACGGTCGAGGGGCAGAACGTGACTCTGTCGACAGCTGATGGCGTGACCGTCAACGGTGCCAAGGTCATCCAGGCCGACGTCGTCGCCGACAACGGCGTGATCCACGTGATCGACGCTGTGATCGTTCCGCCGGACGTCGATCCGGCTGCTCTGCTGGCTCAGTAGCAACGTCAGCGGCCCGCGACTAAGGAGGACTCCTCGTCGCGGGCCGTTTGCGTTCCCCGGGTCGCACAAGCATGTGGGCGTGGCGGCCGTCCGTCTGACGGCGTTCCCATGATCCGGCGCTGCGGCGCTTGGCGCCGTTACGGGATGATCGTGCGGAGGTAGCGGAACAGCACGTCGCCGGACCGCTCGGTGTACTCGTGAATCTCGGCTGGCGTCGCATGAACCTGATCGCCCTCGAGCCTGTTCACCAACGTGGTGCACACCATGGCGAATCGGCGGAAGCCCCAGTAGTTCAAGTAGGCAGCCAGCATGGCTCCCTCCATCTCGATGTTGCGCACGCCGTTCTCATCGAGCCACCTGAGCCATTCCATCTTGCGCGCGCTGTGGGCAAGCCGGATGGCACCGTCGAGCCGGAACTGCTCGATGAAGAACTCATCCGTCGCCACGGTCCTGCCCGCGGCGATGGGAATTCCTGACCCCTCGTTCGCGGCGACTATGCCGTCGACGGTGTCGCGGGGAAAGGTGCTCTCGAACCAGTGCAGGCCATCTCCGCCGTCGAGCAGGCGGTAGGGCTTCAGGTCGGCCATCAGGGCTTCGGTCGTGACGACGATGGTGCCGGCCGGAAGCCCCACTCCGCCACTGGTGCCGACGCGGGCCCAGAAGACGTCGGCGATTGCGGTCTGATCGCCGCGCTTCAGGAAGTAGACGAGTCGCATCAGCTCCTGCACCGCGATGGATGCACTCGGCATGCCCATGCCGTGCGAGACGAAGAGCACGCCTGAGGTGTATCGCGTGGTGAAGCGCTCCTCCTTGGGGAAGGCGATCACATCGGAGTCACCATGCTCTGCGCTCCAGCGGTGGGCGAACTCGTCCATGCGCGCTCCGGAGCCGCCCATGATGATCGCCCGGACGTTGCGCATGCCCTCCAGCACTGGGTCGGAACTGGTGACACCAAGGTGGTAGTAGGCGTCAACCTCTTCGCCCGCGAGGACGGCATCGAGGAACTCGTGGTTGATGTGCTCGTCGTGCACGGCGACTCCTGGGGATCCGGCGCAGGTCGATCAATCCAGGGTGATCAGTTCAGGGCGTTCAGTCCACGGTGATGCGGAAGACGTGGGTCCAGCCGTCGGCTCCGAGATTGGTGGAGACGACCTCGCCCCTGGCCCCGTCGTAGGTGCCTGAACCGCCGAGGACGGGGCGCACCGTCCGCTGTCCAGGTGCGAGAGTCGCGCCAGTCGGGGGATAGAGCGAGATCCCGCCGACGACGATCTGGTTCGCCTCGCTTCCGAACACGAACACGAGGTTCGAGGAGCGCAGCTCCAGGCCGCCGGGCATCCCGCCGACGAGAGTGGTGAGCGTCCCAGTGATGTACTGCCCGTCCGCTGCCTTGCCATCCACGGCGATCGGGCCGAAGAACGTGCGCACGGTGGCCGCAGGAGTGACGAGGACGGCCACCGGTGAGATGGCCTGGTGGTACACGCGCACGGTGATGGGCTTCGCCTCAGGTGCCGCGTGGGCGGGGGTGCCGACCAGAAGAGCCATCGCGGCGATGAGAGCGGCGAGGATCGGGGCAATGAGCAGGCGTCGGAGTGTCATGTGGGGAGAGTAGCGGTACGTCCGGGCGTCAGCGGAACGGCTGCATGAGCATCCGAGACCAGGCGCAGTTGATAATGAACCATGGTCGAGGTCAGCCGGGAGCAGTTCGAGGAGCTCGTTGCCGAGGCGCTCGACACCCTTCCTCCCGACCTCGCCCGCCTGCTCGACAACGTCGTGGTGGTGGTGGAGGACGACGCACCGGAGGACGACC
>CAIZPS010000160.1 GCA_903934925.1 uncultured bacterium | reverse complement strand
GTCGGGTAGCTGCCATCCACGAGCCGCCAGATTGACGTGCTCCACCCGGTGTAGGTCGCGGCAGTCTTCATCTGCGCGGTGGTCTTGCCGACCGCGACACCGCTTGGCCCCCTCGACTGAGTGGTCGTGTCAGTGTCGAAATAGGAACTCAATGGTGTGGCGCAGTCACGGTTCAAGTAGCCGACAATGCCGCCCACATACGTACCAGGACTACTTCCTGTGATACTTCCCGTGGCGAATGTGTTCTGAATTTGGCATACCCCTCCAGAATCTCCGACCCCTTGCCCACTAATTCCGGCTACTCGACCTGAATTCGACGCCGATATCACCGCCGATGAGTATGAGTTCGCTGTTGCCCCGTCGGTGTAACCCTGCAAACCACCGGGCCCGTCATTCACCGGGACACCGGTGGTCGTGATGCTTCCGGCGGTAAATGACTGCGTCACGGTAGCCGCAGTGGCAACTCCTAAGAGTCCCCCTACATAAACATCCGAACGTCCCGACGCAGCAATAATCGCGGCACTGGAGGAACTGCCGGTAATCGTTCCGGTCGCGAACCCCCCAGAAAGCCCACCCACGTTCGCGGCCCCGTTAATGGTCCCACCTGACACGTGAACGTTCGTGTACTCGCCCGAGCCTTCCCCGCTGAAGCCCCCTGTGTACCCACTTGTCGAGTCGTTGGACATCACGGAGGGGCTCACGAGAGTGAGATTCCTTATGTAGCCGTTAGTGAGCCGCCCGAAAAGCCCCGCCCGTGCATGGGAGCCGGTGATCGAGAGCCCAGAGATCGACCAGCCTCGGCCGTCGAGGTACGCAACCCCGCCAGACGACGCGGTGCCTCCGAAGATCGGAGTCCACTCCCCTGTCAAGGTGATGCTCTTCTCGAGTGCGAAATAGCGACCGGAGCAGTCGCTGATCGCCGCGAGGGATGCTTGCGAGTCGATGAGGTACGGGTCTGCGCTCGAGCCGATCCCACCGGCCGGCCACTTGGCGGGCCAGGCCCTACCGCAACTCGACGCAGCAGCAGGCTGCGCCCAGACAAGGCCGGCAATGAGAAGGCTCGCGGCAGAGGCGAGCGTGATCAAGGTCGCCGACAGTCGGCCGCGCGTGCCTCGTGTAGGACTCAAGAACGTACCTCCATGCATTTCACCTGCGCGCGTGAGCCCCCGAGGAGCCAGCACTCCTCGACCTGGTATCAACAGCGTAGAAATCACCCCGAACGCCAAGTCAGCAAATGGACGCAAATGCGTCCCTACGAACGTCTGTGAGGAGTCAGTCCGCTCGAGCGTGAAACTTGATCAGTCGGGAACGCGGGCGCCACACAGCACGCCGCCCCGATAGATGAGCCCTCACGATCGCCACGCGTGGCACTGTGTGGTGGAGGTCTGCGTCGACGAGTGGATCGGCATGCTCACCTGCCTCGCCTGTCGCACCCGTGGAGTCCAGTGCATGCCGGACCTCACGCGGGAGCGCGACCGCTCACCTGCACGGGCAGGGAGCGAAGCCCGTGGATCATCCGGCCCGGATTGGGCACAGGTGTACCCGCGAGGCTCCACGCCTGCGGATCGGGGAAACGTGCGAGCAGGTGGCGCCACGTGACCTCCGCCTCCATGCGCGCGAGCGCAGCCCCGAGGCAGTGGTGAACTCCGAAGCCGAAGGCCAGGTGCTTGCGGGCGTTGTGGCGGTGGATGTCGAAGCGGTTCGGCTCGTCGAAGACGTGGGGATCGCGATTGGCGCCAACGAGCATGAGCACGATGGTCTCGCCCTCTCCGAGGACCTCGCCCCCGGGGAGCTCGATGGGGGCCAGTGCGGTGCGGTATGTGTATTGCACTGGGCTGACGTAGCGCAGCGCCTCGTCGACGAGGTCAGGGATGAGTTGCGGATCGGCTGAGAGCTCGGCGAACTGCTTCGGGTGCCGCAGCAGGACCTCGGTGCCCGCGCCAAGCAGGTTGACCGTCGTCTCGAAGCCCGCAAGCAGGAGGAAGGAAGCCGTGCCGACGATGTCGCGGTTGTCCAAGCGATCGCCATCTACCTGGGCCGTCGCCATCGAACTGAGGAGGTCGATAGCAGGCTCGGCCCTCCGCTGCTCGAGCAGATCACCCAAGTAGCCGACGAGCGCCTGCGAGGCAGCGTCCATGCGTCGCGCTTGGCCGAGGCTGCGCGGGCGGTCCAGCCCCTCAGCGAGTGTGGCTCCCCAGGCACTGAACTGATGCCGATCCGCATACGGCACGCCGAGGATCTCGCAGATGACCGCCATGGGCAAAGGAGCGGCCAGGTCGCGCACCAGGTCAAAGGGCCGATCATCAGGAAGCGCCTCGACAAGCTGCGCCGCAACCCGCTCCGTGGCATCACGCCAGCCCTGCATGACGCGATGGGTGAAGGCCGGCTGCACCAGCCGTCGCATCCGCGAGTGTGCTGCACCATCCTTGCTGATGATGGCGTCGAGAAACGGGTCGACGCGGTCCCTCGGCGGCCTCGGGCCGATCAGGAGCGACTCGAGGACGTTGCGGGCCACGGGCATGTCCGCGGAAGCGTCCGGGGAACGCAGGACGGTCGAGCACACCTCGTAGTCGGACGAGAAGACCTCGCCACCCCGGCTGCGAATGACCGAGCCGGAGCGCAGGCTGGCGGCGAAGGCGACCATGTCGTCGGTGGTCTCCAGCAGGCCGCCCGGATCACCGAAGAGAGAGTACGTGCGGGTCAGGGCCCAGATGGTGCTGATGGACGCTCCCCTGTGGAGGTCGCGCCTGACGTCGGCCATCGACCGGGCAGTGCGGGGGGTCGCGTCTGCAGTCACAACATCTGTTGTACAACACTCGTTGTACACTCGTCAAATGACCGTGCGCGATCAAGTCAAAGAGGCCACGCTTCGAGTGATCGCCACTGAGGGAGTACCAGCGGTGACGATCCGCCGCATAGCCCGTGAGGTCGGCCGCTCGACGTCTGCGATCACGCACTACTTCGCTGATCGCGACGAGTTGCTGCGCGAGGCGGTCAGCGAAACCCTGGCTGAGAGACAAGAGCAGATCGAGGCAATGCTCCTGACCGCCGAGGACCCCCTAGTGACCTTCCTCGAATGGTCCATCGAGGCCGACCCCCACGGCGTGTGGGGGGCGATCGTCGCAGCTTCCAGGGTCGGCATCGAACCGGAGATCACCGACCGAGCCTGGGCATTCGATCGATGGTGGTGCGAACAACTGGCGCACTTGCTCGAAGGAAGATGCGCTCATGGCATCGATCCGCAGGAGGCGGCAGATGCCATTGGCGTGGTGGTTGAGGGGTTGATCCTGTCCGTGGAGGCATCGAGTCAAGACACCGCTCAACGGAAGCGGATTCTCCACCTACTCGTGGGACCACTTCTTGTGACGAACGTGACCCATGTGCGCCAGGCTTCCATGACACGCCACTGACCATCGACGCGGATGGGTCTGCCACGTCGGCTGTGTAGCGATGAGTGAGCGCCGCCCGGTAGGCGTCACCGAAACGGGGAGAACTGGGACGGGGCCCCCGACTGGGAGACCCTGCGCCACCTGGTTGGTAGCGGGGCGAAACTGGTAGGGCGCGACCACTGGGGTCCGTGCCCATCAAGATTCCCTCACGAAACCGCAACGCTGCACCCCCTCCTGCACCCCCGGGGGAGCACAGCTTGCACCCCCCTTGTCAACTTTCACGAGCCTTACAGACTCAGATCCTTGAGCAGTTGCGGTGCTTCCACGGATGCGAACCGCCAGATCAGGTCAGGCTGTGTGCGGTGGTAGTGATGGGCGAGGACCACTCGCAGCCCTGTGATACCCACCCAATCGACGTGGGGGTACCGGGCCCTGAACTCCACTGAGCACTTCGTGGCAGCCTCGCCGATGATTTCAAGAAGTCGCTCGGCTGCCCGCAGGAGGAGCTCGTCCGTGACGGTTCCACGGGCATCAACCACGTCGGCCAGCGACGAGCACGCATCGATGATGTCGAGCCTGCGCTCGTCATCCCCGCACGTCACAGGGCAACAGCCTCCGCCAGCACATGCCCATCCCGCTGCTTGAGTCCACCTACCGGCACGACGTCAACGTCACAGCCGAGGAGGGAGCGCAAATCGGCCTCGAGATGGACCTGATCCAGGATCGAGGCTCCCGGACCGAACTCCACGAGGAAATCCACGTCTGAATCCTCACGGTCGTCACCGCGGGCAACAGATCCGAACACCTTGATGCTCACCGCGTGCCGTCGCCCCAGGAGCGCCGTGATCTCCTCCGCGTGCGACATCACCACATCCCGGACCGCTCCCATGAGGAGATAGTAGCCGTGGGATACAACGGGGATCCGGCCATGACGCCCCCGGAAGCCTCGAGGTGACCGCTCGCCAGTCGCCCCGACTCATGGCACCAAGGCCCCCCCGATCGGCCGGCCTCCCGGCGCGTGGGCTAGGTCGAGGTGACGGGTCGGGCGAAGGTGGCGGTGGTCTGGGTGAACTGCCCGTCGACCAGGCCAGCGCAGGTGAACAGGGCCAGGCGCCTGGGGCCGTCGAGCCGGAACCAGTCACGCGGGTAGTCGCCCTTGTCGACGGTGACACGGTCGGTGACCTCGTAGGTGACCGCGGTACCGGTGTCGGACCGGACGGTGAACGTCCCCCCGACGGGCAGGTCGAGCAGCACGTTCAGGGTGCCGTCGCAGCCCTCGCCGTACCGCACATGCCAGGCGATCACCGTCGTGCCAAACCGGGCATCCAGCGACCGGTGCCGTTCTGACACCCCGGCGACCTGGTTCGAGCCCGGTGGCTTCATCACCCCGCCACGGTCATAGGTGAACGCCGTGATCGGCACCCGCGTGCCGGCCACCCGGATACTGCCGATCGCCGGGCCGCCGACCTCCGGCCCCGGGCAGCGGTCCTGCACGCTGCCGGCGTCAATGACACTCGGCACGTCCCCGAAACGCGGCTTCACACACACCGTCAGCAGCGACCTCGCCGCCTGACCGGAGGAGTCACGGACCTTGAACCGGATCTTCGCCTCACCGGGGCAAGGCCGTGGCGGTCGTCGTCGACCCGGGGGTCTTCGAACGGCTCCTGCAGGATGCCGAGGACGCCCTCGACCGCGCCGAACTGACGATCGCCCGCGAAGAGGACGACTACGTGCCGTGGGAGCAGGTCAAGGCCGAACTCGGCCTCGCGTGATCAAGCGCTGCGAGATCCGCATCGCTCGACGCGCCGCGAAATCACTGGCCGCCCTTCAGCGCCGGGACCAGCAAAGAATCCGCGCCGCCATTGAGTTGCTCGCCGAGGATCCACGCCCACCGGCATGCATGGCGATGACAGGTGAGGACAGTGTGTATCGCGTTCGGGTGGGCAACTACAGAATCGTCTATGAAGTGATTGACGATGTACTCGTCATTCATGTCGTACGCATCGGGCACCGACGCGAGGCCTACCGCTGACACTAAAACATCGAAGGCCCAGGGGATTCCCCTGGGCCTTCGATTCAGTAGCGGGGCGACACTGGCAGGGCGCGACCACTGGGTTCCGTGCCCACCGAGATCCCCTCACGAGACCGCACTTCTGCACCCCCTCCTGCACCCCCAGGGGGTGCAAGTCCTGCACTCGCCTTGTCCACAAACGACGTCACGCAGCTGAGCCAGACCAGGGCTTGATCTTCTTCAGTTCCGGCTCAAGCTCGCGCTGGGCGACCTCGATGTCGTACGCCGCTTGCGCGCGTAGCCAGTAGCCAGCCGAGAGCCCAAAGAAGCGACAGAGCCGAAGATCGGTGTCAGCGGTGACGGCGCGCTTACCACTGACGACGTCGCCGATACGCGGGGCAGGAACGCCGATCTCCTTGGCCAGACGGTAGCGGGACAGGCCCATGGGAACCATGAACTCCTCCCACAGCAACTCCCCCGGGGTCACCGGGTCCAACAGCACAGCTCGCTTCGTCATCTCCCGCACCTCCTAGTGGTAGTCCACAATCTCGACGTCCGCGGGTCCCGCCTGCGTCCATCGGAAACACACCCGCCACTGCTCGTTGATCCTGATGCTCATCTGCCCCTTGCGGTCGCCCTTCAGCGCCTCCAGGCGATTGCCTGGAGGAACCCTCAGATCGTCCAGCCGGCCAGCGATCTCCAACTGCCTCAACTTGCGACGAGCCACTGCCTCGATCGTCACGAACCGACGAACGCGCTGACCGGATGCCAGACGCTCTGTGTCGCGATCCTTGAACGAGATGATCACCAGCGAATAGTAATGCATCTCGTTACTATGATCAAGCATCGTCGCACTCCCACAACGACGAAGGGCCCCTGATGTCTCAGGGACCCTTCGTCGTGCGAACGTTCTTTAGTTGAACCTTCACATTTGGTAGCGGGGCGAAACTGGACGGGCGCGACCACCGGGTTGCGTGCACACCGAGATCCCCTCACGAAACCGCACGTCTGCACCCCCTCCTGCACTCCCCAGAGGTGCAGAACCTGCACCCCCCTTGTCATCAATTGAGGCGGCCGGCTATTTCACGATCCTCGCTACCGCTCGATCGTAGAGACCATCTCCCCCGAAGCGGCGCAGCCTCCACATGGGCTTGGCGAGGTAGCCGGCCATGTAGCGGGACTTTGGCTTGCTGCTGGATATCGCCGTGAGGATGGTGTCCGCGATGAGGGATGGTGGTGAGGCCCGTCGGACGAAGTCGGGGTCGGAGAGCGTGCGCGTCACCTTGTCGGTCAGGTCCTGGTAGGGACTGTTCGCAGCACTGGACGGCAGTTGGCTGGTGTGCTGGGCGAGGACGTCGCTGAACTCCGTCGCGATGCCGCCCGGCTCGATAATGACGACGTCGATACCGAGGGGCTTGAGCTCGACGCGCAGACAGTCAGACCAGCCCTCGAGTGCATGCTTTGTTGCGTGGTACCAAGCACCCAGCGGGGTGTAGATGCGTCCACCCATCGAGGAGATGTTCACGATCGTGCCCGCCTTCTGAGCTCGCATGTGAGGGATGACGAGCTGGGTGAGGCGAGCCAGGCCGAAGATGTTGACCTCGAACTGGTAGCGGGCGGCGTCGATGGACACCTCCTCCACCGGGCCGTACTGGGCAAACCCGGCGTTGTTCACAAGGACATCAAGGCGTCCCTGTTCACCGATGATGCGCGTGACCGCAGCGGACACCTGACCCTCGTCGGTGATGTCCATCTCCACGGGGATCACCCCGGGCAACTCGGCGATGCGATCGACGCGCCGGGCCGCCCCGTACACGACGTATCCGGCTGACACGAGCCTGCTGGCCGTCGCAGCGCCAATGCCGCTTGACGCACCCGTCACAAGCACAACCTGAGAAGCCATGGCATTTCCCCTCATGAATGAACACTACGATACTGTAGCGTATCATGCAGACCGTGGCAGGGGACTCAACGCACGGTCGCGATACTGGGGCCGTGCCCGAACTCGGCGCGGACCCTGACCCGCGCGTCCTGCGATCGATCGACGCCGTCCAGGCGGCCGCGCTCAAGCTCTTCGTCGACGGAGGGCCCCGCGCGGTCACCGTGGATGCGGTGAGCGACACCTCCGGCGTGGCCAAGACGACGATCTACCGGCACTGGACCGACCGAGCGCACCTGCTGGCTGATACCTACCGCGCCTGTCTGCCGATCGTCGCCGAGCCACCCGTATCACTCGACCCCGAGCAGGCATTGCGTTTCGTCGTTCGCGAGCTCGTCACCGGCCTCGGAACTCCGCCCGCTCGACCCGCGCTCCCCCACCTCATCGCCACTCCGCTTGATGCAGTGGAATCCCTGGCTCTCCCCGAAGGCATCCTCGACCAGACCTTCGCTCCCGTCGTCGCCGCGATCACGTCTTGCGCTCAAGCCGACCTCATTCCCGTTGATACAGACATCCTCGAGGCCAAGCATGAGATCGTCGGCTTCGTCATCATGTCCGCCCTCGACCCGGACTGCCCAATGAGCAACGCTCTCGCCGACCGCATTGTCAACCTCTTCATCGCCGGCCGACGTAGCGCGTCCTAACTCCGCAGACGAGATGCACTTCGCACTTTCGGCTTTCACTCGGTTTGCTCACACATCTGCGCCTGAACCGTATGCCTCGATGCCCAGCCTTAGCTGACACGTGACTTCGTGCCCAAGCAGGCATCGCCACGAGAATGCGAGGCACCGGTCCAGTGCCCCCGTTGACAGGGCGTGACCCGAGTCAGCGCCTCACGTCTACGCGGCAGAGGACCTCCTCCTACGACGAAGGGCCCCTGATCTCTCAGGGACCCTTCGTCGTGCGAACGTTCTTTAGTTGAACCTTCACATTTGGTAGCGGGGCCAGGATTTGAACCTGGGACCTCTGGGTTATGAGCCCAGCGAGCTACCGAGCTGCTCCACCCCGCGTCGCGTGCACCCCCACTATACGTGCCGTCGGGAAGGCAGCCAAATCACGATGCAACCCGGCCCTCGGGATCAATCCCCCGGGTCAGCCGAGCGCAGTCTCTTGACCTGACCCCGCGCCTTCTTGTCAGCGATGCGTCGATCGACGGAGGCCCGGCTGGGTCGCGTCGGCCGTCGGGGTCGAGGCGGATCGGCCAGGGCTGCCTCCAGGAGATGGGCGAGCCGAGCGAGGGCAGCACGTCGGTTCTGCCACTGCGACCGGCTCTCCATGGCGGTCACCGTTACACGGCCGTCATGGAGCCGACTCCCCAGTCGCCGGAGGGCACGCGCCCGGAGCGCGTCGGGGATGCTCGGGCTGCGAACCACGTCGAAGGACACCTGCACCCGGGAGTCGGTGGTGTTGACGCCCTGCCCACCGGGCCCACCCGCCCGACTGAAGCGCCACTGGAGCTCATGCGCGGGGATGACGACACCGGCCTGCACCACGAGGTCGTCGTCCATGTGAGCAGTGTGGTGCACCGCTGGGCGGGTGCGGGGCCTGGAGCGGACGAGATCGGCAGATGATCCGCTGAACCGGATCAGTTCTGCAGAACTGATCCGGGAAGCGGATCAAATCGAGCGGCGGGCGAGGACCCAGATGAAGGACTGCGTGCCGCCGCTGGGGGTCACGTGGTCCTCGCGCAGGGTCTCCAGCACGGTGAACCCCTCCCCCATCGACGCGGCGAGACCCTCGGCGCTGTAGCGGTGCACAGGCAGGCCCGAGCACATGTCGGGGCCATCCTCGGCGAAGGTCGCGACGATCACGTGACCGCCGACGGGCACGGCCTCGCGCACGAGCGCCCAGTAGCGCTGCTGGTCAGCCTGGTCGACAAGGAAGTGGAACGCGGCACGGTCGTGCCATACGTCGAAGGTGCGGTCCGGCTGCCAGTCGCGGATGTCGGTGACGACCCAGTGCACGGGCGCATCGCCCACGCGCGCCCGCGCCTCACCAAGCGCCTGCTGACTGAGATCGACCACCGTGACGTCATGGAACCCGCGCGCGAGCAACTGGTCGACCAGACGGCTCGCTCCACCGCCGACATCCACCACGGCCGCAGTGGGCTCGGCGACCCGGGTGATGAGCAGCAGGCTGTTCTCCGGAGTCGCCTGAAACCACGAGACATTCGCCTCGCCGATGTCGGCGTAGCGGCCGTCCCAGTACTCAGCCGTCACGCAGCCGTGCCCTCGGACTGCACGCCGTCGTCGACCGCAGGCTCCTCGACCGCAGGCTCCTCCGGCAACAGCTGGCCACCGCTCAGTTCCGCCTCCGCGACGGCGATCGCATCGAGCGCGGCCTTCAGGCGCTCCTGCGCGGCACCGTAGGCGGCGAAGTCGCCCTTGGCGAGCGCCACCTGCCCATCCTCGTAGGCCCGCTGCGCCTGAGTGATCGCGATCGCGAGGTCGGTTGCCGGATCGCCCGTCGACGGTGCGGGCTCGGGAGCAGGCGTGGCCGCGCCGCTACCCGCCTCGGTGTCCTGCTCGAGCTGGCCGAGTTCGTCGTCGACCGTGGGCTCCGGGGTGGCGTCCGGACTCGTGCCGAACACCTTCGCGAGGGCGACGTCGAGGGTGTCCTCGAGCGCGACGTTCTCGCCGTAGCCCACCAGCACCTTGCGCAGCAGCGGGTAGCCGTCCTGCGCAGCACGGATGTAGACGGGCTCGACATACAGCAGTCCGCCGTTGAACGGCAGGCTGAGCAGGTTGCCCAGCTGGACCTCGGATCCACCGCGGCGCAGCAGACTGAGCTGGCTCGACACCGACGGATCGGACTCGAAGTTGTTCTGCACCTGCTGCGGGCCGGGGATGGTCGTGTTGCTGGGCAGCTGGAGGACGCGCATCTTGCCGTAGTCCTCACCCGGCGAGGAGTCGACGGCCATGAAGGCTGCGAGGGTCTGGCGGCGCTGCGGCGCGAACGTGGTGGTCAGCGAGAAGGCCGGCTCGCTCTGGCCCGGCATCTGCACCGTCAGGTAGTAAGGCGGCTGGAACACCTCCGCCGGCGTGACCGTCGGGTCATTCGGCACGATCCACACATCGGACGCGTTGTAGAAGGTCGTCGGGTCCGTCACGTGGTAGCGGCTGAGGATGGCGCGCTGCACCTTGAACATGTCCTGCGGGTAGCGCACGTGCTCGACGATGGCCTCGGGCATCGCGGAGAGTGGTTCGACGATACCCGGGAACGCTTTCATCCACGTCTGCAGAACCGGATCGCTGCCGTCCCAGGCATAGAGGGTGACGGTGCCGTCGTAGGCGTCGACCACGGCCTTGACGGAGTTGCGGATGTAGTTCGCCTGATCGCGCGGGAGCAGCGAGCTCGGCAGGGTGCGGCTGCTGACCGAGTCGCTGGTGGCCTCGCTCAGGCTGACCCGGCTGGAGTACGGGTACTCGTTCGACAGCGTGTAGCCGTCGACGATCCACTTGATGCGCCCGTCGACCACCACCGGGTAGGGATCGCGGTCGAGCGTGAGCCACGGCGCGACCTTCTCCACGCGGGTCAGCGGGTCACGATCCCAGAGGATGCGCGACTCGGGGTTCACGAGGTCGGAGAGCAGGATGTTCGCGTCCTGGAACTTGGTCGCGAAGAGCAGCCGGCCGAGGGCGTTGCCCATCGGCACTCCGCCAGAGCCCTGATAGGTGTTGGTCTTCTGGCCCGTGGGGCTTTGGTCGTCCGGGTAGTCGAGCTCGACGGGCGGCGATCCCTCCGGAGCCCCGACGATGCTGTAGGCCGGCGACAGCTCGCCGAAGTAGACCCGAGGCTGCTCGAGCTCCAGTTGACCCTTCGAGGGGATGTCGCTCTCGAAGAAGTCCGGCTGGCCGTTGGTGAGCGAGGTGTTGTCGTAGGCCGCGACCACGCCGTAGCCGTGCGTGTAGACCGCGCGGTCGTTGGTCCAGTTGCGCTGGCCGTCGGGGATGCCGGCGAGGTTGATCTCGCGGACCGCCACGATCGCCCCGCGCTGGCCGCCGTCAAGGTCGTAGCGATCGACGTCGAGAGTGTTGTTGAAGGAGTAGTAGCCGCGGATCTGCTGCAGCTGGTTGAACGTGGGCGACACCACGGCTGGGTCGAGGAGTCGGATCGCGTTCAGGGTGCCGGACGAGGCACTGACCACCTCGGGGGTCGGCGGCTCCACCGTGCCCGGGTATTCGGATATCTCAGCGTCGGCGATGTCGTAGGCCGCGCGCGTGGCGTTGATGTTCCGCTCGAGATAGGGCTGTTCCTTGACCAGCTCGTTCGGCCGAACCTGGAACTGCTGCACGATCATCGGGTAGAGCGTTCCGACGACGATGCTCGTGAGAACGAGCAGCACGGCGCCAATGACCGGGATCACCCAGTGGCGTCGGAACGCGTTCACGAAGAAGAGTGCAGCCACCAGGATCGACACCGCGGCGAGGATGTTCAGGGCCGGCAGCACCGCGTTCACGTCGGTGTACTTCAGGCCGGTGAATCCCGCGACAAGCTGCTGGCTCTGCGTGTCGAGGGCAAAGCGGTCGAACCAGTAGGCGACAGCCTTCAACAGGACGAACAAGCCGATCAGCAGGCTGATCTGCGACTGCGCCGCCCCCGACGCCCGATCGCCCTTCGGCTGCAGCCGCAGGCCGCCGTAGAGGTACTGGACGATGATCACCGAGATGAGCGTGACGATCACCGCGGAGAAACCGAAGGCCAGTAGGAACTGCACGAAAGGCAACGTGAACGTGAAGAAGGACAAGTCGAGGCCGAACTGGGGGTCCTCGATGCCGAATGGGGTGGCGTTGCGCCACAGCAGGTAGGTGCCCCACTCCCCTGATGCCGTCAGGCCACCGATGAATCCGACGACGACGGAGAGAACGATCGTGACGCGTCGCCGGTAGGGGTCGATGGCCATCCGGTAGCGCTCGAGGCTCGCCTGCTCTGGAGTCATGGCCTGGAAGGTCGGACGCGTGCGCCACGCGATCCACATGGCCACGCCGACCATCAGGCCGAGGAAGGCGCCGAAGACCCCGAAAAGAAGCAGGCGGGTGAGGATCGAGGTCGTGAAGACCTCGGCCTTGTCGACGGACTGATACCAGAGCCAGTCGGTGTAGTAGCCGGTGAAGACGACGAACCCGCCCACGAGGACGGCCAGCACGATGATGGTAGGGATCAGGACGCTGCGCCGGCGCGGAGCAGTCTCGGCGAGGGAGTCCGCCCCTCCCTGGCCGCCCATGCCGGGCATGTCGAAACTCACGTCACCAACCTACGTCACGCCCGGGCCGACGTCTTCACGAGCATCGGTCCGGACGTCACGAGCATCGGTCCGGGCGTCACGAGCATCGGTCCGGACGTCACGAGCATCGGTCCGGACGTCACGCTGGATCGACGGGACAGGCGGGCAGCGCCGTGCCGGCCACGAAACCCTCGACCGCTGCCACGGCCTCGCTGAGTGTCGTGACGGG
>CAIZPS010000159.1 GCA_903934925.1 uncultured bacterium | reverse complement strand
GGTGCGGCGCTGGGTGATGAGCAGGATCGCGATAAGGGCTGCGACGAGTGGCGCAAGCAGAGCGGCACCGACGTTGAAGGTGCTCATGCCGACGTCGATGGAGCCGAGGTTCTGCGCGAAGTCCGACGCCCCGGCCTCCGGATCCGCGCCGAGGATCGCCGACAGCTGCGTCACCGCCATGACGCCGCCCGCGATGACGGCAGCGGCCAGCCACGCGATGCCGGCCCAGAGGCGGGAACGGAAAAGGGCGATCGCGACGATGACGCCCGACGGAACCAGGCCGATCGCGAGCGGTGTCCAGAGGCCCACCGCGGCGAGCAGGCCGACCGGGATGAGGAACCATCCGAGCACCTGCGCAGAGCGCCAGCTGCGCGCCGAGATCCATGCCACCGCGACGACGACCGCGACACCGAGGACGAAGTTGGTGAAGCCGCGGTTGTAGAGCAGGGCGGGGCTGCCCAGCAGCGCGAACAGCGCGAACAGCGCGGCGGCCAGCGGACGCGTCCAGCTCTCGCGCGCACGACCGCCGATGCGCGCTGCGACGTCGCCGGCCACCCACGCGAGGATCGCCAGGCTCGCGGCGAACAGGGCAGCATTCCACTGCACGAACGGCCAGAGCAGGTCGATGCGGCCGAGGGACTCCCCCCGCCACGCGACCTCGGCCAGCGCCATCGCGGTGGTCTGCAGGGCCGGGTACCACTGGTTCCAGGCCGTGCTGCCGTCGATCGTCGGCCAAGTCGTGCCCTGCGCGACCACGGTGTTCGCGAAAGTCGTGAAGTGACCGTGGTTGTCCCAGCCGGTGAAGAACAGGCCGCTGACGATCTCGACGGCGGAGGCACCGACATACGCCGACACGAACCACCAGCCAGCGATCATCAGCGTGAGCAGAACGATCCCGTCGGTGAGAGATGGGCGAGGGATGCGGCCGTCACGCAGCCGGGGCAGCAGACTCATGGCCAGCAGCGCGATCAGGAACAGTGCCACCAGCACGCGAGCACTCGTGGACGTCACGGGAGTTGATCCCGCGCGCGGAAAGGCGACCGCGATGATGCCGAGGAGGACGACACCGGAGATCACCGCGCGCTCGGTCAGCGTGCGTCCCCACGGCGGGAGCAGGATCGCCATGACCGCCGCAGCGACCAGACCCACCACCGGCACGAGCCACAGCAGCACGATCACCACGACCGTGACCGCAGCAAGCACGCCGACGCGGCGGTTCATCGCGTGAACCTCATCAGCACGTCGACCGGAGCGTCCTGCACAGCACTGACGGTAGCGGTCGAGCCCTGCTGGATCTGGCCGCCGGCCTCGACCGGAGTCCAGCCCGGAGGCGGCGTCACGGTGACCGACAGCGTCGACGGAACGAACAGCGACTGCGGATCCGCGTGCAGCACGTACTCGAGATTGCCGTCGACGACCTTGAAGGTGTCGGGTGGAAGCGAGTAGCTCACCGACACGGCGTTCTGGCCACCAGGCGGCGTCCAGCCGACCACTCGGATCATCCGGTGGCCGAAGCCGTCATCGACCCAGCC
>CAIZPS010000158.1 GCA_903934925.1 uncultured bacterium | reverse complement strand
GTGGTGGCGTGGCTCGCTGCCGCCGTGTCAGGAGCCCTTGCCGCCGGTGCCGTGCTGGCGCTCGCCCACCTGCTCCTGCGCGCGAAGTTGTCGTGGGTGGCAGTCCTCGCAACCTTTCTGATCGCAGGATGCGCGCGCGGTCTCGCCGTCGGATGGACTGCTCTACAGCTCGGACTCGTCGAGGATCCGCAGTTCGCCGTCCGCGCCGCATCGGGCGCCGTGCTGGCCGTCTTCTGGCTGAGCATCGCCACGCTCATCGTCGACGGGTACCGCACCCACCGGGAGACGCGCCTGGACCTGCAGGCGCGCGAGGAGGCCGCCCGGCATGCCCTTCACGTCTCGACCGACGAGCTCGCCGGCCTGCGCGCGCAGGCCCGAGTCGACGTGACCGCACAGCTGAAGGCGATCACCACCCGGCTCCGGCAGGTGCCAGCCGGTGATGCCGATGCGTACCCGCTCCTGCGTCAGATCGCGACTGACCTGCACGACCTCTCCTCCGAGATCGTCCGACCGCTCAGCCATACCGTGGTCGCCGAGGCCACTTCGCCTGCCGAGCCGCCGCCATCAACTTCTCGCTCGCGCACGCGGGCCCTGCGGACCGTGATCTCGGACGCCATCACCATCGACCCCTTCCGGCCCGGTTGGCTGATCGCGCTCCTGTTTCCCTCGATCCTGATGACCGCAGTCCGCGCCTACGGGGTCGAGTGGGGTGGGCTGGGCGCTTTCTGGATCGCCGCGATGGCTGCGATCGTCCTCGTCATTGCGAGGCGAGCGGTCACCCCGCATCTTCGGCGATTCCCCGCCCTTGCGCGGGGCATCGCCGTCCTCGCCATCTGGCTGCTCGCGGGCGTCGCATCCGCATTGCCCGTCGCATGGTCGGCCGGCTGGGGCCTCGGACCTGAGCGCGCGTGGGCCGTCTTCGGAGTCCCGCTGATGGCGTACGTGCCCATCACGTGCCTCGGGATCGCCGTCATTACGGCCATCGGCCAGGCATGGGCACTGGATGCCGACGCCCGCGAGGCCCGCATCGCCGCCCTTGATTGGCAGGCGCGCCAGCAGGTGCAGACGGTGTGGGCGGAGCGTCGACAGTGGGGGCGCTACCTACACGGCTCCGTGCAGTCCTTGCTCACCTCGACCGCCCTGACCATCGAGACAGCACTGCGCAAGCAGGTCCCGGCACCTGACATCGCCGACACCGCCCTGACCCGGTTGACCGTCCTCACGAGCGATGAACGACTGGTCCAGGATCGACCACCCCACGGCAGCGACATCGAGGAGGTGCTTGTTCGGATCGCCGGCATCTGGTCGCGCGTCGCGACGACGACTCTGCAGGTCGACGAACGGGTGCGCTCAGCTCTCGCAGGCGATCCAGCCGCTGCGGAGGCGGTCATCGAGATCGTCCGCGAGGCGCTTGCCAACGCCGTGCGCCACGGCCACGCGCGCCGCATCGACATCGCAGTCACCCGCCCCGGTGCCGCTCGCCTGCTCGTCGAGGTGCACGACGATGGC
>CAIZPS010000157.1 GCA_903934925.1 uncultured bacterium | reverse complement strand
GTCGACGCCGTCGGCTTGCCTCAACGACCCGGTCACCGAGTACCTGCTCACCCTCACGATGCCCCCGAGGGTGCTGGGGTGCCCATTCGTGCCGGGCGGACCGACGCCCGTTCGGTAAGCCAGAGCCGGCCAGGTCGAGGGGACCATGGGCGACCACATCCACCATGGTGGTTCGCTCTGGGTGGATCGTTCGCATGCCCGTTCCGCCAACGGCTGCCTCCGAGCGGTGCTGCAGTTCCGGGCACAGCGAGGGGATCCCATCGATCCGTGAACCGTGCAAGGGGATCCCATCGGTTTACGGCTGAGATGCGAGGCACGTCGGGACACTCTGCGGTCAGGAGACCGACCGAAGGAGTCCCCCCATGCGTCGCATTGCTATAGCTGCTGTCACCCTTGCGGTCGCTTCATCCACCATCGCCCTGGCAAGTCCCGCTAGTGCCGCGACGGTGTGGCCAGTCACTGTTCAGTGCCCCAGTGGTGGCATGGGCGGAAGCTTCCAGTTCTCTACATCTGTCACGGCGAGTGCCGGCGACACCGTCAGGGTCACGATCGCCGGAGGGTGGACCGTTTCGGTCACCTCCTCTGGATTGACCGGGCCGGCGACGGCCGATTTCACTAGCACCAGTGACTACACCGTGAACACCAATGGCGGAGGATCCCTTACGTTGACCAGGACAGCCGGCCCGCCCTGCAACTCGGGGACACTCGCCGTTACTGGAAGCAGTGGTGGTGCAGGCGGCGGTTCGTCCTCGAGCTCCGCCACCTCCAGCGCACCGGACCCGATCGTCCAGCAGTTCGGCATGCCTGCATCGGGCACCTGCGCTGACACGGCCTCCGAGTCGCTGAACTGGGGTGGTGCCTCGTCCGGCGGGTGGGGTGAGAGCTGGGCCGAGTGGATGCACGGCGGTCTCGGCGGCGCCGTGTGCACGCGGACTCTCGTCTACAGCACTTCCTCCGGCGCCTGGACAGCTTCGTAGGCGGAGTGTGGAGGGCCGGTCGGTCCGACATCCGCCAGACCAGGAGGGGGGACATCGATGGGAAACCATCGTTGTCCCCGTATAGCTGAGGGATTCACTCCTATCCTGACGGCATGTCCGGTGACGCCCGTCGCATGCTCATCGTCGAGGACGAGCCCCTCATGGGCTCGCTCCTGGCCGATGTGCTCGTGGGTCACAACTTCCTTGTCGAGACGGCCGAGGACGTCGTCCAGGCGCGTGCGGCGATCCGCGAGTTCGATCCGGACGGAATCCTCCTCGACATCTCATTGGGCGATGGCCCGTCCGGCCTCGACCTCGCCCGCGTGCTCTCCCGGCAGCGCCCCGACATCGCGATCGTCTTCCTCACCAAGCACCCCGATCCGCGGACGGCGGGGCTCGAGGCTGAGGACATCCCCGAGGGCTGCGGCTTCCTGCGCAAGGACCGTGTGCGCGACACCGAGTACCTGCTGGCATCGATCGAGGCTGTCATGACGGATCGGTCGCGTGAGGCGCGCCATGATCGTGACTCCGGCAAGCCGCTGGAGGCCCTGAGCTTCAAGCACATCGAGGTGCTTCGCCTGATGGCGACCGGATACACCAACGAGCACATCGCGCGGGTCAAGGGAGTTGCTCTGTCGACGGTCGAACGCTGGACCGCGGAGATCTTCCGCGATCTCGGGATCGATGGGAAGGGCGGCGTGAACCCCCGAGTGGAGGCGGTGCGGCAGTTCATCGCTGCCGCGGGGATTCCTGAGAAGCTGTGAGCCGGCTCGGCGAGGCCTTCCAGCGGATCGGCGGGCCGGGCGCCGTCACTTGGTGGGCCTTCGGTGTGTCCCTGGTCGACAGGCTCCTGACGGTCTCCGTTCAGCCGATCAATGTTGGTGCGCCGCTCAGTGCGCGTGTGCTTGCCACTGTCCTTGCGCAGCTCGCGATGTTCGCGCCGCTGGTCCTGCTCCGCTTCACACTGCTGAGGGATCCCCTGCGACCCCGTCCCTGGATTGCGCTCGCCGGGTTCGTCATCGCTGACATCGTGCGAGCGATTGCTGTCGACCGGCTTCTCCACGACCTCGGGGGCCTGCCGCTCATGCCCGCCCTGCGGATCTTCAGCGGATTCCTCCCGACACTCATCCCGCTGGTCGTCACCGCGTATGTCGTGAATTCCGTCCGGGAACGCCAACGGCGACTGACCGAACTCATGGAGGTTCAGGCGGAGCTGGAGATGTCCCGCCTCGCCGCGGCGAAGGCGGCTCAGTTCCGCAACGACGAACTGGTCGGGCGTGCGCGCTCAGTGATGGAGGCCGAGCTCGCAGGCATTTCCGGTGAGCAGCCGGCTGCGGTTGTGGCACAACTGCAGAGAACGGCATCGGATGTCGTTCGGCCCCTGAGTCATGAGCTGGCTCGATCATTCGCTGCACGCGAGGGACCGGAGCCCGAGCGTCCGCGGGTTCAGGTGGGTTGGCAGCAGGTGGTGGGGGATGCGTCAGTCGATCGGCCCTTCTTGCCGTTGGCGACGACGGCGGTCCTCTCTGCGATCCTGCTGTCGGCGGCGGCGACGTTCCCTGCGGTCCGCTGGCAGCTGCCGCTCATGCTCCTCGTGGTACCACTCGTGCTGGCCGGGGCTAACGCGCTTCTACGCCTCGCACTTCCCCGCCTTCGGCCATTGGGGCGCCTGTCTTTGGTCGTGGCGGCAGGTGTGGTCTCAGGTGCGATGGTCGGCACGGTGCTCTGGGCACTGGCCAGGGGCTGGTCGAGTGCCGTGGCGATCGCGGTAGCCCTGTCGTTCTATGTGGCACTGGTCGGCATCAGCCTGGCGCTCGTCAACGGCATGCTGGCGGCGCGCAGCGCGCTGCTTGCCGACACTGCCGCAGCCCTCGAGCAACTTCGGCGGCAGGTTGTCCGGACGAGGCAGCTCACTTGGTTCCAGCAGCGCATGGTCGCCCGTGCTCTGCACGGCCCTGTGCAGATGGCGGTCACGGCCGCAGCCATCCGTCTTGATTCGGCTATCCGGAATGACGATGTCACTCCCGGGCTCACCGACCAGATCCGCGCAGAGCTGCTGACCACGCTCGATGTGCTCAACGAGCCTGACGGCAGTGTCGTGTCCTTCGAGCAGGGACTGGAGCGGATGCGCTCCACCTGGGAGGGGGTGTGCGTCATCGGCGACGACGTCTCCCGGGCGGCTGCGCAGATCATTGCGAAGGACGGCGTGCTCCGCTCCATCGTCATCGACATCGTGTCGGAGGCGGTCTCGAACGCGGTGTGGCACGGTCATGCGACTACCGCCACGATTCGCCTGGACGTCGCCGACGAGAAGAGCGACGAACTCCTCGTGGAGGTGACGGCCGACAGCCGGGGGATCGAGGAGCCGAAGAGACGAGGCCTGGGCACGCAGCTGCTCGACGAGTGCACTCTGAACTGGCGGCGGGCATCGAGCGCGGAGGGAGACGCACTCACCGCCACCCTGCCCTGCTGATAGCGGTGACGCCCTCGACCCGTTGACCCCGATCGATTTCGAGACCATGATGGCAATGCCAGCCACGCTGGACATGGAGGTTCCGACGGCTCTGTGATCGGATGCGGCGGTCCCGGAGGCAGCACGTCGTTTCTGAGTGTTGCGCCAGGCTCCTCGGCGCCTCACGTGAGTAAGGTCATGTGTCGACTTCGAACAAGGGATTGCCCGTGAAGGCTATTCGGCTAGGCGCAGCAGCTGTGCTCCTCATTGGACTTGTTGGACTCACGGGGCTCATGTCCCCTGCTCACGCGGCGCAATCCTTGGACACGAGCAAGCAGAAGGCCGTGGCCGAGATCGTCGTTCAGGCGCTCGAGCAGTCTCTGGCTTCGGATCCTGAGGGCTTCGAAGACATGTGCCGGCTGTTCGTGACCAGTCCCAAGACGGTTCTCAACCTGTTCATGGGAGAAAAGGACATCAAGGATGCCATCCGACTGCTCGGTGCGACGAAGAAGGATTTTCGCGCCGGCACCAACATTGCACTCAAGAAGGCCTGCTACGGCTACAAGCCCTAGGCTGCGCCGACCGTGGAGTGAGAGCCAGGTGTGATGAGTTCGTCGTCGACGTGGGACGTCATCGTGGTGGGCGCGGGTCTGGCAGGACTTCGCACGGCTCGCGACTGCGCTGAGGCGGGCCTCACCGTGCTGGTGCTCGAGGCTCGCGACCGCGTCGGCGGGCGTGGCTACACGGGTGGAGCCGACGTCCTCGGTGTCGATGTCGAACTTGGTGGCACCTGGATCGCGCCGGGTCAGAGCGAGGCGTTGGCTGAGCTGACGCGTTACGGCATGGACTCCCGCACCCACGGTGAACCCACGGAACTTCGGTGGCGCACCGGTGGCCGGATCCGACAGGGCATGCCCGTGGCCATGGAGCACTGGGCGGCGCTGGAGGCGGCGCTCGTCCGGATCCACCAGGACGCCCTGCTGGATCCCCCGCCCGACTGGCTCGAGCCGCTGTCGTGCTCGGAGTACCTGAATCTGCTGGAGCTGCCTGGTGAGGTTGCGGACGCCCTGCATGGTTGGCTCATCATGATGACGGGCGCCGATCCCGACCTGCTGTCCGTGCTGGACCCCCTGGGCGTGATCGTGGAGCACCACGGTGTCGTCGGATTCCTCACGTCCCTGCGCGCGAGTCCGATCCTGGGGTGGGAGGAACTGGCCGGCAGGATGGCTGCGGGCAGTGGGGCGCAGGTGCGGCTCGGCGCGGCGGTGGCCGGCGTGCAGCGCACCTCGGATGGACTCGCGGTCGTTCTGGCCGACGGATCCGTCGAGAACGCCGCGCAGGTGGTGGTGGCTGTTCCCGTCAACGTCCTTCCCGAACTCGATCTCGGCGACCTCGCGCCCCCGGCCGTCGCTCAGGGGGCGGGCCGCAGCGTGGGCCGCGTGGCCAAGGTCTGGATGCTCGTCGACGGAGTGCGTGAGGGCGCCGTGGCTACGGGCCGCGGCGAGGGTCTGGACTGGCTGTACGCCCATCAGGCCGTTGACGGCGGCACGCTCATCCTCGGCTTCGGGCTCCCCACATCGGAATTCGATCCGAGTGACCGCAGGCACGTCGAGCGGGCCCTGCACGCCTTCTACCCCGAGGCCACCCTGCTCGCGTTCCACCATCACGACTGGATCGGCGATCCATGGTCGCGTGGCACGTACTTCGCGACACCCGCTGGCGCTTCCGACACGTTCGCGTCGGCGGTGTGGGCGACCGGTGGCCCACTGCACTTCGCGGGCTCGGACATCGCACCCGCTCACGTCGGCTGGTTCGAAGGCGCTCTGCTCTCCGGTCGCGACACCGCGGCTGACGTCGTGGCGAGGTTCGCGCGGCAGAATTGATGCGGCGAGTCCGTGCTGGACTTAGGCCAAGTCCGCTACGGTGACGCTCGCGTCCCGGGGGGCAATGACGCCCCGACCGAAGAAGCGCAATGTTCTCCTACCCACTCGCATCCGTCCGCTGTCGTCGATCGATCGCCGTCCTGACCTCCGGCCTGCTGGGCGCCACGGCACTCGCGCTGGCTGCCCCCGTCCAGGCAAGCGGGGTCGTGACCACCTTCAGCTATGCCGGAGCGACGGTGCAGACCTACACCGTGCCGGCCGGGGTCTACGGCCTTGAGATCATCGCCACCGGTGGCGGTGGCGCATCCCGCTACAGCGGATTCATGTCCTCGAGCGCCGCGGGTGGGGCGGGTGCGGTCGTGACCACGTTTCAGGCGGTCTCCCCGGGTGACGTGCTCAGCATCAAGGTCGGCGGCGGCGGCGGTGTCGGCGGTTCGACAACGGCCGGCTCCCGCATGGGAGGCGCCGCCACGAGCGTGACCGGAGGATCGGTCACCGTCGTCGCCGGCGGTGGCGGTGGCGCCGGTCAGTCGATCGCCGGTGGGTCGGGTGCGGCGTCCGGGACAGCCGTCGGCGGGAACGGCGCCGGTTTCGGCGGCGCCGTGGCCTACGGCGGCAACCTGGCGGGAAGCGGAGCCGGCGGGGATGGCAGCGCCATCGTCGTCAACTACGCGTGTGCGGGTCCCGCCTCGGGTGGCACCGGGGGAGCGGGGGCCAGCTCAGGCACCGCAGCATCGGGCAACGCGGGTGGAGGCGGGGGCGGCTTCGGTGGTGGTGCGGGGGGCAACTCCGACGGCGGCACGTCAGCGGTGTTCGCCAACACCGGTGCGGTCAACGGTGGAGGTGGCGGCGGAGCGGGCTTCGGCGGCGGTGGCGGCGGCAACCTCGGCGGTGGTGGCGGTGGAGGTGGCTACGGCGGCGGTGGCGGCGGCGCGAACTGCTTCGGTGGCCCCGGTGCGGCCGGCGGATCCCACGCCAGTGCGTCCCTCGCCGGCCAGCCCGCGACCACCTTCGCGGCCGGCACCAATGGCGCATCGGCTACCGGTCCGTCGTCCATCGGCGGCGACGGCTCCGTAGTGATCACGACCCTCGACATCGCGACGTCCTCGGGAACGGTGCGGGTCCTGCCCGCCGATGTGATGCAGCAGGTCGCCACCCCGGAGTCCGGATCCTGCGGTGAGCTCTCCCGCGAGGATCTCAACTGGGCGGGCGTGTCCGGTGGCGGCTGGTCGCTTTCATGGGCGCAGTGGCGCAACGATGGTCAGGGCGGTGGAGTGTGCACCAGGACGCTCTTCTACGACGGCGACCGCGAGCGGTGGGCCATCAGGCCGTAGCACCGCTGACGGAAGCCGCGGCCTCAGCCGACGGCGCGCGCGGGTCGGACGATGGCGCAGCGGTTCTCATCCCTCGCGCACGCATCCTGCAGCCAACGCCCGCCCGCGATGACCCTGACCGAGAGGCGCTTGTTCTCGTCTCGGATGAGGTCGGCCACCACCTGCGCCCTGCTCAGGCTGAGCGATCGGTCGTTGCTCGTCGACCCCACCGGCTGGACGTAGCCGCTCACGACGAATCGGCAGGAGGGTGACAGGGCCCGGCTCAGCCGGGTGCGGTCGCCCTTGCCGATCGTGGCGTCGTTCGGCTCGAAGCCGATGACGATCTGGGTGCCGGTGGGCAGCGAGCACCCGGCCTCGACGGTGAACGAGACCGGACCCTGGATGGTCGAACCGTCCGCCGCGACGGCGCGGAAGGTCGTCCGCGCGACCCCGGTGAAGCCCTTCGCCGGGGTGAAGACGATTTGAGTGCCGAGGATGCGCCAGGTTCCGACGCCCGGGTCGGTGAACTCGCGGACCCACGCCGTGCCGTCCCAGATGCGCAGGGTCGACAGATCCGGGCCGTAGGCGGCGAGGGCTGTCGCGGCATCGATGGCTCCGCCGTCGGCATTCGCAAACCCGGACAGGGCGACGTTGCTGATCAGCGGCGCGGATGATCCGTCGAACGGCGGGGTCGGTGGCCCGGGCACGATGCCGGTGCCGTTGCTGCCGGCCTTCGGGCACGGCACGGCGAAGGCGACGGGTGCGGTTCCGGACTTGCCGGCTGTGTCGGTCAGTTTCATCGTCGTGCTCGCGGTGCCGCAGAAGCCCGGCACCGGCGTGAACACGACCTTGCCGTCCACGACCTTCCAGCTGCCGACGCCGGGATCGTCGTAGGACTTCACCCACGACGCGCCGTCCCAGATCAGCAGCGAGCTCGGGTCGATGCTCGCACCGGGACTCGGGATCGCGTCGGCAACGGGATCCGCTGTCCCCGAGGGGCCGTTCAGCACGGCGCCCTGCGGCTGCACGACGGCTCCGGCGTCGGCCGCGGGCAGCGCCGGCGGCGGCGGAATGGGCCCGAGTCCGGCCGAACCCCGTTCGGGCAGCGCCGGCGGGGGAGTCGGCTGCGCCGGTGGTAGGACGGTGAAGGACACCGGCGCGTACCCGGCCTTGCCGCTGTTGTCGATCACGCGCATCGTCGTGGATGCCGTCCCGACGAAGCCGGGCACGGGGACGAACCTGACCTGCCCGTTCACGACGAGCCAGGAGCCGACACCCGGATCGGTGTAGGACTGCGTCCACTTCGTGCCATCCCAGATGGCGATCGATCCGCCGCTGAAGCTGGCCCCGGTGCTCGGGGTGCCTCCCTCGGTGGGATCGACCGAGCCGCCGTCGGGCTGGGTGATCGTGCCGCGCTTGGGCAGGATCGTGACGCCGTCCGACGCAGGCGCGGGTGTCGGCTCGGGAATCGGGCCGGCGCCGTCGCTGCCCGGGGATCCCGAGGGAGTCGGGGTGGGCGTCTCCGCTGGCGACGCTGACGGGGACGCCGACGGCGATGCTGACGGGGACGCCGACGGCGATGCTGACGGGGACGCCGACGGCGATGCTGACGGTGACGCCGACGGCGAGGCCGATGGCGTCGGCGTGGGACTGGGCGGCAGGAGCGGAAGCATGATCTTCCGCCACTGCGCG
>CAIZPS010000156.1 GCA_903934925.1 uncultured bacterium | reverse complement strand
CTGCTCGAGATCGACGTAGGCCAGGGAGTCCGCACCGAGTGAGGTGCAGATCTCGTCGACCGAGAGTCCGTTCGCGATGAGCTCGGCGCGGCTGGCGAAGTCGATGCCGTAGAAGCACGGCCACTTCACCGGCGGGCTCGAGATGCGCACGTGGACCTCGCGCGCACCTGCCTCGCGGAGCATCCTGACGAGTGCTCGCTGCGTGTTGCCACGGACGATCGAGTCGTCGACGACGACGAGTCGCTGGCCGTCGATGACATCGCGCAGTGGGTTGAGCTTGAGTCGAATGCCCAGCTGTCGGATCGACTGCGAGGGCTGGATGAACGTGCGCCCGACGTACGAGTTCTTGACCAGGCCCTCCGCGAACGGAATGCCGGACTCCTGCGCGTAGCCGATCGCGGCATACCGACCGGACTCCGGCACGGGGATGACGAGATCAGCGTCCACCGCGTGCTCGCGCGCGAGGCGGCGGCCGATCTCCACGCGCACCGACTGCACGCCGCGCCCGGCGATGCTCGTGTCCGGGCGCGCCAGGTAGACGTACTCGAACAGGCATCCCTTGGGGTCGGCCTCGGCGAACCGGTGCGAGCGCAGCCCGTTCTCGTCGATCACGATCAGCTCGCCAGGCTCGACCTCGCGGACGAAGGAGGCACCGACGATGTCGAGGGCCGCGGTCTCACTCGCGATCACCCAGCCTCGCTCGAGGCGGCCGAGGACGAGTGGCCGGATGCCCTGCGGGTCGCGAGCGCCGTAGAGCGCGTCGTCGTCCATGAACACGAGGGAGAACGCACCGCGCACGTGCGGCAGTTCCTCGAGGGCGGCGGCCTCGACCGAGAGCTCCGGGTGCGCGGCGATGAGGGCCGTCAGCGTCTCGGTGTCGCTGGTGGCCTGCTGCCGCGTGTTCAGGGGCAGCTCACCCGATTCGCTCGACAGCCGGGAGAGGCGGGAGCGGAGTTCGTGCGTGTTCGTCAGGTTGCCGTTGTGCCCGAGGGCGAGGTGCCCGGTCGCGGTCGAGCGGAACGTCGGCTGGGCGTTCTCCCAGACGCTCGCGCCCGTGGTGGAGTAGCGCGTGTGCCCGATCGCCACGTGACCGTGCAGGGACTCCAGGCTCGCCTCGGTGAAGACCTGTGACACCAGGCCCATGTCCTTGAAGACGACGATGTGCGTACCGTCGCTGACAGCGATTCCGGCCGACTCCTGGCCGCGATGCTGAAGGGCGTAGAGCCCGAAGTAGGTGAGCTTGGCGACCTCGTCGCCCGGGGCCCAGACGCCGAACACGCCACAGGCGTCCTGGGGGCCCTTCTCGCCGGGAAGGAGATCGTGCGACAGCCGTCCGTCTCCGCGCGTCACGTACGGGAGTCTACGGGTGCCTGCCGAGCGCACCTTCGCTCAACCGCCGAGTAGACGGTTCCGCCATTCTCGATCGCCAGGGCTGCCAGATGCGCGGCGACCACGAGATCATCGTCGAGGGTCAGGGTGGTGCGCGTGCTCCGAGGTACGCCTGCGGCCATCAAGCCAACGTGAGTCAGCCAACCTTTCCCAACAGCCAGTCGCGGCGGGCGGCCAGCACATCCCACGACGCCTTGGCCGATCCCGGTCCGGGCACGGCGCGGCGCACCTCGACGTGCACCTGGGAGGGGGTGCGCCCCGTGCGTCCGGCCCACTGCCCGACCAGGCCGTGGACCTCGCGCCGGAGCAGGTCCAGATCCCGCCACGTCGGGTCGCCGTCGATCGCGTCCAGGACTGCCTCGATCTCGTCGGCCTGAGCGGCCGCCCGGCTGCGCCTCAGCTCGGCATCCCGGGTCGCCAGCAATGCGGCCGTCTGCTCGGGGGTCAGCAGGCCGGGCAGGCCGAGGAACTCCTCGTCCTCCGCCGTCAGATCGCGTCCCGCAACAAACGCGCGGCCGCCGTGCAGCAGGTGCGCGAACTCCGCCTCCGCACCCAGGGGTGTGACACTGGCCAGGCCCGGCTCCGACTCCAGTCGCTCCAGGGCCGCGAGCGCATCGAGGTCGTCGCCGCCCGACGTCAGCCGGACGACGTGGTTGCGCTCCTCCTCCATGCTGGCGGCGAGGGCGAGCAGGGGACGCACGGCTGGCAGGAAGACGGTCGCCGTCTCGCGCGGATGCCGCGCCCGCACCACGCGGCCGATCGCCTGAGCGAAGAACAGCGGCGTGCGGAAGGAGCAGGCCCAGACGCATACCGCCAGGCGTGCGATGTCGACACCCTCGGAGACCTGCTTGACGGCAATGATCCACCGGTCCGCACTGCGGGTGAAGGCCTCGATGCGCTTGCCCGATCGCGGATCGTCGGACACGACGACCACAGGAGTGTGCCCGGTCACGCGCTTGACCACCTTGGCGTACGCACGTGCGGTCCCCTGATCGGTGGCGAGCATCAGCGCACCAGCATCCGGGGAGCCCGACGCCCGAACGTCGGACAGGCGCGCATCGGCAGCCGCAACCACGTGGGCGATCCAGTCGCCTCCGGGATCGAGGGCCGTTCGCCACGCGGCCTCCTCAGCGGCCTTCGTCCCCGCGTCGGTGAGCGAGGCCGACAGGACCTCCCCCGCCGAGTTCATCCACCGACTGGTGCCCGAGTAGGCGGCGAACACGACCGGGCGCACGACCGCCTCGGCAAGGGCCTCCCGGTATCCGTACGAGTAGTCGGCGAGGGAGAGCAGTCCGTCCGAGCCCTCCTCGTAGCGCACGAAGGGAATGCGCTCATCTGGATTGGTGCGGAACGGTGTTCCGGTGAGGCACACCCGGCGGGCAGCAGGCTGGAACGCCTCGCTGACCGCCTCACCCCACGACAGCCCGTCACCTGCGTGATGCACCTCGTCGAGGATCACCAGCGAACGGGCGTTCTGCGTCCGAGCGCGATGCAGCATCGGGTGGCTGGCGACCTGCGCGTACGTCGTGACGTACCCCGACGACGTCTTGCGCACCGGTCCATCGCTGTTCTTCAGCGTCGGGTCGAGAGTCAGGCCACGGGCAGCCGCCGCATCCGCCCACTGGGTGCGCAGGTGGTCCGTCGGCACGACCACGATGACCCGATTGATCGCCTTGGCCATCAGCAGCTGTTCAGCGAGAGTGAGCGCGAAAGTGGTCTTGCCCGCACCGGGCGTCGCGCTGAGCAGGTAGTCCGTCGGCTGCTCGGACCAGTACCCCTCGAGGGCCTCCAGCTGCCACTGACGAAGGCCCACGGACACGAGGAGTGACACTACCCCGAGATCGTCGAGAGCCGGCGAAGGACGCCTACATGATTCCGGCGCCGCGGTTGTCGTCACTCGACAGCTTCTGCGCGATGTAGATCGGCAGAATGCTGATGAGTACGAGTGCCGCAGCGACGACGCTGACGACCGGGGCCTGGTTGGGCCGGAAGAGGTTCTGGTAGATCCAGATCGGCAGGGTGGTGATGCCCGGGCCCGCCGTGAACGTCGTCACGATGATCTCGTCGAAGGACAGCCCGAAGGCGAGCACCCCACCGGCGACGAGGGCGGACCTCATCATCGGGAAGGTGACCAGACGGAACGTCGTCCATGGGCCGGCACCGAGGTCGGCCGAGGCGTCCTCGAGGTTGACACCCATGCGACGCAGGCGTGCGAGCGCATTGTTGTAGACGACGACGATCGTGAACGTGGCGTGCCCAAGGATGAGCGTCAGGAACGTCAGGCCGCCCAGGTAGGACGTGAACACGTTGTTCAGGGCGATGCCCGTGACGATGCCCGGGAGGGCGATCGGCAGGATGATCAAGAGCGACACGGAGTCCTGGCCGAAGAACCTGAAGCGCGACAGTGCCAGGGAGGCGAGGGTGCCCAGCACCAGCGCGATCGCCGTCGCGATGAGGCCGAGCACGATGCTCGTCACGATGGCATTGCGCACACCCTCGCTGTCGATGGCACGCTGCCACCACTGCAGTGAGAAGCCCTCCGGTGGCCAGGAGAGAGTCTCACCCGAGTTGAAGGAGTTGATCAGGACGACCACTAGCGGAACGTAGACGAACGCGAACACGACGACGGCGACGATGCTGAGGACGATCTTCGTCCCGCGGCTGGTGGTCACAGGTTCTCCAGCGCACCCGAACGACGCACGGCGGCCAGGTAGATCAGCACGATGATCACCGGGATCGTGGCGAATGCTGCAGCGAACGGAAGGTTCGTGACGTAGTTCTGCTGCACCACGTTGCCGAGCATCTGCACCTTGCCACCGACGATCTGGGCGGTGATGTAGTCGCCGAGACTCAGCGAGAACGTGAAGATCGAGCCCGCCACGATGGACGGGAAGATGAGCGGGACGACGACGCTGCGGAATGTGCGCCAGGACTTCGCGCCGAGGTCGGCCGAGGCGTCGAGCATGGAGTCGGGCAGGCGGCTGAACCCGGCATACACCGGCAGGATCATGTAGGGCAGCCAGAGGTAGGTGAGCGTGATCACGATGCTCAGCAACCCGAAGCCCGGCCCGCCGAGCCCGAAGGGCGACATGAACCAGGCGACGACTCCGCTCTCCGGGCTGAGCATGGCCCGCCACGCATAGACCTTTACCAGATAGCTGGCCCACAGGGGCGTCAGGATCATCGCGACGAGCAGGGGCTGCCAGCGCTTCGACGCCACCCGGGCCATGAAGTAGGCGAGCGGGACGGCAAGCACCAGGCACAGGACGGTCACCGCGAGCGCGATGCCGATCGTCCGCGCCATCACCTGCAGATACGCAGGAGTCGTGAAGACATCGACGAAGTTCTCGAGCGTGAAGGTGCGTACGAGGGCGCCGGTGAATCCGTCGACCGTCCAGAAGGCCGTGAGGAACAGAGCGGCGAGGGAACCCAGGTAGACGACGATCAGCCACGCCATCGGCGCGCCCAGCAGGGCCGCGAGGCGTGCTCGCGGATGCCGGTAGCCGAATCCCCCCTTGGGGGGTGCGACCACTGCTGTCGTCATGGGTTCCCTCGCCGCTACTTGTTCACTCAACCGCTAGTCGTGCACCGCGCTGCTAGGAGCGCAGCTCCGACCAGGCCTTCGACCATTCGGCGTAGGGAACGCACGTGACGTCCGTACGACCGTCGAGGCACTGCTCGGTCGGGGTGTTCCAGTAGTAGACGTCCTCCCAGTAGGCGGTGTCGCCTGCGTGGAACTTGTCGCAGTGCTCCGGATCCGCCGTGAGCTCGCACGCCTTGCTGTTGGCCGGCGCCTCGCCGAACCACTCGGCTGCCTGGGCGTTGGTCGCGGGTGACGCCATCCAGTCCAGCCACTTGTAGGAGCAGTTGAGGTTCGGGGTGTCCTTCGCGATCATCCACGTGTCGGACCAGCCCGTCGCGCCCTCCTTGGCCTTCGTCGACCCCACGACCGCGGGGTCGAAGCCGTTGACGATGACCTGCCACGACGTCGCGCCGGTCATGGTTCCACCATTCACGGCGTCGATCTGCTTGAGGTAGTCGCTCCAGTACTCGCTCACCAGGGACTTCTGCTGCTGGAGCAGCGCGATGGCTGCATCGAACTGCGCCTGGTCGAGGGCGTACGGATCGGTGATCCCGAGATCGGGCTGCGTCGCCATGAGGTAGACGGCCGCGTCGGCGATGTAGATCGGGGAGTCGTACGGGCCCACGCCACCGGCAGCCGGCGAGTCAGGCTCGAACATGACCGACCACGAGTCGACGGAGTCGCCGAGCTTCTCCTTGTTCCAGATGAGCAGGTTGGCACCGCGACCATGGGGAACCCCGTAGGAGGTGCCGTTGACGGTGTTGTGCGACCTGTCCTTCAGGTCCGGGAAGATATCGGCGTAGTTCGGCACGAGATCGAGGTTCACCGGCTGGATGTTCTCGCCGTAGATCAGGCGCAGGGACGCATCACCGGAAGCTGAGATGACGTCGTAGCCGCCGCCCTGCATGAGCTTGACGGCCTCGTCCGAGGTGCCGAACGTCTTGACGTCGACCTGGCAGCCGGTGGCCTCCTCGAACGGAGTGACCCAGTCGGCCGAAGGATCGGTCGAGCCGTCCTCGGCGTAGCCGGGCCATGCGAGGACGCTGAGCTTGCCCTCACCATCGCCGACCGGGCCGGCGAACGCCTCGCCACCCGGTGCAGCACCCGCATCGGTGCTGCTGTCGGATCCCCCACCGCAGGCAGCGAGCACCAGCGCAGCGGCCGAGGTGGCCACTGCGATCTTGAGCAGACGCGAAGATTGCATCTACTTCCTCCTGTTCTTGAATGTCGCCGCGAGCGGTTGCTCGCAACGGGGTCATCACGTCGGGTCGGCCACCTGGTACTCGTACTGGGGATCCCATGACAGGCAGACGGTCTGTCCGCGCAGGTGGCTGAGGTCATGCGAGGCATCGGTGTTCTGGCGCACCGCCATCAAGGAGCCCCCGGTGGCGAGGTCGACGACGAACCGTGTCGACATGCCGACGTAGACCACCTCGCGGACGGTGCCGTTGAGGCGATGGTGGCCATCGGGCACGGGCGCATCTCCGACGTGCACGAGGATCTTCTCCGGCCGGACCGACCACGTGCCCGAGCGGCCGAGAACCAGTTGGGCGGCGGCGGGGTCAAGCAGGTTGGACGTGCCGACGAAGCCCGCCACGAAAGCCGTGGCTGGATGCTCGTAGACATCCGTCGGCGTGCCCAGCTGCTCGATGCGTCCGTTGTTGAAGACGGCGATGCGATCCGACATCGTCAGGGCTTCGTCCTGATCGTGGGTCACGAACACGAAGGTGATCCCCACCTCACGCTGGATCTCCTTGAGCTCGACCTGCATCTGCTCGCGCAGCTTGAGGTCGAGGGCACCGAGGGGCTCGTCCAGGAGGAGCACCTTCGGGCGGTTGACGAGGGCGCGGGCGAGCGCCACGCGCTGACGCTGGCCTCCGGACAGCTGCGAGGGCGAACGCTCCTCGTAGCCGGACAGTCGCACGGAGTCCAGGGCCGCACGAGCCCGGTCCGCACGCTCGACCTTGGGGACCTTCTTGACCCTCAGCCCGTACTCCACGTTCTCGAGCACGCTCATGTGCGGGAACAGGGCGTAGTCCTGGAAGACGGTGTTGACGTCGCGTCCGTACGGAGGCACCTGGGTGACATCGACCCCCGCCAGCTCGATCGAGCCCGCGTCGGGACGCTCGAAACCGGCGATCATGCGCAGGACGGTCGTCTTGCCCGAGCCGGAGGGGCCCAGCAGGGTGAGGAACTCTCCATCGACGACATCGAGGTCGACTCGATCCACGGCGACGACATCGCCGAAGTGCCGGCTCAGTCCGCGCAGGCGGATCGCGATCGACTCCGTCATCCTCGCCCTTCTCGACTTCCGTGGGCGGGACCTGCTCCACCGCCTGAGGGGCCGAAGGTAGCGCTTGAGGGCGCTTTCATGCGCGCCACGGCGCAAACGATGCGCAGATCGTTATCCATTCGTGGTTTCGCGACGCAATCCGCAGCTTCAGACGGGCCAGGCGCGGCTCAGAGCAGCCGGCCCAGGCCCCGGACTCCCACCGATACGGCGTCACCGGGATGCACCCCGCCCGTGCCCAGGACCCGGATGCGGACCGGCGTGCCATCGACGAGCCGAACGTCGACCATGCTGTCGTGGCCGTGGTACGTCACGTGCGTGACCTCGCCGGAGACCTGGGCCCCCTCGCCCGCGGCCGCGACGGTGAACTGCTCCGGCCGCAGGGCCAGCCTGTCAGCAGCAGCGCCCGATGCCCCGGATGCACCGTCCAGAGCCACCCGACCCAAGGCCGTTGTCACGAAGTCCGGACCGTGGTCGATCACGGGAAGCAGGACGACCTCGCCGAGGAAGGCGGCCACCCCGAGATCGCCTGGCCGCTGGTACAGCTCCTCCGGCGTTCCCTGCTGGACGATCCGGCCTTCGATCATGAGACCGATCTGGTCGGCCAGCGACAGTGCCTCGCCCTGATCGTGGGTCACCAGGATCGCCGTGGTGCGTGCCACGGTCAGCAGTTCGCGCACCTCTGCCGCCAGTTCCGTCCGGAGTCCGGCGTCGAGTGCACTGAAGGGCTCGTCGAGGAGGACGACATCGGGCCGCGGTGCCAACGCCCGCGCCAGCGCGACCCGCTGCTGCTGACCGCCGGACAGTTCGTGCGGCGAGCGCTCCGCCATGTCGGCCAGGCCGACCATGTCGAGCATCTCGGCGACGCGTTCGCGGGTGGGAGTTCCGTCCGCCGACGTGCGGCGTGGCAGGCCGAAGCCGACGTTGCGCGCCACAGTCAGATGCGGGAACAGCGACCCGTCCTGCGTCACGATTCCGATGCCGCGCCGCTCAGGCGGAAGACACACTCCGCTGCCGTCGACGAGGCGATCGCCCAGGGTGATCGTGCCCGACGTGACAGGCAGGAAGCCGGCGATCGCACGCAGCAGGGTGGTCTTGCCCGATCCGCTCGCACCCACGATCGCCAGGAACCCGCCGGAGTCGACGCTGCAGGTGGCCGCGCGCACGATGGGTGGTCCGCCGTAGCCGACGACGAGATCGCGCACGTGGACCGACGTCATGCCGGCACCTCCGCACGTGCGGTCGCGGACGACGGCACCATGTCGCCATCCTCCCCCGTCACGGACCCGGGGCTGCGACTGCCCAGCCACCTGCTCAGCAGCCACGCGGGAACCGCCGCGAGCGCGATGAGGCCGAGGGCGTAGGGGGCCGCGGCGCCGAACGCCTCCACTTCGGTGCGGGACCACAGGCGGGTGGCCAGGGTTTCGAAGCCCGTGGGCCTGAGCATGAGCGTTGCCGGGAGCTCCTTCATCGCCGTGAGCAGCACCAGGAGCCCGCCCGCTGCCACCCCGGGCCAGGCCAGCCGACCCGTCGTCGTCCACCACGCCGCGAGCGGGCCGCGTCCGAGCGACCGCGCGACCGACTCCAGCTCCGGCGGCACGGCCGCGACCGACGACCGCGTGGCGCCGATGGCCTTGGGCGCGAACAGGACGGCGTAGGCGAAGGCCAGGGTGGCCAGGGTCTGGTACGCCGCAGGCAGCACGGCCAGTGTGAGGAAGACGAGCGACAGGCCGACGACGACTCCCGGGAGACCGTGGCTGACGAAGGCTCCCGCCTCCAGTGACCGCATCCATCGACCGGTGTAGCGGGCCGCGACGACACCAATCGGGATGGCGATGAGCAGCGCCAGCACCGCACCCATGGTCGATGAGGTGACCGAGCCGGCCACCGCTCCGACGAATGCCGAAGGATCGAAGGCACGACGCTGACTGCTCATCAGTTGGTATGCGATGGATCCGAGGGGCAGAGCGAGAGCGAGGCCGGTGACAAGAAGGAGCCAGGTCAGGCCCAGCGCACGCCCGACGCCCGACAGGGGGATCGGGTCGACGGGTCGGCCGGTGCCCGGGCCGATGCGCCAGCGTGCCGCGCGTCCGCGGGCGCGCGCCTCAGCAGCAACGAGCGCCAGCGCCAGGACGACGAGGAGCACGGCGAGCACTGCCGCCGCCGTGCGATCGAAGGACGCCCGGTAGGACGCGTAGATCACGCGCGTGAACGCGTCGACGCGGAAGATGGAGACGGTGCCGAATTCGGCCAGCGTGTAGAGCGCGACGAGCAGCAGGCCTGCACCGGCAGCAGGCCATGCCATGGGAGCCACTACGCGACGGATCACGGCTCCACGCGTGAGACCCATGCTGCGCGCGACCTGCTCCGGGCCTTCGTCCATCGAGCGCAGCGTCGCGAGCAAGGGGATGCATACGTATGGGAACGTGCACAGCGACATCACCAGCGCCGCAGCCCAGATGCCTTCCATGCCCGGGAACAGCGCGATCCACGCGTAGGCCGCGACGTACGACGGCACGGCGAGCGGCAGTGCCGTGAGCACCATGAAGGTGCGCGAGAAGGGAATGCGCGTCCTGCTCAGCAGCCATGCCGTGGGTGCCGCGAGCACAAGCGCGCCGACCGCCACGAGCGCGACGAGCAGCACACTGGTGAGCAGGGTGTCGAGCGTGCGCGTGCGCCACAGCGCCGCCCATGCCGCATCGCCGGCGTCGAGCACACGCACGAAGAGGTAGACCAGCGGCAGGGCGAGGACCACGACGCCGACCACCGCTGAGACCAAGAGGGCCAGCGGCGGTCGGCGGGAAGTGGTCCGATTCACAGCGCGGACAGCCTAGGTGAGGCCGACGTCCTGAAGCATGGTCAGTGTGCCGGGGAGGTCCTCGAGTTCGGCGAGCGCGATGTCAGGGCCCTTCAGGTCGGCTAGCGGTGGGACTCCCTCAGGGCCAGAGACGCCCTCGACCAGCGGGTACTCCCAGGTGTTGTCGACGAACCACTGCTGCGTCTCGGGCGTGAGCATCCAGCTGAGGAGCGCTCCAGCTCCGTCCGCGTTGCCCGCCGGGGTGAGCACGCAGGCACCGGCCACGTTGACCAGGGCTCCGGGATCGCCGGGCTTGGCGAACGCGATCTGCACGTTCATGTTCTCCTCGCCCACCTCGGCGGCCCTCTCGTACCAGTAGTAGTGGTTGATCAGACCCAGCTGCGCCTGGCCCGCATCGACCGCATCCCGGATGAGCGAGTTCTTCTCGAAGGTCTGCACGTCGTTGTCGATCAGCCCCTGCAACCACTGCCGCGTCGCGTCATCCCCCTGGGATACGCGCATCGCGGTGACGAACGCCTGGAAGGATCCGTTGGTCGGCGCGATCGCCACCTGGCCCTTCCACTTCGGGTCGGTGAGATCGAAGATCGAGGTCGGGACGTCCTGCTCTGGGACCTGCTTCGGGTCGTAGGCGATCACGCGCGCGCGGCCGGTGATGCCCGTCCAGGTGCCACCAGCGCTCTTGTAGAGGTCGGGCACGGCGTCTGCGGCACCGGCCGGGAGCGGCGCGCACATCCCGGCGGCGTCGAGTGCGCCCAGGGCCCCGGCGTCCTGGCCGAAGTAGAGGTCGGCCGGGCTGGCGTCCCCCTCCTCGATCAGCTGCGCGGCGAGCTCGGCTGTATCGCCGTAGCGGACCTCCACGGGGATGCCGGTCTGCGTGGTGAACTCGGCGAGGAGCGGGGCGACGAGATCCTCGCTCCGGCCGGAGTAGACGACCACGGCATTGGGGTCGCCCGTCGCGGTCGCGCTGGCCGAATCGGCGGCGGCGGTGCCGCTGGCGGCGGGCTCCGCGGACTCGGTCGAGCCGCCGCAGGCCGCCAGGATGAGGGCCGCCGGGACAAGGACGGCCAACAGGCGAGCGGGGCGATGCATCGAGATCCTCTCGGTTAGGTTAGGTGATCCTAACTTAACAGAGGCTTGCCTTACTCAGTCAAATCCCCCGGCTCCGTCGCCCCCGGCAGGGGCAGGTACGCCGACAGGTCCGAGCGCTCCCCGCTCGCGCGAAGCCGCCCGGAGGCCACGGCCTCGGTCCACGACAGGGAGCCGTCCGCCAGGGCGAGCCAGGTGTCGGCATCGGTCTCGACGACCGCGGAGGGCGTGCCCCGCCGATGAGTCAGGCCGGGAACCGCCTGCACCGCTGCATAGGGCGGGATGCGCACCTCGACCGAGCGTCCGGGCGCAGCCTCCTGCAGCCGCGCAAGCGTCGCCTTGACCCGAGCGCGGATCTCCGGGTCGACCGCCACGGGCTACGCGTCCAGGACGGCCGGCAGGGTGCCCTCGTGGACCGTCCGCAGCTCGTCGAGCGCCACGGCGAACAGGTCCGACACCTGCAGTACCTGAGTGCCGTCCGGGTACCCGGCGTCCGGGCCGAGCCCGGAGTCGACCACTCCGATGCGATGCGCCGGAAGCTGCCGTGCCGCGCACATCTCCGTGAACCGCAGCTCCTCGCTGCGCGGCACCACCACGACCGCACGACCAGCAGACTCGCCGAACAGGAAGACGAACGGATCGATGCCGTCGGGCACCCAGGTGCGCGCGCCGATCCCGGAGCGGAGGGCCATCTCCACCAGGGTCTGCGCGACACCGCCGTCGGACACATCGTGCGCGGCCGTGAGCATGCCGTCGCGGGAGCCCGCGACGAGGATCTCGCCGAGCAGACGCTCGCGTGCGAGATCGACGATCGGCGGCAGGCCGCCCAGATGCCGGTGCACGTGGTGCGCCCACTCGCTCCCGCCGAACTCGTCGCGGGTGTCGCCGAGCAGGTAGATCAACTCACCGTCAGGACCCCATGCCATCGGCGTGCGGCGATCGACGTCGTCGATGACCCCGAGGACGCCGACGACGGGTGTGGGCAGGATCGCCACATCACCGGTCTGGTTGTAGAAGGAGACGTTGCCGCCGGTCACCGGGATGCCCAGCTCGAGGCAGCCGTCCGCAAGACCACGCGTCGCCTCCGCGAACTGCCACATCACCTCGGGATCCTCCGGTGAGCCGAAGTTCAGGCAGTTGGTCACGGCCAGCGGGATGGCGCCGGTCGCGACGACATTGCGGTAGCTCTCCGCCAGGGCGAGCTGAGCACCCGCATAGGGATCGAGCTTCGCGAAGCGGCCGTTGCAGTCGGTCGACACCGCGACACCGCGTCCGGTCTGCTCGTCGACCCGCACCATGCCGGAGTCCTCCGGCTGCGCCAGCACCGTGTTGCCGAGCACATAGCGGTCGTACTGCGACGTGACCCACGCCTTCGATGCGAGGTTCGGTGCACCGACGAGGTCGAGCAGCGTCGCCCGGAGCTCGTCCGGCGCACTCGGGCGGGCCAGCGCATCGGGGGTGTCGGCCTGCAGGGTGTCCTGCCACGAGGGTCGGTGGTAGGGGCGTTCGTACACCGGACCCTCGTGAGCGACCGTGCGCGGCGGCACGTCCACGATGCGCTCGCCGTGCCAGTCGATGGTCAGCCGACCGGAGTCCGTGACCTCGCCGATGACCACGGCCTCGACATCCCACTTGCGGCACAACGCCATGAACGCGTCGAGGTTCGCGGGCGCGACGATCGCGCACATCCGCTCCTGAGACTCGCTCATCAGGATCTCCTCGGGCGACAGTGTCTGGTCGCGCAGGAGCACGCGGTCGAGCCAGACGTGCATGCCGCCCTCTCCGTTCGAGGCGAGCTCGCTCGTCGCGCACGAGATGCCCGCGCCGCCGAGATCCTGGATGCCCTCGACGAGCCCGGCGTGCAGCACCTCGAGTGTTGCCTCGATCAGCAGCTTCTCCATGAACGGGTCGCCGACCTGCACGCTGGGCCGCTTGGCCGGCCCGTCAGCGTCGAATGTCTCGGAGGCGAGCACCGACACTCCGCCGATACCGTCGCCGCCGGTGCGCGCGCCGTACAGGACAACGAGATTGCCCACGCCCTTGGCGCTGGCAAGGTGGATGTCGTCGTGTCGCATCGCACCGATGCACAGGGCGTTCACGAGCGGGTTGCCCGCGTACGACTCGTCGAAGACGACCTCACCGCCAATGTTGGGCAACCCGAGGCAGTTGCCGTAACCGCCGACACCCGCAATGACTCCGGGGAGGACGCGCTTGGTGTCGGGGGCGTCGAGCGGACCGAACCGCAGCGGGTCCATCACGGCGATCGGTCGCGCACCCATCGACATGATGTCGCGCACGATCCCGCCGATGCCTGTCGCTGCACCCTGATACGGCTCCACGTACGACGGATGGTTGTGGCTCTCCACCTTGAAGGTGACGGCCCATCCATCGCCGATGTCGACGACTCCCGCGTTCTCGCCGATGCCCACGAGAAGGGCCTGAGTCTCGGGCTTCTTCTCGCCGAACTGGCGCAGGTGCACCTTGCTCGACTTGTAGGAGCAGTGCTCGCTCCACATCACCGAGTACATCGCGAGCTCGGAACTCGTCGGACGACGCCCGAGGATGTCGCGGATGCGCTGGTACTCGTCGGGCTTCAGGCCCAGCTCCGCGAAAGGCTGCGGCTGATCCGGGTGCGCCTGCGCGTGGACCACGGTGTCGATCGTCATGCGCGCACCATCGTCGTCAACACGGACGTGAAGAATCCGAGGCCGTCGGTGGAAGGGCCGGTGAGTGCTTCGACCGCGTGCTCCGGGTGCGGCATGAGCCCGACGATGTTGCCGCGCGCGTTGCTGATTCCCGCGATGTCGCGCCGGCTCCCGTTGGGATTGACCTCCAGGTAGCGCGCGACGACCCGCCCCTCACCCTCGAGCTCGTCGAGCGTGCGCTCGTCGGCGACGAAGCAGCCCTCGCCGTTCTTCAGCGGGATGACGATCTCCTGGCCGGGAGCGAAGTCGCGCGTCCAGTCGGTGTCGGTGCGCTCGATCCGCAGTCGCTGGTCGCGGCAGACGAAGTGCAGGGACCCGTTGCGGGTCAGGGCACCGGGCAGCAGGTGGGACTCGCAGAGCACCTGGAATCCGTTGCAGATGCCCAGCACGGGCAACCCGCCCTGAGCGGCGGGCACGAGGCTCGTCATCACCGGGGCGAACCGCGAGATGGCCCCGCACCTGAGGTAGTCGCCGTAGGAGAAGCCGCCGGGCAGCACCACGGCGTCAACACCCTTGAGGTCGTCGTCGCCATGCCACAGCGCGACAGGCTCGCCGCCGGCAATGCATACAGCTCGTGCCGCGTCACCATCGTCAAGGGTGCCCGGGAAGGTGACGACGCCGATCCTCACTGCTCGACCCGCATCGTGAAGTCCTCGATGACCGGGTTGCTGAGCAGTTCGCCCGCGAGCCTCTCCATGAGGGCGAGGCGGTCGCCCTCGAGTACGCCATCGACGTCGATAGTGAACTGCTTGCCCTGGCGGACGTCCGTGACTCCAGCGAGGCCCAGGCGCCCGAGAGCCCCCTGCACTGCCCGCCCCTGGGGGTCGAGGATCTCCGGCTTGAGCATGACGTCGACGATGACGCGGGCCACGGGCACTCCAGGGCATTCGGCATGGATCAGGGGAGCGAGCGCGGGGAAGATGCTTAAGTCTATCGACCGGGACGCAGGCCCGGACTTCGGTACGGTCCGGCCATGGGCACCCGCAGCTACGACCTCTTCTGGGGTTCGATCCTGCGGGCGACGACGGTCTCCCACCGCGCCCTCCACGCCGTTTCGCGCGGACGACTGGGTCGGAGCTTCCCCGGCGGAGCCCAGGTCGTGTGGATCACGACCCTCGGTCGGCGCTCCGGTGAATGGCGTACGACACCCCTTCTGGCAGCGCGCGATGGAGCCGACTGGGTCATCGCCGGGTCGAACGCCGGGCAGGAGCGCGTGCCCGCATGGGTCTTCAACATCCGCGCGCACCCGGAGGGTTCGCTGCAGGAGGGCGACACCTGCGTCGACGTGAGGTTCACCGAGGTGCACGGCGACGAGGCCGCACGTCTGTACGGGCTGCTGGAGCAGGGATGGTCGGCCTACCGGATGTACCGCCGCAACATCCAGCGCGACATCCCGGTGTTCCGGGTGTCGGTGCGCGCGTAGGCAGCTGCCCCTGATCAACAACCAGGGTCAGGGCAGTCAGCGAAGGAAGGTGAAGGGTCGACCGTCGAGCCCTCTGGGTGCGCTGGCGTCGACTAATGGCGCCATTCGCCAAATCCCGTCATGTGCTCATGGAGATTGGCACCGGTGATCCCGTCGTTCGGGTCGCCCCGGAAGATCCCTCCCCGTCGGGGGCGGCGCTGCAACTCATTGTCGACAGCCCGCCGGATCAGCTCGGACTCGGTGATCTGCCGCCGGGCGGCCTCGACTTCGAGCCGGGCCTTCATGTCCTCCGGAAGGTACACGGTGGTGCGCTTCATGACGATCATCGTGCCTCACGTCAAGCGATACGTCACGCCATACGTCACGCCATACGTCACGCCATACGTCACGCCATACGTCGGCCGGCGGGCCGTGCGGACGAGCCTGGGTCAGGCGTTGGCCTGCCAGGCGCTCCAAGCCGAGGCGACCATCTGCCGCAGGTCACGCGAGGCACTCCACCCGAGGTCGCGCTCGATCCGCTCGGTCGAGGCCCAGGTCGCCGGCGGATCTCCCGCTCGTCGGGCCACGACCTCCGCATCGACGTCGCGGCCGATCACCTCGCTCACCATGTCCATGACCTCGCGGACGGAGTACCCGTGCCCGGTGCCCACATTGAAGACGTCGGTCCGCACGCCGGACTCGCAACGCGCCGCAGCCGCGACGTGCGCCTCGGCGAGGTCGACGACGTGGATGTAGTCGCGGATGCACGTGCCGTCAGGCGTGGGGTAGTCGGCACCGAAGATCTGCGGCCGCCTTCCCTGGTCCAGGGCTCGAAACACCATCGGGATCAGGTTGTTGACGCTGCTGTCACCGAGCGCATCGGAGCCTGCCCCGCCCACGTTGAAGTAGCGCAGCGCCGACCACGAGAGACCCCACGCAGTACCGCAGTCGCGAGCCATCCACTCGCCGACGACCTTCGTCTCACCGTAGGGAGACTCAGGGTTCAGTGGTGCGTCCTCGGTCACCGGGTTTGCGACCGGCGTGCCGTACACCGCCGCAGACGACGAGTACACCAGCCTGGTGATGCCCGTACCTTCCATGGCCTCGAGCACGTGCAGCAGCCCGTCGACGTTCTCTCGGTAGTAGTACAGCGGCACGTCGACCGACTCTCCCGCTGCCTTCTTCGCAGCCAGGTGCACGACTCCGTCGATGGCGTGCGAGCGGAAGACGTGCGCCAGTGCGGCGGCATCGTGCACATCTCCGGCAACGACTTCGACGTCATCCGGCACGCGCCGATGCAGGCCGGACGAGAAGTCGTCGTAGATCACGACCCCGCGGCCACTGGCCATCAGGGCCTGCACCACGTGCGCCCCGATGTATCCGGCTCCCCCGGTGACCAGCCAGGTCGTCACGCGAAGGTCTCCCCGGTGAGGCGCTCGTAGGCCTCGACGTACTTCGCGCGCGTGCGCTCGATGATCTCGTCAGGCAGCGCAGGAGGGGGGTCGCCGGAGTCCTTGCGCCATCCCGAGGCAGGCGACGTCAGCCAGTCGCGCACGAACTGCTTGTCGAACGACGGCTGCGGTCCGCCCGGATCCCAGGTCGACGCCTCCCAGTAGCGCGAGGAGTCCGGGGTCAGCACCTCATCGGCAAGCACGATGCGACCGGCATTCTTGCCGGACTTCGCTATACCGAACTCGAACTTGGTGTCGGCGAGGATGAGTCCGCGAGAGCGCGCCGTCTCCAGCGCCCGCAGGTAGATGTCGAGCGACATCCGCTTGAGCTCCTGCGCCTCCTCCTGACCGATCAGCACGATCGTCTCGTCGTAGGTGATGTTCTCGTCGTGCTCACCGACAGCGGCCTTGGTCGCCGGGGTGAACAGCGGCTTCGGCAGTTCTGAGCCGTCCTTGAGTCCCGGGGGCAGGCCGTTGCCGCAGATGCGCCGGGTGGCCTGGTAGTCGGACCAGCCTGATCCGGCGAGGTATCCGCGCACCACGCACTCCACCGGGAGCATCTCGAGCGGATCGCACACCATCGCGCGACCGGCGACGGCCTTCGGGATCTTCCCGGACGCCACATGGTTCGGCACGACGCCCTCGAGCTGGCGGAACCACCACTGCGACAGGGCGGTGAGGATGCGGCCCTTGTCGGGGATCAGCGAGGGCAGCACCCAGTCATAGGCCGAGATGCGATCACTGGCGACGAAGAGGAGCTTGCCGTCGGGGGTGCGGTAGAGGTCGCGGACCTTGCCCGAGTAGACGTGCTCGTACTCCGGCGGAAGGCCGTAATCGTTGCCCGGATCGCTCACAGGATGTCTCCGGGGGTGTAGGAAGCGGCATCGGGGTAGCGCTCCACGACCGCCTGAACACGATCGGCGACCGCGCGCACCTGGCTTGCAGCCGCACCCGTGAAGGCCAGCGGCTCGGCGAGCAGGGCGTCGAGCTCGTCACGCGACAGCTGCAGTCGGTCATCCGCCGCAAGACGCGCCATCAGATCGTTCTCGACGAGACCGTCCTCGCGCATCGCCAGCGCAACAGCGACCGCATGCGTCTTGATCGCCTCGTGAGCCGTTTCGCGACCCACTCCCTTGCGCACACTGGCCATGAGCACCTTCGTCGTGGAGAGGAACGGCAGGTAGCGATCGAGCTCGCGATCGATGACGGCGGGGAAGGCACCGAAGTCGTCGAGCACCGTCAGGAAGGTCTCGAACATCCCGTCGATGGCAAAGAAGGAGTCAGGCAGCGCCACGCGTCGCACCACGGAGCAGAAGACGTCGCCCTCGTTCCATTGCGAGCCGGCGAGGTCGGCGGTCATCGTGAGGTACCCACGCAGCAGGACGGCGAAGCCGTTCACGCGCTCGCATGACCGCGAGTTCATCTTGTGCGGCATCGCGGACGAGCCGACCTGCCCCGGCCGGAACCCCTCGGTCACGAGATCATGGCCGGCCATCAGCCGGATGGTCGTGGCCAGACTCGAAGGGCCGGCTGCCACCTGCATCAGTGCCGAGACGACATCGAGATCGAGCGACCGCGGATACACCTGCCCGACACTGTCGAGCACATTCGTGAAGCCCAGGTGGTCGGCGACGGCCGACTCCACCTGCGCCAGCCGACCCTCGCTGCCCATGAGGTCGAGCATGTCCTGCGCGGTGCCGACCGGACCCTTGATGCCGCGCAGCGGATAGCGGTCGATCAGCTCCTCGATGCGCGCGAAGGCGATGAGCAGCTCGTCGGCTGCCGACGCGAACCGCTTGCCGAGCGTCGTCGTCTGCGCTGCGACATTGTGCGAGCGACCGGTGAGGGCGGTGTCGGAGTAGGCGACCGCGAGACCGGCGAGGCGGTCGAGCGCGGCGACGCAGCGGTCGCGCACGAGGATCAGGGAGTCGCGGATCTGCAGCTGCTCCACGTTCTCGGTGAGGTCGCGGGACGTCATCCCGATGTGCACGTACTCATGGCCGGCGAGGGCATTGAACTCCTCGATGCGCGCCTTGACGTCGTGCTTGGTGACCCGCTCACGCGCTGCGATCGACTCGAGATCGACCTGCTCGATGACGCGCAGGTAGTCCTCCAGCGCAGCAACGGGGATGTCGAGACCCATCTCGGCCTGAGCCGATGCGACGGCGAGCCACAGTCGGCGTTCGAGGACGATCTTCGCCTCCGGCGACCACACGCCCACCATCGCCGGGGAGGCGTAACGGCCGGCGAGGACGTTGGGGATCGAGGAGGTCACGGGCACCAGTCTTCCACGCCCGACCGCAACCCCCGCCCGAGGCGCTCCCGCGTTAAGGGAGGCCTGTGACTACTGGGCTCCCTTGTTGCTGTCGGTGATGTCGTCCTGGGTCAGGCAGCCCACCGGGTTCTGTGCAGCAAGGTTGTACAGGCTCGGGTCTCCACGCTGGGTGATCCATGCGTTCTCGATCGATGTGAGGGTGGCGAGGAGCGCATCCTTCTTCGCCGGGGCGAGAAAGTTGGACGGGCAGGCATGCCATGGCTCGGTACTGCCGGCCTTGGAGTAGAAGACGCCGATGTCGAGCACCCCGATGCCCTTGGCCTTCCAATGGGGGTTGTAGTCGCTGACGACTCCGAGCTGCTGGCCTGCCTTGACCTTGTCGCCCACCTTGACCGTAGGTTCGATCAGGTGCTCATGCTCGAAGAGGATCGGCGCAGCGCTACCCGAGCAGGCAGTGCCGGTCGGCGCAACGCGAACGCTGAAGTCGTTGCTGTAGAGCTTGGGCAGGTCGCACACCGTGCCATCGACCATGGAGATAACGGGAGTGCCGAGTGGAGCCATGAAGACGGTCTGGGCCTCTCGCTTTCCCCGCACCTCCTCGCCATACAGGCCCACGATGTGCCGATAGAGCGCGTCGTCAACCGGGTTTCCGAACGTCGGAGGGGTGACACCTGCAATCTGCATGACGCCGGCCTTGCCAGTCGCTGCGTCGTAGGGCGCGAGTGCCAGGCCCCAGTTTTGAATGACCTTCGGAATGCTCGCGCTCGAGGAGATACCGGCGTTGGAACTCGAACCACCCGAGCCTGAGCCACCACCGGAGCCGGAGCCACCACCGGAGCCGAGCCTCACCCAGACGAGCTTGCCGGCCTTCTTCATGCATCGGAGGTCGGCGTTGCCGACATTGACGGTGATGCCCGCCTTGGAGCACTTGGCTCCCGGCTTGGTCGCCGCCTGAGCGGGTACGGCGACCGCTGAGGCGAGGACGGCCACGCTCACCGTGCCGATCAGGATTCGAGTAGTGCGCGACATGGGAACCTCCTCAGGGTCGACCCGGACGATACTCGCGTCAGCCGCCCCACGGAGGTTGATCGGGCATCAGGCTTGCGAGGCCTTGGCAGCGATGTCGCGCCGGTGGTGCGAGCCCTCCAGCCGGATCAGGTCGACCGCCGCGTAGGCCCGCTCGCGCGCCTGGACCAGTGACTCGCCGCGGGCCGTCACCGAGAGCACCCGTCCACCTGAGGCGGCGATGCCGTCGTCCGCAACGGTCGTGCCGGCATGGAAAACATCGACGCCAACCACCTCAGCCGCCGCCTCGAGCCCCGAGATGATCCCGCCCGTGCGCGGCGAGGCCGGATAGCCCTCCGCCGCGATGACGACGGTGACGGCGAACCCGGGCTCCCACTGAAGTGGGCCGACCTGTGCCAGGCGCCCCTCGGCAGCGGCGAGCAGCACCGTGCCGAGCGGTGAGCGCAAGTTCTCCAGGACGACCTGGGTCTCGGGATCGCCGAAGCGGGCGTTGAACTCGATGACCCGCACCCCGCGCGACGTCATGGCCAGGCCCGCATAGAGCAAGCCAACAAACGGAGTCCCACGACGCGCCATCGCATCGACGACCGGCTGGAGCACCCGTGCCGTCACATCGGCAACGAGATCGGCCGGAGCCCAGGGCAGCGGTGAATACGCACCCATGCCGCCGGTGTTGGGGCCGGCATCGCCGTCACCCACTCGCTTGAAGTCCTGGGCGGGCTGCAGCGGCAGCACCGTCGTGCCATCGGTGATCGCGAACAGCGAGACCTCAGGCCCGTCGAGGTACTCCTCGATGACGACCCTGGCGCCGCCGCCCTTGGCGAGGCATTCCGACGCATGGGCGAGAGCCTCGTCACGCGAGGAGGTGACGACGACGCCCTTGCCCGCCGCGAGTCCATCGTCCTTCACCACGTGGGGTGCGCCGAACTGGTCGAGCGCCGACGCAACGTCACCGATCGTCGTGCACACCCGCGCCATCGCGGTGGGAACACCGGCCTCGGCCATCACCTGCTTGGCGAACGCCTTGCTGCCCTCGAGCTGCGCCGCCTCGGCCGAGGGGCCAAAGCACGCGATGCCACGGGCACGCACCGCATCGGCGGCTCCCGCCACCAGGGGCACCTCGGGACCGATGACGACCAGGCCTGCCTCGAGCGACACCGCGAGCGCCCCGATCGCCTCGGCATCGGTGACGTCCACCGGCACGGTCTCGACGATCGCGGCGATTCCGGCATTGCCCGGCGCTGCCACGACCGACGACACCGACTCATCGGCCAGCAGCCAGGTGATGATGGCGTGCTCACGGGCTCCAGCGCCGATGACGAGAACCTTCACGACGCAAGCCTAGGCGCAGAGCGAAGTGCGTCAGCACAAGGTCAATGACGCCTACAACGGCGATCCCTACAGAGAGGGCCCTGCAGGCCGTTTCCCACCAGTGACGAAGTCCTGGCCCATCAGGAACGGTAGGCAGCCACGATCCGTGGCGTCACCCACCAGTCTCCCCGTACGACACCGACATACGTGCCGCCATGCGCTGCGGCAAGAGCACGAGCTGCAGCAATCGCAGCAGGGGTGACCTCGCGTGCATCACGGGTCACGACCGAGAAGACGGCCCTGTGCCCAGCGAGATCCTTGGACTGCCCGACTCGCACGGTCTTCCCGTTGCCCGACCAGACGACCAGTCGGATTCGCCCCTGAGTCGTCGTCTCAGTCCCGGCTTCCGACCCGAGCCCGACGGACTCCCACAGAGCCCGCAGGGTGTTGTCCGCGGTGACCTGCACGCTTGATCCAGGGGCGAAGAAGTCTGAGGACCACAGGGGCTGCCATCCCGTCAACCGGGAACCCGCAGCCTCGCACTCAGCCTCAGTGGGAAGCGCAACCCAGGAACCTGCCGATGCGGTCACTGATGAGACGAGGCAAGCTCCCGGTGACGCCTCGAGAGTGAGGGTGAAGAGACGCGAACCGCCTCCACCCCCCGCACTCCCACCGGGCACGGTGTAGGTCACGGTGGCCGCATCACCGGAACCATTGGAGTTCACGGCTTGAATCGTGAAGGTGTACGTCACACCCGGTGTCAATCCGGAAACCGAGCAGGAGCCCATGCGGGAACTCGCGGCAATGCTGGCCGAGCACGTTCCAGCTGGGCTAACCGACACCGTGTACGAGGTGATTGTGGCTCCCCCGTTGGTGCGCGGCTCCTGCCACGACACCATGGCGGTGGTGCTTGGCTCAGCCAAGACCTGGGGATTGCGCGGTGCAGAGGGCGTCGTCGTAGGAATCGTCACCGTGGTGCCGCCCGAGGCAGCCGGCGTGAAGGCACTGCTCTGATCGCTGACGAGTCCGGCACCCACGGCATTCACAGCCCGAAGGGTGAGGACGTACAACGTCCCATTGGTCAAGCCCGTGATGGTGATGGGCGACGACGCCGATCCGCCCGAGGTCCACGTCGTGCCCCCGTCGAGGGAGTACTCATAGTTGGTGATCGCGGAGCCACCGGTGAATCCGGGCGCAGTGAACGCGACCGTAGCCTGCCCGTTGCCCTCAACCACCGAGGTGATGAACGGCGCAGTGGGGGTAGTGGCAGCCACAGCGTACGTACGCACGACCTGCGGAGCAGCCCAGTAGGTGCTGTCGCCGGACTGATCCGCCTGGATCTGACAGTTCCCCACCGCGCTGATCGTGACGATGCCAGCGGAGCTCACGGTGCACGCGGAGTTCGTCGTCCCAGCGCCCAGCGAGAAGCTCACCGGCAGTCCCGACGTCGCTGTCGCGGGGAGTTGGTACGGCAGGGTCCCGAGCAGCACGTTCGCCGGCTGCGCGAACGTGATGGTCTGAGTGGTGAACAGGCCGATGGTGGCCGTGCTGGACAGCGCCGTCCCAGCAAGGGTTCCCGAGACGACCGCACTTCCGGCTCCACGCGCCGCCGGCGCCGTGAAGGTAGCGCTGTAGGTCCCGTTGCTGTTGTCTGTCACCGCGCCGAGCGTCCCTGAAGTAACGGCCAGGGTCACTGTGCCCTGTGACGTGGTGAGGTTGTTGCCTCCGGCGTCCTTCGCCTGCACCGTGATGGTCGAGGTGCTCGTGGCGTCCGCGGGAAGGGTCGTCGGTGATGCCGAGATCGACGTGACTGCAGTCGAGACGGGTCCGAACCGGCCGGCACCGAACTGGAAGCTCGATGACGTGGCAGAGGTAAGGCCGCTCGACGAGAACGTGAGTGTGTAGGGGGTGGACACCAGTCCGGCGAACGTGAGTCCGGAG
>CAIZPS010000155.1 GCA_903934925.1 uncultured bacterium | reverse complement strand
GTCCGCTCGGTAGGAGTTTGGCGGGAGTAGCAGCACTGCCTCGGCCCCAATGTCGGCCGCCTCAGCGGCCAGCTGCTGAGCTTCCCGAGCGCCATACGCCGCAACACCTGGAACGACACGGCCGCGTCCCTGACTTGCTTCCACAGCGGTGACGACCACCCGCCGCCGCTCATCGGCACTCAGGGTCTGATACTCACCCAGGGATCCATTAGGCGTCACGCCGTCACAGCCGTTGGCAAGGAGCCAGTTGACGTGATCGCCATACGCCTCGAAATTGATCGACAGATCCTCATGAAACGGAAGATGTGTAGCAACCAGTATTCCTTGCCAAGCCTTCAACTCTTCCTCCGCTCTGAGGTGTCGTACGTGACATATTACTATGCAAGGTGCCTCTTGCCAAGTGGCCGCTTTCACCCTTCAGTACAGTTGGGCGTCGGTGTTGCGATTGGCGGACATAGGGCGTGCGGAATCGGTGGCGTAGCCGGGATAACTCAGATCGCGAGCTGCAACTCGTCCAATGCGGTCGCCAGGCGGTACACCGGCGCGATCTCCACGCCCAGTTCGTATTGACCTCGGCGCAAGTCCCGGACGAACGCGTGACCTCGGATCACGACGCTTGCCGTTCGATCAGTCTTCAAACCCGCGCATCGGCCGGAGGCGGGCGTTCCCCCTACCGTGGTCGCATTCACACCGGTTGCTCTGGTACTGCCGGTGTTGTGGAACGTCGCCGGAATCAACTCCTCGATCACGTTCGCCATGGCAGCCGCACGGACCGTGCTGACCTCGATCGGCGCGAAATGCTTCGCCAGAGCCGTGGTGGAGAACCGCCTGGCCGAGGCGATATCCCTGCGGCGGGACACGAACCCCTCGATGATCTGGCCCTGCTGGTCCACCGCCCGGGACACGTACCGCCATACCCCGGCGACCTTGACGTAGGTCTCGTCGACGAACCACCGGTCCCCTACGGAGTGCCGGCACGGGTGGCCGTCGTCGATGAGCAGCGGTGTGTACCGCTGCACTCAGCGGTACAAGGTTACGTGATCCACGTCGATGCCGCGCTCGGCGAGCAACTCCTCCAGATCCCGGTACGACAGGCCGTAGCGCAAGTACCAGCGGACCGCGAGCAGGGTCACGTCCGGTGGGAAACGGAAACCGATGAATGCCGGCGGAGCCTGAACGGGCGGCCTCGAATGACGGTTGCGCTTCATCGCACCACCCTCACCGACCTCTGGTGATCCGTCAATGCAACAGTTCCGTTGAATGTGCCGACGAGGCCGAGCACACCGGCGTCCGCCTGCTCGTCAAGGTGGCGAATGGCTGTGAGTTGAGGTTCAGTGTGCGGGCGAACTCGCCCTTCAGCGGCGTGCCGCCTTGCGCGACGGTGTCGCCGTCGAAGAACACCGGTGAGGCCTCAACCCCGCGCTTTACCCTTAGGAGGCAAGGTTGTTCGGGCCTACGCATTATGGATGCGTAGGTCAACGGCAGACAGACCCCCGAACCTGCGGATAGCGCGTCCCCAAACCTGCCCTCCGGCGCGGACCAGGTGAGAAGAGTTGGGTCGACGAGAGGCCTTTTGCGTCACGTGAATTGCGGTTGTCCATCAACCCAGAGTCGTTACCCCCAGAGATAATCACGTTGTCGTGGGCTCCCGCGACGGGATCCAGGCGAACGGAGCACCCTCGATTCTCGGAACCTTGGCGGCCGACCTCATCGTCGAGGTCCGGCCCTTTGCGCCTCTCGGAAAGGGCTATGGGCCAAAATCAGTCGTGTCGGAGCAATCCACCCATGCGCTACAGTCGTGGGTCTGCTGCACGTTTAGGTGACAGGTTCGGCTACGCAGCCTGAGTGGCTGGCGTGGTCATGATGGTCTCGAACTCGATCGGGGTCAACCGGCCGAGGGATGCCTGTCGGCGCCGGCGGTGGTAGGTCCGCTCGATCCAAGTGACGATCGCGATGCGCAGCTCCTCGCGAGTGGCCCAGACCTGGCGGTCCAGGACGTTCTTCTGCAGGAGGCTGAAGAAGCTCTCCATGGCGGCGTTGTCTCCGGCCGCGCCGACCCGGCCCATCGATCCGACCATGGAATGCCGGGCGAGAGCGCGCACGTGCTTCCTGCTTCGAAATTGCGATCCCCTGTCGGTATGCAGCACGCAGCCGGCGACGTCACCACGCCGGGCGACCGCGTTGTTCAACGCGTTGACCGCGATGCGGGACTTCATCCTCGAGTCGATCGAATAGCCCACGATCCGGTTGGAGAACACGTCCTTGACCGCGCAAAGGTAAAGCTTGCCTTCCAGCGCTTGGATTCCAGCAGTCGTCGCAACACCCGAGTGGAGGTGTTGTTGTTGGCTGGGGAGAAGTACACGAAGGGGCAGAAGGACCGGTTCTTCGCGCTGGTGGATCGGGGCGGCACCGTGCGAGCGGCAGCGACGGCCTCCGGGGTCGGGGAAGACGCGGCTTATCGCTGGCTGCGCGAGGCCGGTTTGTCGATGCAGCGCGATGCTCCTCGCGTCTACAGCGAGGAGGAGAAGGCGGAGTTCTTCCGACGCTTGGCCGTTGATCCAAACGTGTCGGCGGTGGCGAAGTCACTGGGGTTCCCTCGGGTCACCTGCTACGCCTGGGCGCACAAGGCCGGGATCTTCACCAGCGAGGCCCGCAAGGTCAATCCCCGCCGGGAGGAATTCTTGCGGTTACGTGCGGCTGGTGCCACGAGGTCTGAAGCCCGAAAGCAGGTCGGTGCAGATGCCCGTTCGGCGACGGACTGGGACAAGGGCATCACAATCATCAATCGAGGCCGCATCTATCCCGATGGGCGCGTAGTGCACTACCCGGAGTCGAAGATGGCGGGCATGAAGCCCAAGAGACGGTCCCGCGCGATTGGTGGCAGTGTCGACCTGGATCTGGTGGAGAAGGTCATCCACCCCCGCTACCTGAGTCTGGTCGAGCGAGAGCAGGTCCAGGATCTGAGAGCCGCCGGAATGTCGATTCGGCAGGTCGCTGCGGAACTGAGACGATCCCCATCGACGATCAGCCGCGAACTGCGGCGCAACACCGTGTCCCGGCGTGGCTACCTTCCCCACACCGCTCACCGGCTCTCGGTTCAGCGACGGGCCCGACCTCGAAGGCCGAAACTGTTGGCAGAGAGCGCCCTCCGGTCCTACGTTCAGGCGAAGCTGACGAGGAAGTGGTCGCCTGAGCAGATCAGCAATCGGCTGGTCAGGGACTTCCCAAACGATCCCAGGATGCGCGTGAGCACGGAGACGATCTACCAGGCCATCTACGTCCATGCTCGCGGTGAGCTAAAGCGCGAACTGAGCCGGAACCTGCGTCGAGGTCGAGTGACGCGCAAACCCCGAAAGCAACCGGATCAGAGGCGGCCGCGATTCGTTGACGCGATGACGTCAATCAGTGAACGTCCCGACGAGGCGCAGTCGCGGGTTGTCCCTGGACACTGGGAGGGAGACCTCATCATCGGCGCCGCGGGCGGCTCCGCTGTCGCAACACTGGTCGAGCGAACCAGTCGGTTTGTCATGCTCGGGCATCTCGGCCGCGAACGCGGGTCTGATGCGGTCAAGGACGCACTCATCACCACCGTGGGCACGCTTCCGGATGTGCTCCGCAAGACCCTGACCTGGGATCAGGGGGCAGAAATGGCCGAGCACCGCGCCTTCAGCATGGCCACCGACATGGCCGTCTACTTCGCCGACCCGGGTGCCCCGTGGCAGCGCGGAAGCAACGAGAACACCAATGGGCTGCTGCGCCAATACCTGCCCCGCGGAGAGGACCTGTCCCTTCGCGCACCGGACGACCTCCTCGCCATCGCCGAAGAACTCAACGATCGGCCGAGGAGGGCACTCGACTGGGACACCCCCGCCGAACGGCTGGCTGCTTTACTTGGCCCC
>CAIZPS010000154.1 GCA_903934925.1 uncultured bacterium | reverse complement strand
GCGAGGAAGCCGGAGTCGCCGGCCTCGACGATGATCACGCGCTTGAGCATCTGGCGGACGATGACCTCGATGTGCTTGTCGTGGATCGACACGCCCTGCGAGCGGTAGACCTCCTGCACTTGGTCGACCAGGTGCTCCTGGACCTTGCGCATGCCGAGGATGCGGAGGACGACCTTCGGGTCGACGGCACCAGCAATGAGCTGCTCGCCGACGGCGACGTGCGCGCCGTCCTCGATAAGCAGCTTTGCACGCTTGGACACCTGGTGCGCGATCTCCTCGCTGCCGTCGTCCGGCACGACGATGATCTTGCGGGCCTTGTCGGAGTCCTCGATACGCGCCCGACCGGAGACCTCGGCGATCGGGGCGTTGCCCTTGGGCGTACGCGCCTCGAACAGCTCGACGACGCGAGGCAGACCATGGGTGATGTCCTCGCCCGCGACGCCGCCCGTGTGGAAGGTGCGCATGGTCAGCTGGGTGCCGGGCTCGCCGATCGACTGGGCTGCGACGATGCCGATGGCCTCGCCGACATCGACCAGCTTGCCGGTGGCCATGGAGCGGCCGTAGCACATGGCGCAGGTGCCCACCGAGCTCTCGCACGTGAGAACCGTGCGGACCCGGATGGTGTCGGCGCCCTGATGGACCAGTTCCTCGACACGCGGCGTGGTCAGCTCCTCGCCCGCGAGCGCGATCACGGTGCCGTCGACCTCGACGTCGCGCGCCAGCGTGCGGGACGTCACAGAGGTGTCGAGGTTGTCGACGGGGCGCATGACTCCATCGACCCGCTCGCCCACGACGACAATCGTTCCGCGATCGGTGCCACAGTCGACCTCGCGGACGATGACGTCTTGGGAGACGTCGACGAGTCGGCGGGTCAGGTAGCCCGAGTCCGCCGTGCGGAGCGCGGTGTCGGCCAGACCCTTGCGGGCACCGTGCGTGGAGATGAAGTACTCCAGCACCGACAGGCCCTCACGGAAGTTGGACTTGATCGGCCGCGGGATGATCTCGCCCTTGGGATTCGCGACGAGGCCGCGCATGCCCGCGATCTGGCGGACCTGCATGTAGTTTCCGCGCGCACCGGAGTCGACCATCATGTGGACCGAGTTCGTGCGCGGGAAGTTCTCCTGCATCGCCTTGGCGACCTCGTCGGTTGCCCGGGTCCAGATCTCGATGAGCTCCTGACGGCGCTCAGCGTCGGTGATCAGGCCACGGTCGTACTGCTTCTGGACCTTGTCTGCCTTCTCCTCCGCACTCGCGAGAAGAGCCGCCTTGGCCGGCGGTGCGATGACGTCCGAGAAGGAGATGGTCACTCCCGAACGGGTGGCCCAGTGGAAGCCGAGGGCCTTGAGGTCGTCAAGGGTCTCGGCGACATCGACCTTGGCGTAGATCTCCGCCAGGCGGTTGACCGTCTGACCGAGGACCTTCTTGTCGACCTGGGTGTTGACGTACGGGTAGTCGTCCGGCAGGGCCTCGTTGAACAGTGCCCGGCCGAGGGTGGTCTCGAGCAGGAACGGATCACCCGGCACCCAGCCCTCCGGCGCCGTGAAGTCCAGCGGTGGGAGACCCTCCGTCAGGCGGATGGTCGCCTTGGCCTGCAGGTCGAGGGCACCGGCCTCGAAGGCCATGATCGCCTCGGCGACGGACGTGAACGCATGCCCCTCGCCGATCGCACCCTCGTTCATGGTCGTCATGAAGTAGATGCCGAGGACCATGTCCTGAGTGGGCGTCGTGATCGGACGACCGTTCGCCGGGGACAGGATGTTGTTGCTCGACAGCATCAGGATGCGCGCCTCGGCCTGGGCCTCGGCCGACAGCGGCAGGTGCACCGCCATCTGGTCACCGTCGAAGTCCGCGTTGAACGCGGTGCACACGAGCGGGTGGATCTGGATGGCCTTGCCCTCGATCAGCTGGGGCTCGAAGGCCTGGATGCCCAGTCGGTGCAGCGTGGGAGCGCGGTTCAGCATGACCGGATGCTCGGCGATGACCTCCTCGAGCACGTCCCAGACGACGGGACGCGACCGCTCGACCATGCGCTTGGCGCTCTTGATGTTCTGCGCGTGGTTCAGGTCGACGAGCCGCTTCATGACGAAGGGCTTGAACAGCTCCAGGGCCATCTGCTTCGGAAGGCCGCACTGGTGGAGCTTCAGCTGCGGACCGACGACGATGACGGAGCGGCCCGAGTAGTCGACGCGCTTGCCGAGCAGGTTCTGGCGGAACCGACCCTGCTTGCCCTTCAGCATGTCGGACAGGGACTTCAGAGCGCGGTTGCCCGGCCCTGTGACCGGCCGGCCACGACGGCCGTTGTCGAACAGCGCGTCGACCGCCTCCTGAAGCATGCGCTTCTCGTTGTTGACGATGATCTCAGGAGCGCCGAGATCGAGGAGCCGCTTCAGACGATTGTTTCGGTTGATCACGCGGCGGTAGAGATCGTTGAGGTCGGAGGTCGCGAAGCGGCCACCATCCAGCTGGACCATCGGACGCAGGTCCGGCGGAATCACCGGGACGGCGTCGAGGACCATGCCCTGAGGCGAGTTCGTGGTGCTCAGGAAGGCCTGCACGACCTTGAGCCGCTTGAGGGCACGGGTCTTCTTCTGACCCTTGCCAGTGGCGACGATCTCGCGCAGGTGCGCGGACTCAGCCTCGAGGTCGAAGGACTCCAGCCGCTTCTGGATAGCAGCCGCACCCATGCCACCGTCGAACCAACGACCGTAGCGATCACGCATCTCCCGGAACAGCATCTCGTCGCCTTCGAGGTCCTGGACCTTGAGGGTGCGGAAGCGGTCGAAGATGCGATCGAGACGCTCGATCTCGTTGTCGGCCTTGCGACGCAGCGCAGCCATCTCACGTTCGCCCGACTCGCGAACCTTGCGGCGGACGTCGGACTTCGCGCCCTCCTCCTCCAGCTCGGCGAGGTCAGCCTCGAGCTTCTTGGCACGATTCTCGATGTCGTTGTCGCGTCGGTCGGCGATCTGCTTCTTCTCGATGCCGAGCTGCTTCTCCAGCTGCGGAAGCGCATCGTGGCGACCCTCGTCGTCAACCCACGTGATCATGTAGGCGGCGAAGTAGATGACCTTCTCGAGATCCTTGGGTGCGAGATCGAGCAGGTAGCCGAGCCGGCTGGGCACACCCTTGAAGTACCAGATGTGAGTCACCGGTGCGGCGAGCTCGATGTGCCCCATGCGCTCACGGCGGACCTTGGCACGGGTGACCTCGACGCCACAGCGCTCGCAGATGATGCCCTTGAAGCGCACCCGCTTGTACTTGCCGCAGTAGCACTCCCAGTCGCGGGTGGGGCCGAAGATCTTCTCGCAGAACAGGCCGTCCTTCTCCGGCTTGAGCGTGCGGTAGTTGATCGTCTCCGGCTTCTTCACCTCACCGTACGACCACGTGCGGATGTCGTCCGCGGTCGCCAGGCCGATGCGCAGCTCGTCGAAGAAGTTGACGTCAAGCACTGTGGTGTCCTTCGTTCGGTTCGGTCGTCAGGTGGTGTCGGGTGCCGGTCGGCTAGAGCTCGTCGACGCTGCTGGGCTCACGCCGTGACAGGTCGATGCCAAGCTCCTCGGCGGCGCGGAAGACGTCGTCGTCAGAGTCACGCATCTCGATGGCAACACCATCGCCACTCAGTACCTCGACATTGAGACACAGGGACTGCATCTCCTTGACGAGGACCTTGAACGACTCAGGGATGCCGGGCTCCGGGATGTTCTCGCCCTTGACGATCGCCTCGTAGACCTTGACGCGTCCGAGCACGTCGTCGGACTTGATGGTCAGGAGCTCCTGGAGGGCGTAGGCGGCTCCGTACGCCTCAAGCGCCCACACCTCCATCTCACCGAAGCGCTGACCGCCGAACTGCGCCTTTCCGCCCAGCGGCTGCTGGGTGATCATCGAGTACGGACCGGTGGAGCGGGCATGGATCTTGTCGTCGACCAGGTGCAGCAGCTTCAGGATGTAGATGTAGCCCACGGTGATGCGGCCCGGGATGGGCTCACCACTGCGGCCGTCGAAGAGCTGCGCCTTGCCGTCGGGGCCGACCAGGGTCAGGCCGTCGTCGGTCTTGCGAGTCGACTCGAGCACGAGCGAGAGCTCGTCCTCGCGCGCACCGTCGAACACCGGGGTGGCGACCTTGGTTCCGCGAGGAACGCTCTTGACCTCGTCGGCCATGCGTGCGGCCCGCGGATCGGACGCGTCGACCTCCCAGCCGGTCGCGGCTGCCCAGCCCAGGTGAGTCTCGAGGATCTGGCCGATGTTCATGCGGCCAGGGACGCCGAGCGGGTTGAGCACCACGTCGACCGGGGTGCCGTCCTCGAGGAAGGGCATGTCCTCCGGGGGAAGGATCTTCGCGATGACGCCCTTGTTTCCGTGGCGTCCCGCGAGCTTGTCGCCCTCGGTGATCTTCCGCTTCTGCGCGATGTAGACGCGCACGAGCCGGTTCACGCCCGGCGGGAGCTCATCGCCCTCGTCGATGTCGAAGACCCGGACGCCGATCACCTTGCCGGACTCGCCGTGCGGCACCTTGAGCGAGGTGTCGCGCACCTCGCGGGCCTTCTCACCGAAGATGGCGCGCAGCAGGCGCTCCTCCGGAGTCAGCTCGGTCTCGCCCTTGGGCGTCACCTTGCCGACGAGGATGTCACCGGGGACGACATCGGCGCCGATGCGGATGATGCCGCGCTCGTCGAGATCGGCGAGCACCTCCTCCGACACGTTCGGGATGTCGCGGGTGATCTCCTCCGGACCGAGCTTGGTGTCGCGGGCATCGACCTCGTGCTCCTCGATGTGGATCGAGGAGAGGACGTCGTCCTGCACCAGACGCTGGTTCAGGATGATGGCGTCCTCGTAGTTGTGGCCCTCCCACGACATGAACGCGACGAGGAGGTTGCGCCCGAGAGCCATCTCGCCGAGCTCGGTGGACGGGCCATCGGCGATGACCTGGCCGGCCTCCACCCGCTCCCCCTCGGACACGATCGGCTTCTGGTTGAAGCACGTGCCCTGGTTCGAGCGGTGGAACTTCTCCATGCCGTAGAGGTCGTACTCGCCGTCGTCGGTGGCGATGGTGATGGCCTCAGCCGACACCTCCGTGACGACACCGGCCTTGGTCGCCTTGATGACGTCAGCGGCGTCGTAGGCAGCGCGGAACTCCATACCGGTGCCCACCAGCGGGGCCTCGGCGCGCAGGAGCGGGACGGCCTGACGCTGCATGTTCGAGCCCATCAGCGCGCGGTTGGCGTCGTCGTGCTCGAGGAAGGGGATCATGGCCGTGGCCACCGACCACAGCTGGCGCGGCGAGACGTCCATGTAGTCGACCTCGACAGGGGTGACGTAGTCGACCTCGCCACCCTTGCGCCGGCAGAGCACGCGATCCTCGCTCATGGTGCCGTCGGCACTCAGCGGGGTGTTCGCCTGCGCGATGACGTGGAGGTCCTCCTCGTCAGCCGTCAGGTAGTCGACCTGGTCGGTGACCTTGCCCTTGACCACCTTGCGGTACGGGGTCTCGACGAAGCCGAAGGCGTTGATGCGCCCGTAGGTGGCAAGCGACCCGATCAGGCCGATGTTGGGGCCTTCCGGGGTCTCGATCGGGCACATGCGGCCGTAGTGCGACGGGTGCACGTCGCGCACCTCGAAGCCTGCGCGCTCACGGGAGAGGCCACCGGGGCCGAGCGCCGACAGGCGACGCTTGTGGGTCAGTCCCGACAGCGGGTTGGTCTGATCCATGAACTGGGACAGCTGCGAAGTGCCGAAGAACTCCTTGATCGAGGCCACCACCGGGCGGATGTTGATCAGGGTCTGCGGCGTGATCGCCTCGACGTCCTGGGTGGTCATGCGCTCGCGAACGACGCGCTCCATGCGGGACAGGCCGGTGCGGATCTGGTTCTGGATCAGCTCACCGACAGTGCGCAGGCGACGGTTGCCGAAGTGGTCGATGTCGTCCGTCTCGACGACGACCTCGCCGCGGGGGCCCTCCATCGTCTCGAGCCCGGCGTGCAGGCGGACGAGGTACTCGATGGCCGCAACGATGTCGTCACGGGTGAGCACACTCTGCTCAAGCGGCAGGTCGAGGCCGAGCTTCTTGTTCACCTTGTAGCGACCGACCTTGGCGAGGTCGTAACGCTTGGGGTTGAAGTAGAAGTTGTCGAGCAGGTTGCGGGCGTTCTCGAGCGTCGGCGGCTCACCCGGACGGAGCTTGCGGTAGATGTCGAGGAGGGCGTCGTCCTGAGAGTCGATGGAGTCCTTCTCGAACGTGGCCATGAACGTCTCGTACTGCCCGAACCGCTCGACGATCTCCTCGCGGGTCATGCCCAGGGCCTTGAGCAGGACGGTCACGGGCTGCTTGCGCTTGCGGTCGACACGGACCGCGACGAGATCCTTCTTGTCGATCTCGAACTCCAGCCATGCCCCGCGGCTCGGGATGATCTTGGCGAGGAAGACGTCCTTGTCGGAGGTCTTGTCGACCGAGCGCTCGAAGTAGGCACCCGGGGAGCGCACCAGCTGCGAGACGACGACGCGCTCGGTGCCGTTGATGATGAAGGTGCCCTTGTCGGTCATGAGCGGGAAGTCGCCCATGAAGACGGTCTGGGACTTGATCTCACCCGTCTCGTTGTTCATGAACTCGGCCGTGACGAACAGCGGCGCCGCGTACGTGAAGTCCTTCTCGCGACACTGGTCGACGGTGTACTTGGGGGGCTCGAAGCGATGGTCGCGGAACGAGAGCGACATGGAGCCCGCGAAGTCCTCGATGGGGCTGATCTCCTCGAAGATCTCGGTGAGACCCGAGGCCTGCGGCACCTCCGTCTTGCCGGCCGCGATCTGCGCGGCCACCCGGGCCCGCCACTCCTCACCGCCCAGGAGCCAGTCGAAGCTCGCGGTCTGGAGAGCGAGCAGATCCGGAACCGCCAGCGGCTCGCGAATCTTGGCGAAGGACACCCGGTTCAGGGCCGGGGACAGGGGCGTTGCGTCAGAACGCGAGGGGGCCAAGATCTGTTCCTTCCACGGTGCACTGCATCACAGGTGCGCTATCACAGGTGCGCTGCGGCCACGCCAGACAGCCCTGGATGTCAAGTCCGCGAACGGTCGAGACGCCAGAGTGGGAGGAAAGGATGGCAGCGCAAAGCGGCAGTCTACCCCGAGGGCACACCGCTGTCCAACCCCCGGTGGCGCTCCCGTCGATCATCGTCCGGTGAGCCCTGGACCGAACGGACAGCTGCTGCCCGGTCTCGGCGTCTCCACGGACCTCGTCCGACGAGGCCTGCACACGGGGTGTGCGGGAGAATCGTGACCCGAAGGGCCCGAAAGGTCAAGCAGGGCGCGGGATTTGGGCGCGTTCCGTTACGCAGACGTGACCTCGGCCGGCGCCCCGGAAGCCCCGGTCCGGCCTGGCATCCCCCACCGGGCAGGCCTCTCGCCGCACATGCGGAAGGGGGCGGACCCGATGGGTCCGCCCCCTTCTTGCTACCGGGGTGCTACTTGAGCACGACCTTGGCGCCCGCACCCTCGAGCTGCTCCTTCGCCTTCTCGGCGGTCTCCTTGTTGACCTTCTCGAGAACGGCCTTGGGGGCAGCCTCGACGAGGTCCTTGGCCTCCTTCAGGCCCAGGTTCGTCAGGGCGCGAACCTCCTTGATGACGGCGATCTTGTTGCCGCCGTCAGCCTCGAGGACGACGTCGAACTCGTCCTGCTCAGCCGCGCCGCCCGCGTCGCCGCCTCCGGCCGCAGGGGCCGCAACAGCAGCCATGGCCACGGGGGCCGCAGCGG
>CAIZPS010000153.1 GCA_903934925.1 uncultured bacterium | reverse complement strand
GACACGCCACGGCGTGGCGTGCGCACAACTCACCACTCAACGACGGTGGGTCATGAGTCCTGGACGCCTCGCCATGCCAGGGTGCCGCCGTCGACCGGGTAGATGCCGCCGGTCACGAACGAGGCCGCATCGGAGGCCAGGAAGCAGGCGACCTGCGCCACCTCGTTGACGGAGCCGAAGCGCGGCATGAGCTGCGTGCCCGTCATGCGCTGTGCCGTCCTGCGCCGGTCGTCACCGGAGGCGAGGTGCCCCTGCGCCATCGGGGTGTCGATGCTTCCCGGCAGGTACGCATTGACGCGAATGTCCGGCGCCAGGGCGACCGCGCACGATTTCGTCAGCTGGATGACGCCGGCCTTGCTGGCGCCGTAGGCCATGGCGCTGACGGTGCCGTGCACCCCGGCGACTGATGCGGAGTTGACGATGGAGGGCCCACGGTCCGAGGCGCGAAGATGCGGTGCGGCTGCCCTGGTGGCCAGCCACACGGCTTTCAGGTTGACATCCATGACGATGTCCCAGGTGGCCTCGTCCAAGGTGTCGAAGCCCGAGGGATGAAGGAACGAGGTGTCGATCACGCCGGCGTTGTTGACGAGTGTGTCGAGACCACCGGCGAAGGCGACCGACTCGTCGACCATGCGCGAGATGGCGGCGGCCTCGCGGAGGTCGGCCACGACAACCGAGGCGAGAGCTCCCTGCTCTCGCACGAGTTCGGCGGTCTCCTCCGCAGAGTCGCGCTGCACATCATGGACGACGACCGACTCGGCACCCTGCCTCGCTGCCTCCAGGGCGATGCCGCGCCCCATGCCCTGTGCAGCCCCTGTGATCAGCAGGCGCTTGCCCGACAGTTGACCGCTCACGTCGCCCAGCCCTCCCGGACGTCGGAGTGCACATCGACGGAGATGCGCTTCTCCTCGATGTAGCCCACGCCATCGATCACCCGAACGCGATCGATGTAGCTGCCCCAGCCGAGAATCGAAGTGTCGGCGCCCGCGAAGGTGTACAGGAAGTACGACTCCAGCAGTGCGGTACCGGGACCCGACGTCGTCACCTTCTGGTTCACCAGGAAGTGCCTGCGCGTGACGGGATCGGTCAGGGCCGTGCGGTAGTACTCGATGATGGCGTCGCGGCCCTCGCGTGGGCCCTTGCGGGTCACGAGCACGGCATCCTCGGTGAACACCGACTCGAGCAGGATGAAGTCGAGGGTGTCGATCGCCGTGGCGTATCGCCAGGACGCCTCGCGAGCAAGTTCTGCAGTCTCCAGTTCCGCCAGTCTGGTGTTCGCCCGAGCGAGGCTGCCGGGCAGGTGCTGGGCGGGCACGAACTCCTTGCGGGTGATGAGGCCCACCCCGTCGACCACGGCGACCTCGTCGACGTAGTCGCCCCAGCCGGTCGCCTCGAAACCTGAACCCTCGTGGGCGTAGTAGATGGTCGAGTGGGCGCGTGCCCTCCCCTCCGCGACGTAGTCCACCCGCGGGTTCACGACGAGGTGACGGGTCACGAACTCCGGGGGCAGCATCCCGCGCAGGCCTTCGACGATGGCGTCGCGCCCCACCACCTCCGAGCCCGGCATCACGAGCACGGCATCCTCGGCGAACGCGCTGGCCAGGAGGCCCCAGTCCCGTCCGTCGACGCCCTCGGCGTACCGGTAGAGGCACGAGCGTGTGGCCTCGAGGGTCTCCAGCCGCTCCAGCCGGTGGAGGGCGGTTTCGAGCGCATCCATCTGTGCCTCCTTGGCGATCATCTACGCCTCATCGGCGCTGCGCACACCGCGCTTGGTCAGGGTGACCGGACCGGTGACGGTCAGCCGGCAGGCAAGCCTGCGCGTTGGATCGACGGCGCCCATCGTCCGCTGGAGAGTCTCGCGCTCCTCGTCGAGGATCTCACCGCAGTTCTCGACACCCTCCCGGATGATGCTGACGCACAGTCCGCAGGACGCGTTCGCCTGGCACTCGGTGGGCCAGATGTATCCCGCTGCGTGCGCGGCAGCCATGACGGACTGCCCCTCGCCCACCTCGAGTTCGAGGTTCAGGGGCAGAACGGTCACGCGGCTCATCAGCGGCTCCGGGCAGAGTGGGCGAACAGGCACTTACCGTAGTCGGGATCTAGTAACATTCCAATCTGACTCCGGGCCTCGACTGCCGATGGCAGCCATCCCGACCTCGCGACAGATGGGAACAGCATGGATCTCGGCCTGCAGGGCAAGCGCGCCCTCGTCACTGGCGGCACCCGCGGCATCGGCCGTGCAACCGTGGAACTCCTTGCGGCGGAGGGTGCCGCTGTCGCCTTCTGTGCGCGCAGCCAGGAGGCAGTCGATGCCCTCGCGAGCGAGCTGCGTGCGTCGGGAGCCACCGTGTACGCCGAGGCGATCGACGTGTCCAAGGAGGACGAGCTCAAGGGCTTCATCCGCAATGCTGCCGAGGCACTCGGCGGCCTCGACATCCTCGTGTCCAACGTGACCGGCGGCTCCCTCAAGGGTCCGGAGCAGTGGCAGCAGAGCCTCGAGCTCGACCTGCTGCCGCTCGTGCACCTCATCGACGAGGGCACTCCCATCCTGGAGGCGGCCGGCGGCGGCTCGATCGTGGCGCTGTCCTCGACCTTCGGCTTCGACAACGTCTGGCCCTCCTCGCCCAACTCCTACGGCGCCTTCAAGGCGGCGATCATCCGCCATGCCTCGTCGGCCGCACAGGCCCTTGCACCGAAGGGCATCCGGGTCAACACGGTCTCTCCGGGTCCGGTCTACTTCGACGACGGCGACTGGGGAAAGATCAAGGCCGGCCGCCCGGAGGTGTACGAGAAGGTGCTGGGCTCGATCAAGCTCGGCCGCATGGGCAAGCCGGAGGAGATCGCGGCCGTCATCGTGAGCCTCGCGAGTCCGGCCTTCGGCTACTGCGTCGGCACCAACGTGGTGTGTGACGGCGGCATGACCGTCCGCACGCAGTACTAGTCACTCCCTCGACCATGGCTACCCCCGCGCGCTGCCGTTCCGGCCGCGTGGAGGTGGCCATCGTCGTCGGCGGACGTTGGCACGACCTCGACTTCGCGCGTCGGAAGCTCCTGGACCTCGTCGGGCGGCACGATGCGGCCCGCACCACCGTGCATGCGGACTTCACCGACGTCGATCGGTTCGCGGCAGTCGATGCTGTCGTCGCCTACACCTGCGATGTCCGACCGTCCGCCCATGAGGCGGACGTGCTGCGGACCATGGTGGCTGGCGGCGGCCGGCTTCTCGCCCTGCATGCGACGAATTCGGCGATCGATCCCCCTCCGAAGGATGGCCCCCGGATCTTTCGCACCCCTGACGCGATGCCGGAGTTCACCGCGCTGCTCGGCAGCCGCTTCCTCGCCCACCCGAGGATCGCTCCCGTCCTCATCGAGCCGGTACAGCCCCGGCACCCGCTGGTGGCAGGCATCGGGGCCTTCACGACTACGGACGAGATCTACGTGTCGGAGTTCAGCGATGACCTCGACGTGCTCCTCGATGTCGAGTACGCCGGTCCTTGCCCGGGCTTCGAGACCGATCACGTGGAGGACCCGATGCGTCATCCGGTGCTGTTCACGCGCACGGAGGGTGCAGGTCGGGTGACGTCCTTCACCCTCGGACACTGTCGCGGACGATTCGATGTGCGTGACCTCGGCGTCGAGGACCTCGGCGTCGTCGACCGGGTGGCCTGGGAGTCTCCCGAGTACCGCGTGATCCTCGAACGCTGCGTGGACTGGGCGGTCCACGCCGATGATTGGCAGGAGTGTCCGGTGAGGGAGGTCTCATGACAGCACGTGGCACGGCAGTGGTGACGGGCGCGGCTCAGGGAATCGGCCGCGCGATTGTCGAGCGACTCCAGGCGGACGGCTACGCCGTGCTCGGACTCGACGTCCATGGGCTGGATTCGCTCGCGGCCGAGACCGGCTGCCGAACGGCAGCGATCGATGTCTCAGACCCGGCACAGACGGCGACGGTGGCCAGCCTCGCCCCGGACTGCACCGTGCTCGTGAACAACGCGGCGATCCAGCGCTACCAGGATCTCCTGCACACAACTCCCGACGAGATGCGCTCCATTCTCGACGTCAACATTCAGGGGCCGGTGCTCATGGCGCAGGCGCTTGTGCCGGTCATCGCGGCGAATGGCGGGGGCAGCGTGGTGAACCTGTCGTCCATCACCTCCGTTGCGCATGCAGCCGGCACCTCGCTCTACCCGGCCTCCAAGGCGGCGATGAACCAGATCACCCAGGCCATGGCGGTGGAGTTCGGCGCGATGGGCGTGCGGTGCAACGCCGTGGGGCCAGGCACCGTGCTCACCGAGGGGACCCAGTCCCACTACGGCGACGATGCGGCCCGAGCAGCGATCGCCGGGACGCTACCGCTGGGGCGAATGGGCGCACCTGGTGACATCGCTGACGCGGTCTCGTTCCTGTGCTCGGACGATGCGTCCTGGATCACCGGCCAGACCCTGTTCGTCGACGGTGGCTACACGGCCGCGCATGGTCAGTTCTTCCGCTGGGCGAGAAAGGCACCGAAATGACCCGACCGTTCCGGTTCGCGATTCAGGCGTTCAGCTCCCCGACGAAGCGCGAGTGGGTCGAACTCGCGCGCAAGGTCGAGGACTCCGGCTTCTCGACGCTGCACGTTGCCGATCACTACCTGGGCCCGGGCTCGCGAATCGAGGGGACCGGTCATCGCGTGCAGGCGATGGCCCTCATCCCGGCACTGACCGCCGCGGCGATGGCCACGACCACGCTGCGCATCGGATCCCGCATGGCGTGCACGAGCTACCACCTGCCGACGATCCTGACGAAGGAGATGGCGACGATCGACGTGCTCTCCGAGGGGCGTCTGGAGATCGGGCTCGGCGCCGGGTGGCTGGTCAACGAGTACGAGGGCATGGGCATCCCGTTCGAGTCGGCCGGTCGCCGTATCCAGCTGATGCGTGAGACGGCGGAGTTCATGCTCCAGGCGTACTCGAGTGATGTCGAGGTGGACTACCACGGGGAGTTCATCGATTCGTCCGGCTACGTCGCGGTGCCGCGTCCGGTCCAGACACCCCATCCCCCACTGATGATCGGGGGAGGTGCCCCGAAGGTGCTGGGCATCGCAGGGGAGCTGGCCGATATCGCCAGCGTGAACTTCAACAACAGCAGCGGTGTCGTCGGCGCGGGCAGCATCACGTCCTCCACCGAGGAGGAGACTCACAGGAAGATCCAGTGGATCAAGGACGGGGCGGGGGCCCGCTTCCCCGAGATCGAGCTGGAGACGGCGACCTACTTCATCTCGGTCGAGGGTAGGTCGCAGATCACCGCCGATGCGGTCTCAGCGCGCACGGGGCTGCAGCTCGCGGAGCTCAAGCGGTTCCCGCATGCAGCGGTGGGCAGCGTCGACGAGATCTGCGAGGAGCTCATCCGCAGGCGCGAGGAGTACGGCTTCTCCTACATCACCGTGGGTGATGCCCATCTCGATGCCTACCTGCCCATCGTCGAGCGGCTGGCAGGCACCTGACATGGCACGGGAGTACTCACTGGCCCACCTGTCGATGATCGCGGTGCCGCCGGCCCGTCTCGCGGACGTCGCGTCCGGCGCAGGATTCGACTGGTTCAGCCTGCGCCTGACCCCCAGTCCGTCCACGGGTATCGACCATGGCCATCTGGGTGACGACCGAGCGCTCGCGCACCTGCGTCAGCACATCGATGACAGCGGTGCCCGTCTGCTGGACCTGGAGGTCATCCGCATGACGGGTCCGGAGTCCGTATCGGCTGCGGTACCGCTGCTCGACGCGGCCCAGGCTCTAGGCGCGCGCTTCATCATTGCCACGGTCGAGGACCCCGATCCGGTTCGCCGCATCGAGACCCTCGCTGACCTCGCCCAGGCAGCGTCGTCACGTGACGTCGCCCTCGCGCTGGAGTTCATGATGTTCTCCGCCTGCCCAGACCTGCTCGATGCGGTCGCCGTCGTCCGGGCCTGCGGGGCGTCGAACGTCGTCGTGCTTCCCGACGTACTGCACCTGACGCGATCCGGGGGCACGACGCAGGAGTTGACCGACGTCGATCCCCGCCTGCTGCCCTACGCGCAGATCTGCGGAGCCGACGGCCCGGGGGCTGCCGCCGATGCTGCTGCAGCCCGGGCTGAGGGAGTCAGGTCGCGCCTGCTCCCGGATGAGGGCGACCTCCCGGTGCGCGAGTTCGTACGCGCGCTGCCGCCGACGACGATTCTCGCTGTTGAGGCTCCTCTCGCCGGGCAGGCGGATCCGGCGGATCCCGATGCCCTCGCGAGGGCGATGATGGCCTCGGCGCTGAAGGTGAGCGCATGAAGGCGACCGAACTGAATGTCGATGGCCTGGTCAACATCCGCGATCTAGGCGGCATGGTCACGATGGACGGTCGAGTGATGCGACTCGGGCGCGTCTTCCGCAGCGACAACCCCAAGGCCCTGACCGAGGCCGGACGCGAGCAGTTCGTCGACCTGGTGGCCCCCGGAGTCGTCATCGATCTGCGCATACCGATGGAGGTCTCGCGCGAGGGCTACGACCTCGGTGCGCGGGTGCGCGTCGTGAACTGCCCGATGATGCCGCAGTCCGGCGTGAACGACGAGCAGATCGCGGCCGGCGCGTGCGACAACCTCGTCGATGACTACATGAAGCAGATCGACGTGAATGCGAAGTACGTGGCCGAGGTTCTGTCGATCATCGCTGACCCTCGGAATCAGCCCGTGGTCATCCACTGCACGGCGGGAAAGGATCGCACGGGTATCTCCGTGGCAATGCTGCTCGACATCCTCGGAGTCTCGCACTCGCACATCGCCGCGGACTATCACGTCACGACGAAGAACATGGCGCCTGTCGTCGAGCGCATCCGCAGCGCGCCGGTCTTCAAGGAGAACGGCCTGGCCTACGCCCCGGACTGGATCTTCGCCTCCGACGAGGAGACGATGCTCGCCTTCCTCGAGCGCATGACCGCCACATACGGCGGCGCGGCGGAGTGGGCCCTCGAACATGGCATGACGTCCGACCAGCTCGACGCGCTCCGCACCTCCCTGCTCGCCTAAGAGTCGAGACCTGCAGTCAGCGTCGCATCCGGGGCCTGGTGCGACGCCAGCTGCAGGTCTCGAGTTGGGTCAGGCGTGGGTCAGGCCAGAGCGCGCTGCATCGCGGCGATGCGGGTGGCCCAGATCTGCTGGCTCAGTGCCGCCGTCGGCGCGAACACCTCGGACGCGTGGTATGCACCCGGGTACACGTGCAGCTCGACAGGAACGCCGGCCGCCTCGAGCCGCCCGGCGAATTCGACGTCCTCGTCATGGAACATGTCGCGGTCGCCGACGTCGATGAAGTGCGGGGGCAGCCCGCTCAGATCGGTGGCCCGTGACGGAGCCGCGTACTGATCCGCCGGCTTGCCGCCGAGGTACCACGCCCACGCCTCGACGTTGCCGGCGCGGTCCCAGATGCCGATGTCGACGATCTCCCGGCTAGACGCCGTCTCGTTGCGATCATCGATCATCGGGTACGGGGCCATGACGTAGCACAGTGCGGGGCCACCGTTGTCGCGGGCTCGCAGGGCGGTCGAGATCGCCAGGCCACCGCCGGCGCTGCCGCCGTAGAGCGCCAGTCGGGCTGGGTCGTAGTCGAGGGTGCCGGCGTTGGCCGCCATCCACGCCAGGCCGGCGAAGCAGTCGTCCGTCCCGGCCGGGTAGGGATGCTCGGGCGCGAGGCGGTAGTCGACCGAGACGACGACGGCGCCGAACGTCTCGCACAGCATGACCGCCGTGAGGTGGTCCGTGTCGAGGTTGCCGAGCACCATGCCGCCGCCGTGGATGAAGTAGATGCCGGGACGGCTGGCGCTCTGGGTCACCGGGCGGTAGACCCGCAGGGCGAGATCTCCGGCGGGTCCGGGCACGGACACGTCCTCGAAGCTCACATTCGGGTTGGGCGGGAGGTCCGCCGTCATCTGGGCGAGCATCCCGTAGAGCGTCGCGCGCCGGGCTTCGATGTCGGGGATCGCGTTGAAGCCGCCCGGCAGCGCCTCGTATAGGGCAGCCAGGGGGACGAGCGATTCGGGATCGATGCGGTCGTGTTGGGGCATGGTTCACCTCTCGGGAGACGCGCGGGCTCGCATGAGCGCGCGGGCAACTGTGGCGCGAGTCTGTCAGGTGACGCGGCTTCCCGCAGGGGAAATCCGCTCAGGGAAGGTTGGCGCCGGCCCTCAGGAGATCGTCTCGCCGCCGTCGACCACGAGGGTCTGCCCGGTGACGAATGAGGAGTCGTCCGACAGGAAGAAGCAGATGGCCGCCGCCAGCTCGTCGGCCGTACCCATGCGCTTCATCGGGATCGCCGCGCCGAAGATCTCCTCGCCCTTCTCCATGTCGCCGCCACGCGCGAGCATCAGGGGCGTGGTCATGCCGGTGATGGTTCGCCCGGGCGCCACGCAGTTGATGCGCACCTCGGGCAGTGCCTCGAACATCAGCTGCCGGGTCAGGCCAGCGATGCCCGCCTTCGCAGCGCCGTAGGGAACGTTGTTGTTGTTGGCCATGACAGCCGCCGTCGAGGCGATCGTCACGATGGCGCCGCGACCCCGCTGCTTCATGACGGGCAGTGCGTGCTTGCAGGCGTAGAAGGTGCCACCCACGTGGACGCTGAGCATGCGCATGAGGCGATCCGCATCCCATTCGGCCGTCGGTCCGAACTCCGCGTGCCCGGCAGCGGCGAGCACCCCGTCGATGCCACCGAGGGCAGCCACGGTGGCGCGGACCGCGTCGGCGACCTGCTGCTCGTCCGCGACATTGGCGGCGAGACCGATGCAGCCCCCGCCGATTTCCTCGGCGACCTGACGGGCGCGATCACCGTCGAGGTCGACCAGAGCGGCCGTGCCGCCCTCGGCGACCACCCGCTCCGCGGTGGCGCGACCGATGCCGCTGGCCCCGCCGGTGATGAAGATGACCTTGTTCTCGAAGCGCATGGGTGTCCTCACGGTTGGGGAGCTCAGGAATCAGGACTGCGGTGCCGACGGCGAGTCACTGGGCCGGGCGGCCTCGGACTTGGCCCACATCTTGGCGCTGTTGAAGCCGACCCGGACCTTCGGAATGAGCTCGAACACCACGCGACCGGGGGAGTCGATCATCTCCAGGAAGGCCTGCGCCTTCTCGGGCTCGCCGGGTCGCATGGCATGCGCGAACGCCGGCAGGATGCGGTCGAGAGTCTCGCGGTCGGTATGGACGATCGCCTCGCATTTGTACGTCAGCGACTGCCGCTCGATGATGCGCGACCCCTTGGACGAGATCGCGATGCAGACGCGGGGGTCCTGGCGGATCTGGTTGACGCGGGGGCGCTCCTCGCTGGCGGTGAGCCAGAAGCGGCCGTCGCGGTGGATGTAGTTGACGATGACCCCCATCGGCCAGCCGTCCTTGCTGGCCCAGATCAGGGTGCACTCGATCTGGGCGTCGAACAGGGCGAGTTCGTCCTCCTGGTCGAGGGTGTAGGAGGTGACGTCCTCCCAGTTCTTCGCCTGCTCAGCCATGGTCGGACTCCGGTTCGGTCGGGGACTTTCGTCGAATCCTTGCAATAACCGGAGTCACTGTCTAGTTTCTCGGACGTGACCCTCGACATCCAGCAGATCAGCGACCGCATCGAGATCGACGAGCTGCTCGCGCGCTATGCCCGTGCCCTCGACTACCGCAACTTCGACGAGCTGGAGGGCATCTTCACCCCCGATGCGACCTTCGACGCCGGAGGTCTTGGCAGCCCCACCGGCCCTGCGGCCATCCGGGCGATGATCGAGGGCACGATCGGCCACCTGGATGCCACGCAGCACCTGGTGGGCAAGAGCGTCATGGAGTTCTCGTCGGACGGCGACGAGGCAGAAGTTCGCACCTACCTGATCTCCCAGCACATCCGCGAGTCCGCACCCGGACCGGTCAAGCACTACTTCCTCGGCGGGGAGTACTTTGACCGCGTCGTCCGGACTCCGGAGGGATGGCGGATCGCGTACCGAAGGCTCGATCGGCTCTGGAAGCAGGGCGACCGCGCTGTCATCTCAGGCTAGTCACGAGCAGAAGCCGGCATCGTCGGCACGGCACGATCATTCAATGAGAGTCATGCATTCAAGGAGAGTCATGGACACCTGGATCACCGACACCGAGCCGAGCGAGCGATTCCCGCTCTACACCCGGGCGAACGCCGATGAAGTGGGGCCCGACCCGTTCACGCCGTTGAACTGGACGCTCACCTGGGAGCAGGGCATGGTCCCCGGCACGGCCGACGCCTGGATCGCCCTCGGCACCTTCACGCCCGACGAGTTCGTCTGGGATCAGCCGGAGACGTACGGCAACTGGGGCGGCTACTTCTTCAACCAGGTCTCGCTCGGGCGCGTGTTCGGCTACCGCATGCCGGGCGCGACCCCGGACGCCATCGACATCTCCTTCTTCGGCCAGAACCCGTCGGTTCCGCCGTACAAGCACGACCCCCGCGACGACAACGAGGCATGCTCCGCCAAGCTGGGTGAGTCCTTCGGCGCGATCCTCGGCGGCTCGCAGCAGAAGCTGGCCGACGACTACATCGCGCAGGCGAATGCATGGGTGGCTGGGCGTCCTGACCTCGCGGCTGTCTCGGACGCCGAACTCGTCGACTACGGCCGTACGTCAGCGCGGTGGCAGCGCCCGGGCTGGGACGCGTACGCGCAGGTCGTGATCGGTGCCACGGTCGGACCGCAGATCGTCCAGGGCATCGCCGACGCCGTCGGCAAGCCCGACCTCGCCATCCAGATCTTCGCTGCGCTAGGTGACGTTGCCTCGGCGGGCCTGCCGGAGCGGGTGTGGGATCTCTCCCGTCAGGTGGCGGCTTCGGCCGCGCTCACCGCTGAATTCAACGCGGGAGTGGACGGACTCGCCGAGCGCCTCGCCGGCAATCCCGAGGCAGCCGACTTCAATGCCGCTCTCGACGAGCTGCTGCTGTCGTTCGGCCACCGGGGGGTCAACGAGTGGGAGATCAGCGCCGACACGTGGCTCATCAATCCCACCCTCGCGTACCAGATGATCGAGCGCGTGCGTCGTCAGGACGACTCGATGTCGCCGCGCGTGCGTGCAGCCGAGGCTGCCACGCGACGTGAGGCGGCGGTGGCCGAGCTCACCGCAGCCGTCGCGGGTGACGAGGCGACGGCCGGGCTGCTCGCAGCAGGCATCGCCTCGGGCCAGATGTCGTATCGCCTCCGCGAGGGCGGCAAGAACGCCACGGTGAAGTTGATGCAGGAGCCCAAGCTCGCGTTCCGTGAACTCGGTCGTCGCATGCACGAGCGGGGCCACCTGGCCGATCCGATGCACGTCTTCCAGCTGCTGGAGAGCGAGCTCGACGCCTTCCTCGGCGATCCGGCATCCTTCAGCGCGAAGCTGGCCCAGCGCCATCAGGACTGGCTGACGCTGCGCGAGCTCGAGCCGCCCTATCTGGTCATGCGCGGTGAGCCCGTGCCGCCGATCAGCGCCTGGCCGAAGCGCAAGGCGGCGGCCGTGGGCGAGGCTGCACCGGTCGGCACCGAGATGAAGGCCATCGGCGGATCGCCGGGCACCGTCACCGCTAAGACTCGGGTGATCCTGGACCTCGCCGATGCCGACTCACTGGAGCCGGGCGAGATCCTGGTGTGCACGACCACGGATCCGTCGTGGGTGCCGCTGTTCATGATCGCCAGCGCGGTGATCTGCGAGATCGGCGCGCAGGCCAGCCATGCGGTCATCGTCAGCCGGGAGCTCGGCGTGCCGTGCGTGGTGTCGCTCGCCAATGCGAGCAAGACGCTGCCCTCGGGCACGACGGTCGAGCTGGACGGATCCGCGGGAACGGTGCGGGTGGTCGGTACCCCGTGACGGCGAATCGGCCGCCGGTCCCGCCGGAGCCCCCGTTCTCTGTCCGCCGTCCCTTCCTCCTGCTCGAGGAGGGCGTGACGCGGCTGACCCTCGCCCGGCACGCCCAGCAGGACTATCCGGTGGGCGAGGCCTTCGACTTCGCCAAGTGGGAGGACCCTCCGCTGAGCGGGCTCGGCCGCACCCAGGCCATGGCGCTCTCGGCCCTCCTCGGCGAGCAGGACGTCGACGTCGTGGCCTGCAGCACGATGAGGCGTGCCATGGAGACGGCTGAGATCGTCGCATCGCCGCACGATCTCGCGCCCGTGGTCCGACCGGAACTGGTGGAGATCAAGTCGTACTGCGAGCTAGAGCCCGGAGCGGATCCGCAGTCGCTCGTCGACCCCGAGGAGTGGCGGGCGCGCGAGGAGGCCTTCACCGAGCATGTGCGCTGGGACTACATGTTCTTCGGCGAGGGGTCGGAGCGGTTCCGTGCCCGCGCGGTCTCAGCGGTCGATGCCCTCGTGGCCGACCATCCGGGCCAGCACATCGTGCTGATCAGCCACGGCGGAGTCATCAACGCCTACCTGGCCGACATCCTCGGGATCGAGGACGACATGTTCTTCCTGCCCAACCACTGCTCGATCAGCGAGGTGCTCATCAAGGGCTCCCGCAAGCGCATCCAGTCCGTGAACGAGCGCCAGCACCTTCACACCGGGATCCTGACCAACTAGAGTCATCTAGACGACTTCGGGAGCCCGCCCGAGTCACCCGCCCGAGACAACCGCCGGAATCAGCCGCATGACCCGCCGGGGAGACGCCATGACCGACACCGTGCCGCAGTACCTCTCCGGAACCCACGCGGCGATGAGCCGCGACGAGGCGATGGCCATCCTCGACCGGCTCGTCGAGCACCTGCGCAACGGCACCACCGACATGGCGCCCGAGCAGATGCAGATCCCGATCTCGTACTACCTCGACCGCGACGAGTGGGAGCGGGAGATCCAGACCGTCTTCCACCGGATTCCCCTGCCGGTCTGCACGTCCGCGGAGCTTGCCAACGTCGGTGACTACAAGGCACTTCGGGTGGTGGGCAAGGAGATCATCCTCGTCCGCAGCAAGGACGGCCACATGCGGGCCATGCTCAACGTGTGCCGTCACCGCGCCATGAAGCTGCTTCCCGAGGGATGCGGCAACACCCGCCACGGCTTCGTCTGCGGCTACCACTCGTGGTCGTACGACACCACCGGTCGGCTGACGGGCGTGCCCGGCGAGGACACCTTCGGCGACGTGCCGCGTGAGGACTACGGGCTAGTGCAGCTGGCCTGCGAGGAGCGCGCAGGGATCGTCTACGTCTGCCTCACGCCCGGCCTGGAGATGGACATCGACGGGTGGCTCGGCCCGGTACTGCCCCACCTGGAGGCCCTCGAACTCGACAAGTGCACGCACTTCGTGACCAAGGAGCTTGCGGGCCCGAACTGGAAGGTGACCCTCGACGGCTACCTCGAGGGCTACCACTTCAGCTCCTTGCACGCGAACACCGTCGCGCTGACGAACCACTCCAATCGCATGACGAACGATCGCTTCGGACCCCACGCGCGCAATGTGTTCGCCCTCAAGGCGCTCGACGCCATGATGGAGAAGCCACGCGAGGAGTGGGATCCGGCGGCGGCGATGGGGCTCGTGTACTGGATCTTCCCGGGCATGGCGATCGCCGGCGGCATGCGCGAGCGGACGGTCATCTCGATCATGCTGCCCGGCGACTCGTGGGGGGAGTCGATGACGTGGCAGACCACGCTGCTGCGAACCCCTCCGCAGACCCCGGAGGAGTTCGAGGAGGCGGCCAAGACTGCGGAGTGGTTCTTCGCGGCCTTCCGTGACGAGGACTACGCCGCGCAGACGGACGTCCAGAACGGCCTCGCCACCAACCCCGACGGCCACATGATCATCGGTCGCAACGAGATCGCGGTCCAGCACGCCCACGAGTCCCTGCGGCGACTGATGGCCGGGGAGCCCGTCCACGACTGACCTCCGGGCATGTGCATGGATTTCCATGTAACGGGTGGTACGCGGGCGTCGCGGGTGGCAGACTCACGCGCGAGTTGTCCCCGACCTGAATGGACGTCCTATGTCTGAGAAGGCCTGGCTCACCGACACTGAGCCCAGCACCCGCTTCCCCGTCTACACCCGGCTCAACGCGGCCGACGTCATGGCCGATCCGATCACCCCGCTGGGCGCGACCCTGTGCTGGATCCCGAACGTGCTCCCCGGCTGGGCGTCCGGCTACGTCGAGGACGTCTGCTTCACCTCCGATGAGCTGTCCGAGGCGTCCTCGGTGGCGGGCTTCATCTACGGCTACCTCTACGTCAACCAGAGCTCGGTGCGCGTGCTCGGCATCCGCAAGGGCATGTCGGCGGACATCATCGACGCGATCTTCTTCAACTCCCCGGGCGCGCCTGCGCACGTGCCGTCCCCTCAGGACGAGAACCCGAAGCTGTCGGCCCTGGGTGCGGCCCGCGCCGGCTGGGTGCTCTCGACGAGCAAGTTCGAGGGGGCCGACGAGGACGCCGCCCTCGCCGACGACCTGCGTCGCAACCGCCCGAACCTCAAGGGCCTGAGCAACCGCGCCCTGGTGGCCAGGGCCCGGGCGATGATGCCGTACGAGCGGCTGGCGTGGCGCTCGGAGCAGATCGGCTCCTCCAACGCGGCGGTGGGCCCGGCCGTTGCCGGGCAGATGCTGCCCCCGGAGAAGGCCCACCTGCTCGTGACGATCCTCGGCTACGCCGGTGACGTGGAGTCCGCAGCCCCGACCTACGCGCTGTGGAGCCTGTCGCGCACCGTCCGCAACAGCCCCGAGCTCACCGCACTGTTCGACAGCGGTGTCGACAAGGTCGTCGCCCAGCTGCCGACGTCAGCGGGTGGCTTCTGGAGCGACTTCGGTGCCTTCATCGCGGAGTTCGGCTACCGCGGCCCGTCCGAATGGGATCTGGGCACCGAGTCGTGGGAGTCCAAGCCCTCGCTGGCGCTTGCCCTCGTCGACAAGATGCGCCTGCTCGACGACGCCCAGTCGCCGTCGGCCAAGCAGGCTGCCCACGCCGCGGAGACCGACAAGGCCATGGCGGAGGCGACCGAGGGCATGGACGCCGCTACCGAGGCGATGTTCCGTGGTGCCATCGGCTCGGCCCGTCGCTTCGCCGGCTGGCGCGAGTCGGGCAAGTCGTCCTGCATCAAGATCATGAACGAGGCCCGCATGGCCCTCATCGAGCTGGGCGAGCGGCTTGCTGCCGAGGGGGTGCTCGATCACTCGCGCCAGATCTTCATCGCGGTCGATGACGAGCTCGACGCTCTCGCGCTGAAGGACTCCTCGCTGCGCGACGCACTGCGCGAGCGGGAGACTCAGTGGAATGCGCTGAAGGAGCTCGACATCCCGACCTTCGTCGATGCCTCGAAGCCGATTCCGTCCATCGCGGACCTGCCGCGCAAGGGTTCGTCGACGGCGGCGCGCGCCAACGTCGGTGACGTCATGCAGGGCGCGGCGTCGTCTCAGGGCATCGTCGAGGGATCCGTTCGCGTGGTCCTCGGCACCGATGCGATCCAGGATTTCCAGCCGGGCGAGATCCTGGTGGCGCCGCAGACGGATCCGTCCTGGACGCCGCTGTTCCTCGTCGCGTCCGGTGTGGTCGTCAACACCGGTTCGATGGGTTCACACGCGATGATCGTCGCGCGCGAGCTCGGCATCCCGTGCGTCGGCGGCCTCGTCGGGGCGACGTCGATCCTGAAGACCGGTGACCGCGTTCGCGTTGATGGCGCGAAGGGCACAGTCGAGGTGCTCGAGACGGTCTAGTCGAGACGGGTGCTCGAGACGGTCTAGTCGAGACGGGTGCTCGAGACGGTCTAGTCGAGACGGGTGCTCGAGACGGTCTAGTCGAGACGGGTGCTCGAGACG
>CAIZPS010000152.1 GCA_903934925.1 uncultured bacterium | reverse complement strand
GCGGAGGCGTTGTCGGTGATCGGCCGCTCACCGTGGGCGGATCCGCACAACGACGATCCGGCCTTCGCGCGCGTGCGCGTGCGGGGTGTGCTGCCGCAGCTGGATGACGCGTTGGGTGGGGGTGCGGTGCTCGGTCTGGCCCGAAGTGCTGCCCTGCTGCGCGACGACGCCGATGCCCTCGATGCGTTGGCGTCGGAGGTGTTCGACCGAATCGTCACGATGGATGCCGGCACGTGGAGTGCCGACTGCTCCGAGCTGCTCGATCTACCGACCGCACTGCGCTCGCGCGTGCTGCGATCCATGGCGCTCGCTGCGGGAGCCCCCGCGGACTCCGTCGGCTTCGACCGCGTGCGCACCCTGGATGCCTTCGTCACCAACTGGCACGGGCAGGCGGAGGCCTCCCTGCCGGGCGGCGTTCGAGCCGATCGCTCGTGTGGCAGGCTGTGCCTGCACTCGTCGAGCGCGGACAGGAGAAGCATCGGTGGAGCCTGACGACATCTCGTCTGAACTCGCGCACGTCCTCCTCACCGAACACCAGATCCACGATCGACTGTCCGAGATCGCCGCGGAGATCGATCGCGACTACGCGGGCAAGGACCTTCTCCTCGTCGGTGTCCTCAAGGGTGCGGTGATGGTCATGGCCGATCTCGCTCGGGCCCTGAGCCGCTCGGCCGACATGGACTGGATGGCGGTGTCGTCCTACGGCTCCGGCACGACGTCAAGCGGTGTCGTTCGCATCCTCAAGGACCTTGATGCCGATATCGACGACCGTCACGTCCTCATCGTCGAGGACATCCTCGACTCCGGTCTCACCCTCTCGTGGCTGATCAAGAACCTCGGCTCCCGCAACCCGGCTTCGGTCGAGGTGTTCACGCTGATGCGCAAGCCGGACGCCCAGAAGGTCAACGTCAACCCGCGCTACATCGGCTTCGACATCCCCAACGAGTTCGTGGTCGGCTACGGCCTGGACTATGCCGAGCGCTACCGCAACCTGCGCTGCGTCGGCACCCTGGCCCCCCACGTCTACAGCTGAGGGCCTGGTCCGCCTTCGCGCAGGGCGTCCCTCCCTCCTAGCCCGCGCTCCGCAGCGCTTCGCGCAGGGCGTAGCCCCCGCCCACCGCACCGGATGAGGCCATCGGCCCCCCGTAGTACCGTGATGTGGTGAATGTGAGGAAGTTCCTGCGCGGCCCGATCTTCTGGATCGCCATGGTCGTGCTGCTGGTGCTGATCGGCTCGAGCTTCGTCTCGGGCATCGGCGCTCCTGAGGAGTTCGACACCAGCCAGGCGGTCTCGGAGATCCAGTCCGACAACGTCGACACCGCCACGATCGTCGACCGCGACCAGGTCCTCGAGCTGACCCTCAAGGACGGCACCAAGGTGCGGGCCTCCTACGTGGACGGCCAGGGCGTCAAGCTGCAGGAACTGCTGCAGGCCAAGGCAGACACCGGCCAGCTCCCGGGCGGCTACAACATCGTCGTCCCGACCGAGAGCCTCCTCGTCACCCTCCTCGTCTCCCTTCTTCCCATCGCCCTGATCGTGCTCCTGTTCTTCTTCCTGATGTCGCAGATGCAAGGTGGCGGATCCCGCGTCATGAACTTCGGCAAGTCCAAGGCCAAGATGATCACCAAGGACATGCCGCAGACGACGTTCGCCGATGTCGCCGGTGCGGAGGAGGCCGTCGAGGAGCTGCAGGAGATCAAGGACTTCCTCGCTGACCCGGCGAAGTTCCAGGCGGTCGGTGCCAAGATCCCCAAGGGCGTCCTGCTGTACGGCCCTCCCGGCACGGGCAAGACCCTGCTTGCGCGCGCCGTCGCAGGCGAGGCCGGCGTCCCCTTCTTCTCCATCTCGGGCTCGGACTTCGTCGAGATGTTCGTCGGTGTCGGCGCCAGTCGCGTCCGCGACCTGTTCAACCAGGCCAAGGAGAACGCGCCGGCGATCATCTTCATCGACGAGATCGATGCGGTCGGCCGGCACCGCGGTGCGGGCCTCGGAGGTGGTCATGACGAGCGCGAGCAGACGCTCAACCAGATGCTCGTCGAGATGGACGGCTTCGACGTCAACGCGAACGTCATCCTGATCGCCGCCACCAACCGACCCGACATCCTCGACCCAGCGCTGCTGCGTCCCGGCCGCTTCGACCGCCAGATCGCTGTTGAGCGTCCGGACCTCAACGGCCGCTTCGAGATCCTCAAGGTCCACGCGCAGGGCAAGCCGATCGCCGAGGACGTCGACCTCAGGGCGGTGGCTCGGCGCACCCCCGGCTTCACTGGCGCCGACCTCGCGAACGTCCTGAACGAGGCGGCACTGCTGACCGCGCGCCTCAACGGCACGCTCATCGACGACGCCGCCCTCGACGAGGCGATCGATCGCGTCATCGCCGGGCCGCAGAAGCGCACGCGCGTCATGGACGACCTCGAGAAGAAGATCACCGCCTACCACGAGGCTGGCCATGCCTTGGTCGCCGCGGCCCTGCCCGGCAACGACCCGGTGCACAAGATCACGATCATGCCCCGTGGTCGAGCCCTCGGCTACACGATGGTGCTGCCCGACCAGGAGAAGTACTCCACCACACGCAGCCAGATGCTGAACCAGCTCGCCTACATGCTGGGTGGCCGCGCGGCAGAGGAGCTCATCTTCCACGACCCCACCACGGGCGCATCGAACGACATCGAGAAGGCCACGGCCGTAGCGCGCGCCATGGTCACCCAGTACGGCATGACGGAGCGCCTGGGCGCGATCCGCTACGGCCAAGAGCAGAACGAGGTCTTCCTCGGTCGCGACATGGGCCACATGCGTGACTACTCCGAGGAGGTCGCGGCCGCCATCGACGAAGAGGTGCGCGGCTTCATCGAGTCGGCTCATCAGGAGGCGTATGACGTCCTTGTCGCCAACCGCGACGTCCTGGACGCGATGGTGCTGGCCCTGCTCGACCGCGAGACCCTCGACAAGGAGGAGATCGAGGAGATCTTCGCCGTGCTGCAGCTGCGCGAACCGCGCCCCGCCTGGACGGGTTCGGCCCGTCGTCGTCCTGATGAGCGCGGCCCAGTGCTGACTCCTGCGGAGATCGCCGCGAACGGGCACGGCTCCAGCAACGGGCACGGCTCCAGCAACGGTCACAGTCCGGCGGCCCTGCCCGCGGGCGCGAACGAGCTGGACGCATGAGCGGGATCGATCCGGTGGCTCTGCCTGTGGAGTACGCACCGGGAGTCTTCGACGCGGCCGCTGCGGAGAAGGCCGTCCGCGACCTCCTCGTCGCCGTGGGTGAGGATCCCGACCGGGAGGGCCTCCGCGACACCCCCGCACGCGTCGCGCGCGCCTACGAGGAGATCTTCCGCGGCATGCGCATGACGGCCGACGAAGTGCTGTCCACGACCTTCGACATCGGCCACGACGAGATGGTGCTCGTCAAGGACATCGAGCTCTTCAGCACGTGCGAGCACCACCTCGTGCCCTTCCATGGCGTCGCCCACATCGGCTACATCCCCAACGCCGACGGTCGCATCACCGGGCTGTCCAAGCTCGCACGCCTTGTCGACGTCTTCGCGAAGCGACCCCAGGTGCAGGAACGACTCACCACTCAGATCGCGGACTCCCTCATGCGCATCCTCGAGCCGCGAGGAGCCATCGTGGTTCTGGAGGCCGAGCACCTATGCATGTCGATGCGCGGAGTGCGCAAGCCGGGCGCGCGCACCACCACGAGCGCGGTCCGCGGCACCCTGCGCGACGCCGTCACCCGCGCGGAGGCCATGGCCCTGATCCTGGGCCGGTAGCCGTGCATCCCGCGGGCCTGCCCGCCACCGTCACCGGGCTCGATCGAACCGTGGTGATGGGTGTTCTGAACGTGACTCCGGACTCCTTCTCCGACGGTGGGCGCTACCTCGACGTCGAGTCGGCGGTAAGCCATGGCGTGGCCCTCTTTCGCGAGGGTGCTGACATCGTCGACGTCGGAGGGGAGTCGACGAGGCCTGGCGCCGAGCGGGTCTCCGCCGACGAGGAGCAGTCGCGTGTACTCCCGGTCATCACGCGGCTCGTCGAGCAAGGCGTGCACGTCAGCATCGACACCATGCGAGCGGACACAGCGCAAGCCGCTGTCTCGGCGGGAGCCTGCCTCGTCAATGATGTGAGCGGGGGCCGTGCTGACGCCGCCATGTACCCCACTCTTGCGGGGCTCGACGTGCCGTATGTCGTCATGCACTGGCGTGGTCACAGCGAGCGCATGGCCGACCTCGCGTCCTACGACGATGTCGTCTCGGACGTCCTCCGCGAGCTCGAGTCGTGTGTTGCGGATGCAGAGCGAGCGGGCATCAAGCGCGCGCGTCTGGTGCTCGATCCTGGACTTGGTTTCGCCAAGGAGGCGGATCACAACTGGCAGCTGCTCCGCGCCCTGCCGCAGTTCCTGGCCACGGAGCTGCCCGTACTGGTGGGGGCATCGCGCAAGAGGTTCCTCGGATCGCTGCTCGCGGATCCCGAAGGTCGACCGCGGGAACTCGATGGCCGTGATGCAGCGACGGACGCCGTTTCCGCCATTGCCGCTCAGCTGGGAGTCTGGGCCGTTCGGGTGCATGACGTCGCGGGATCATCGGATGCCGTGCGGGTGGCCTGCGCTTGGCGAGCCGGCCGTGAGCACCGAGAGGGGAATGCGCATGGCTGACCAGATCATCATCACCGGAATCCGTGGCACCGGTCACCACGGAGTCTTCGACCATGAGCGTCGCGACGGCCAGGAGTTCAGCGTCGACGTGACCCTCGATGTCGACGCCTCCACGGCAGCCGGCAGCGATGACCTCCGCGACACCGTGCACTACGGCGAGGTGGCCATCGCCGTGCATGCCCTCATCACGGGTGAGCCAGTCGATCTCATCGAGACTCTCGCGGAGCGGATCGCCGATGCATGCCTCGCATTCGGTGGTGTCCGGCAGGTGGAGGTCAGGGTGCACAAGCCGTCGGCGCCGATACCCGTCCCCTTCGACGACGTCGAACTGCGCATCGTTCGCGGGCGCATGGGCCACGTGAATCGCGATGGCTGACGTCGTCCTCGCACTCGGATCGAATCAGGGCGACTCGGCGGCGATCCTTCAGGGGGCTGTCAACGACCTTGCGCAGGTCGAGGGGCTGAGACTGACGCAGGTCTCGGCCGTGTACGAGACCGATCCGGTCGGCGGACCGGAGCAGGATCGGTATCTCAATGCGGTCGTCCTCGGTCGCACCGAACTGGCCCCGACCGAGCTCCTCGCTGCGACTCAGGCTGTCGAGCAGAGGTGGCATCGGGTGCGGGAGGTGCGCTGGGGGCCGCGCACTCTCGACATCGACATCATCGCCATCGACGATCTCGTTCTCGACACTGACGACCTCGTGCTGCCTCATCCGCGAGCGCAGGAGCGCGGCTTCGTCCTCGTGCCCTGGTGCGAGGTCGACGCTGGTGCGGTCCTGACGGGATTCGGCGCGGTCGCGGAGCTCGTGGGGCAGGTCGACGTGACGGGCGTGCGCCGCGGAGACCAGCTCCTGACACTGCGGGAGTCGCCGTGAACGCCATGCAGCCCACTCGTGTGCGGCTGCTCATCGGCGTCTCCCTCGTATGCGGGGCACTCGGCTGGGGGATCGTCCAGGTCGTCGCCTCGTGGTCCGGGCGCCTCGTGCCTGTGCCGTGGCTCGCGGCCGCGGCGCTGTGGATCATGGCGGCGGCGCTCGCCTACTGGACGGTCCTATCGCGCCCGCGCCTGCAGGGTCGCCCGGGAGCGAAGCCCCTGGCGCCCATCGTCGCGGCACGGTCCGCTGCACTCGCCATGGCCGCATCGCGAATCGGCGCCGTGATGCTGGGCTTCTACGCCGGTGTCGCGATCGCCATGGCCGGGCGCCTCGGCACGGCCACGGGTGCTCAGGCCTTCTGGTCCGCCACGGTGGCCGCACTGGGTGCGCTCGGCATCGTGGGGGCAGCGCTGTGGCTGGAGCGGACCTGTCGCATCCCGCTGGGGCGCGATGACGAACCGCGCCCGTGATGGCGGGCAGCTAGGCTGCCGTCCATGAGCGATGTGGCGTTGGAAGACCTTCCGTTCGAGGAGCTTCGCAAGAAGGCATTCGCATACGCCGAACGCCATCTCGACGTCGGGTTCTTCACCGACCTGTTCTCGCACATGCCCGGCATGGTGGCGATCGAGGGCGAGGGCGGTGACCTCGGCGCAGTCGGCGGCACGATCATCGAGAGCGTCCGGGCCTGGCGCGAGATGGTCGGTGACAACCCGCTCGACGAGACCACCGAGACCCTGCTGCGGGCCCGCTTCGTCACCTATTTGCGCGAGCACGGCCAGTCCTGACCTCCCGCGAGTGGCCACTGGGCACCACGAGTGGCCACTGGGCACCACGAGTGGCCACTTTGTGGCCACTCGTTCGCACCCAGTGGCCACTCAGCGGTCGACGTCTCCGATGACCATCGGCATCGACATCACCGCATCGGCCAGGTGAGCCATCGGCGTACCCGCCAGGGCGACGGGCAGGGCCTGCATCGTGGCGAAGGAGGCCGATCGCACCTTCATGCGCCACGGGTACTTGTCCCCAGCGCCGACGAGGAGGATGCCGGTGATCCCCAGCGGCCCCTCGACCGCGGTGTAGGTGGTGCCCTCCGGCAGGCGCACGACCTTGGGCAGCGGCACGTCGACGGGTCCGGCGCCGAGAGCATCGAGACGATCCAGGACTGCTCCGGCCAGGGCGACGCTGGTGGGCAGCTGCTCCAGCAGGACCTCGTAGCGGGCGTGCGCGTCGCCGCCCGTGCGCACCGGCACCCCCAGCAGGTCAACAAGCTCCCCGTAGGCGAGGTACGGATCGTCGCGTCGCAGGTCGAGGTCCACGTCGCTGGCTCGTCCCACTGGGCCGCCGAGCCCGTGAGCGATGGACGCGTCGCGAGCAAGCACTGCCACTCCGCGCAGGTCCTCTGTCTGCTCCGCGATAGCCGTTCGCCACGTGTCGATCCCACCGGCGATCTCCTGGATCACTCGACGTGCGTCTCGGCGATCTGCGTCGTCGATCCATGAGGCAACCCCGCCGATGCGCGCGAATCCCGGGTGCATGCGCGCACCTGTCATCGACTCCATGACGGTGACAAGGCTTGCGCGTGCATCCTCCACGCCAGGCCGCTGAGGACCGGCCACAATGGCGAGGAAGGGCAGTGTCGCGGTGATCCGCTCAAGCTCGGCGAGGAGCGTCCGAATCCACGTTGCCCGTTCAGGAGGCATGATGCCGAGTGCTTCCTCGGCCGCTAGTGCGGTGGCAATCTCCGAGTGGAACGGCGACAGCCAGTCATGGCGGTTCGCCAACAGCATCGCCTGACGCAGATCCCGGGACTCGAAGAGCTTCTCCGCGCTCCGATGCATCAGCCCGACCTGCGGATCCGCGGCGACGACGACGTCGTCCTCGACGGTGACGCGCAGTTGGAAGCCCGGGTGGCTCGACGGATGGCGAGGGTCCACGGCGAGCGCGTCGTCGCAGGGGAGTCCGGCGGCAGTGCCGATGGCGAGCAGGTGTTCCCTCCGCACGTCGTCATCCTGACAGAGGCCACCGCTCGTGCCTCATGCCGGGCGAGCGTCTACGCTCCGACAGGTGAGCTCGGATCCGCAGCCACCGCGACTGCGCGTGGGGATCGTGGGTGCCGGACGTGCTGGTGCCGTTCTCGGAGCAGCGTTGCGTCGGGCCGGGCATCACGTCACCGGTGTGACGGCCGTGTCGGACCTCTCCCGGCTCCGCGCGGAGGCGCTCCTGCCCGGCGTTCCGATCCTCCCGGTGCCCGAGGCGGTACGCGATGCCGAGCTCGTGCTGCTGGCGGTGCCCGATGACGTACTGCCGGAACTCGTGATCGGCCTGGCGGGCACGGGCGATCTCCACGCGGGTCAGTTCATCGCTCACCCTTCCGGGCGATTCGGCGTCGAGGTGCTCGCGCCCGCCACCGAGGCCGGCGCCATCGGCTTCGCGCTGCACCCTGCGATGACGTTCACCGGCACGAGCGTGGATCTCGCCCGGCTTGAGGGGTGCCCATTCGGAGTCACGAGCGAAGAGGCGATGCGTCCAGTAGCCGAGGCGCTCGTCGTCGAGATGGGCGGCGAGCCGGTTTGGGTCCCTGAGTCGGCGCGCAGCATGTATCACGCAGCCCTGGTGTTCGGGGCGAACTACCTGATGACCGTCGTGCTCCAGTCCATCGAACTGCTCACCGTGGCCGGCATTCCCGCGCCTGAGCGCCTGCTCGCCCCGCTGCTCAGCGCCTCGCTCGACAATGCCCTGCGCCATGGAGACGTTGCCCTCACGGGTCCGGTCGCCCGCGGAGACGCGGCGACGGTCGCCGACCACCTGGTGACCATGAGCGACCTGTCACCCGTCATCACCGACTCCTATCGCTCACTTGCCCGGCTGACGGCGGACCGCGCTGTTGCAGCCGGACTCATCGACCTCGCGGCTGCCGAGCAGCTGCTTGATGTGCTCTCGACTCCGGGGGAGCCGAGGTGACCGCGGAAGTCCGGCACACCGTCGTCGACCTTCGTGGTGACCTCCGAACCGGAGCCCAGCGCGCCGTCGTCATGACTATGGGGGCTCTGCACGATGGTCACGCCGAACTGGTGCGGCAGGCACGACGCATGGTTGGCGAGACCGGGACGGTCATCGTTACCGTCTTCGTCAATCCGACCCAGTTCTCGGCGGGAGAGGATTTCGACGCCTATCCGCGTACCTTGGACGATGACGTCGTCGTCGCATCGGAGGCAGGTGCCGATGTCGTGTTCGCGCCGAACGCGGTCGAGGTCTACGGCCTCACGGGTGGATTCGAGCCGACCTCGGTGACGATCGATCCTGGTCCACTCGGCGACGTGCTCGAGGGGGCCTCGCGTCCCGGGCACTTCCGCGGAGTCCTCACGGTCGTCAGCAAGCTGATGGGCATGACGTATCCGGACGTAGCGTTGTTCGGCGAGAAGGACTACCAGCAACTCACGCTCATTCGGCGCATGGTCGCCGACCTCAGCATGCCGGTCGAGGTGGTGGGGGTGCCGACCGTACGTGAAGCCGACGGCCTCGCACGCAGTAGCCGCAACCGGTACCTGAGTCCTGAAGAGCGGCGCGTCGCGGCTGTCATCCCCCAGGCGCTGGCTGCTGCGGCACAGCAGTCCGATCCGCAGGAGGCCGTCGAAACGGGTCTTCGCATTCTGAGTCGGGAGCCGGGTATCGACGTGGACTACCTCGTCGTCACGGATCTCGACCTCGGTCCGGCGCCGCGCATTGGTGACGCGCGCGTCCTCGTTGCGGCAAGAGTCGGCACCACCCGGCTCATCGACAACCAGCCCATGCGGGTCGGGTCATGACCGATCTGCTGCTGCCGAGGCGGCTGACGGCACCCGAGCCCGGCTGGCAGGTGCGGGCCGACGTCGTCGTTGTCGGCTCCGGCATCGCCGGACTCACGGCGGCCCTGCGCGCACGACGACTCGGCCGCACCGTGCTGCTCGTCACCAAGGCGACGGTGGATGCCGGTTCGACCCGTTGGGCGCAGGGCGGCATCGCGGCGGCGCTGTCGGACGATGACTCACCGGCGGAGCACCTCCACGACACCCTCGTGGCGGGGGTCGGGCTCTGCGACGAGGACGCGGTGCGTGTCCTCGTGACCGAGGGGCCAGAGGCCGTCCGCGAACTGATCGACATCGGCGCGCGATTCGATGTCGACGCGAGCGGGGCCATTGCCCTCACCCGAGAGGGTGGGCACCTGCGTGACCGCATCGCGCACGCAGGAGGCGATGCCACGGGAGCGGAGATCTCTCGGGCTCTTGTGGCTGCAGTGCAGGCGGATGCGGGGATAGAGGTGATCGAGAACGCACTAGCCCTCGACCTGCTGGTCGACGCCCGCGGCCACGCGCAGGGGGTCACGCTCCACGTCATGGGCTCCGGTCAGCGTGACGGAGTGGGAGCGGCCCTGGCGCCGGTCGTGATCCTTGCAACGGGCGGGTTCGGTCAGGTGTTCGGCCAGACGACGAACCCTTACGTGTCGACCGGCGACGGCGTGGCGCTCGCTCTCCGTGCCGGTGCCGATGTCGCCGATATCGAGTTCGTGCAGTTCCATCCCACGGTCATGTGGCTGGGTCCGCTGGCTCAGGGCCAGCAGCCGCTGGTGTCGGAGGCGGTTCGCGGCGAGGGCGCCGTGCTCCTGGACTCCTCGGGCACGCGCTTCATGGTCGACGAGCATCCACTGGCTGATCTCGCGCCACGCGACGTCGTCGCCAAGGCGATCATGCGGCGCATGCGTGAGGAGGGCACCAGCCACGTCTGGCTGGACGGACGCATGCTTGGTGCCGACACCTGGCTGCAGCGTTTCCCGACCATCCTTGAGTCGTGCCGCACGCGCGGCATCGACCCCGTTACCGATCTCATCCCCGTGGCGCCTGCCCAGCACTACGTCTCGGGTGGCGTGCGCACCGACCTGTGGGGGCGGGCGTCGATCCCGGGTCTCTATGCCTGCGGCGAGGTGGCATGCACGGGAGTGCACGGCGCGAATCGCCTCGCGTCGAACTCCCTCCTCGAGGGCCTGGTGTTCGCACGGCGCATCGTGCAGGTCCTGGAGCAGGAGCAGCACGAGGTGCGTGATGCGCGCGACCCGGTCGGTCCCGCAGGACTGCTTCCACACGGCATGCGTCGACCGATGCAGCAGATCATGGACACCGATGCCGGCGTGCTCCGCAGTGCCGACTCCCTCGCTTCCGGTGCCATGCAGCTGACGAGGCTGGGGGAGTCGGGAGGAGCGCATCCCTCGACGGAGGACTGGGAGACGACGAACCTGCACATGATCGCGAGTGTGCTGGTGGAGCACTCCCGCATTCGCGAGGAGACCCGCGGCTCGCATTGGCGCGAGGACTTCCCGGAGCGCGACGACGCCCGGTGGCGCGTCCGCCTCGTGACGCGCATGGGGGACGATGGTGTCCTGCAGACGCGCAAGGAGCCGGTGACGGGAGCGAGTGAATGACCTCACGACAGGGATGGCCGAGTCCGATCGAGGACGCCGTCCGTGCGACCGGCATCGATCCTGACTCCCTCCACGTCCTGATTCGGATGGCGCTGGACGAGGACCTCGACGGTGGCGTGGATGTCACGACGGTGGCGACGGTGCCGACCGATCAGCGGGCAACGCTGGATCTCGTCGCTCGCGGGAGTGGTGTGAGTGCCGGTGCGCCGATCGCCGCAGCTGTCTTCGCCGAGGTGTGCGGTGACGATGCCAGGATCTCGATCCTGACTCCGGACGGCGCGCGGGTCGAGCCCGGGCAGGTGATCCTGTCGGTTACCGGCGCAACGCACGATCTGCTGCGCGCCGAGCGTCCGGCCCTGAACCTGCTGGGCCACCTCAGTGGCATCGCGACCGCCACAAGGCGTTGGGTGGACGCCATCGCGGGCACGCGTGCGAGCATCCGCGACACTCGCAAGACGACCCCCGGCATGCGACGGCTCGAGAAGTACGCGGTCCGCTGTGGCGGGGGAGTCAACCACCGGATGTCGCTCTCGGACGCCGCGCTGGTCAAGGACAACCATGTCGTGGCTGCTGGTGGTGTCGCCGCCGCCTTCGATCTTGTGCGCGCGCGCTTTCCCGGCGTTGACGTCGAGGTGGAGGTCGACTCGCTCGAGCAGCTTGACGACGTGCTCGCGGCAGGGGCTGATCTCGTCCTGCTTGACAACTTCACCACGGACGAGATGCGCGAGGCGGTACGACGCAACGCCGGGCGCGCGCGCCTTGAGGCCTCCGGTGGTCTCTCCCTGGACGTCGCCGCTGACGTGGCCGCCACAGGAGTGGACTACCTTGCGGTGGGAGCCCTCACCCATTCAGCACCGGTGCTCGATATCGGTGCCGACCTGCGTCAGGAGTCGTGATGCTGCTCGCGATCGATGTCGGCAACACCAACACCGTCCTCGGCATGTTCCGTGGTGACGAGTTGGCCTGGTCATGGCGCATCAAGACGGATGCCCGCACGACTGCTGACGAGATGGCGCTCACCTTCCGCGGGCTCCTCGCCGACGCCGATGACGTCACGGGCATCGCGTTGTGCAGCACCGTCCCGGCAGTCCTGCGCGAGATGCGCGTCATGCTCGATCGCTACTACGGCGACGTCCACACCGTCATCGTCGAACCGGGAACGAAGACGGGTGTGCCGGTGCTGACCGACAACCCCAAGGAGGTCGGGGCTGATCGCATCGTCAACACGATCGCTGCTCATCACCTCTATGGCGGCCCGTGCATCGTCGTGGACTTCGGTACGTCGACCAACCTCGATGTCGTGTCGGAGAAGGGGGAGTTCCTCGGTGGCGCGCTCGCGCCGGGCATCGAGATCTCGCTCGACGCGCTCGCGGCCCGGGCGGCGCAACTGCGCAAGGTCGAGCTCGTGGCTCCACGATCGGTGATCGGCAAGAACACTGTCGAGGCCCTGCAGTCGGGCGCCCTGTATGGCTTCGCCGGGCAGGTGGACGGCCTCGTCGACCGCATCGTCGAGGAGCTGGGCGATGTGACGGCGGTGGTGGCGACGGGCGGTCTCGCGCCGATCGTGGTGCCGGAGTCGCAGACGATCACGCACCATGATCCAGACTTGACCCTCGTCGGCCTGCGGCTGGTGTTCGAGAAGAACGTCGACTAGCCGGTCGGTTCTCGAAAAGTCGTTCTGACGGCAGGCTCCCTACTGGCGGAGGTGACTATGGCGAGCATCGCAGTGACGGGGGCCACGGGCTTCGTGGGCGGATCGGTGGCGGCGGTCCTGACAGACCAGGGCCATGACGTGACGTGCCTTGTGCGCAGAGACCCGGGTCCGTCGTTCCCATGGCCCTGGCAGATCGTCGACTCGGGGAGCACGCGATCGCTCACGGAGGCACTGGAGGGACGCGACGCCGTGGCCCATCTGGCGATCCTCAACGATTTCGCGCTGATGTACGCCGACCGTCGAGCAGGCTGGGACGGATACGTCGGGCTGACGGAGCGTGTTGTCGATGCGGCGAACGCTGTCGGTGCGTTGGTGGCGTACGTGTCTTCCGACTGGGTGTTCGACGGTCGGGGGCACCTCTACTCGGAGGAGGACCCGCCGAACCCGGTGAACCTCTACGGGGTGATGAAGCTGGCGTCGGAACTCGTCGTGCTCCACCGAGCGCGCGAGGGGTTCGTCGCCCGCGTCGGCGGTGTCCAGGGTCTCCACCAGACCCGCGAGGCCGGCCCGCGCAACCAGGACGCCGGTTTCGGCTTCTTCGTGCTGTCGCTGGTCGACAGCGTCAGCTCAGGGGGCCGCTACACAGTCTGGGAGGACCCCCACATCAACAATGTCGCGACGCCGATCGTGGCCCCTGAGATCGGTGCTCTGCTCGGGCGTGCGATCGAGCGCCGGCTGGACGGGATCCTGCACCTCGCGGGCGGTACGTGCGTCACGCGACGCGAACTGGCTCTGGCTACCTGCGAGGTCTTCGAACTCGACCCAGGGCAGGTCGACTTCGGGGCGCTTCCGGACGAGGCCCGGCTCCCTGAACCGGTTCCCTTCGACACCAGCCTCGACGGCACCGTCACGATGGGGCGACTGGGCACGGTCGCGTTCCCGCTGGCAGACCAGTTGCAGTCTCTGCGCGATGAGCTTCGCACGGGCCGGCCGGTGTCGTTGAGCTGATCGACCCGTCAATCGGTCGCTGCGGCGTTGTAGCCCTCCACGAGTGCCGTGACGGCCGCGAGCCCGTGCACACGCCCCGTGGTGCGCGGCAGGATCAGCGTGCGCATGCCGAGGTGGGTCGCACCTCCGTCGTCGTTGGCGTTGTCGCCCACCATCAGCACCTCGGGTGCGGCGAGGTCGAGACGGTGCAGGGCCTCCTCGAAGATGCGGCGATCGGGCTTGACGCAGCCCACCTCGTACGACAGGACGATGTCGTCGAACCAGCCCACCATGCCCTCACGCTCCAGCACCCGGCGGATCGGCACTCCGGCGTTGGAGAGCAGGCACGTGCGCACGCCCACCTCGCGCAGTTCCTGGAGCACGGGCACGGTGTCGTCGTAGGCATGCCACGAGTCGAGCATGGTCGAGTACAGGGCCTCTGCGAGCGCACGATCGATGCCCGGACCGGCGTCGATGAGCTCGTGGAAGACGCGTGAGTGCGCCTCGAAGGACAGGTCGCGGGTGCTTTCCGGGTCGCTGATGCGGGCGCCCTCCCAGATCCGGTCGAGGAATGCCACGAGGTGCCGGCGTGCCGTGACCGTAAGGTCGTGCGGGGCGGCGAGCAGCGCGGCGTCGAGCCACTCGTCAGCGTCACCCTGGTCGATGAGGGTGGAGTGGATGTCGAAGATCACGCCCCGGATGGGCGCAGGAGTCGGCCAATCCGGGTGCGGCGCGGGACCGTTGGTCATGGGCGCAGCCTAGGAGGCATAGCCTTGTGCACCGTGACGAGCGATGCCCTGCCCTCCGACCCCGGTCCGGATGCAGCACTCCCGGATCCGGAGGAAGACCTCCCGGAGCAGATGCGCATCCGGCGCGACAAGCGCGAGCAGTTGGCGGCATCCGGCCGCGAGCCCTACGCCATCGGCCTGCCCATCACCACCACGATCGCGGCGGTGCGTGCGGCGCACCCGAACCTCGAACCGGACGTGGCCACGGGCGACACCGTCGGCATCGCCGGCCGCATCATCTTCCAGCGCAACACCGGAAAGCTGTGCTTCGCGACGCTGCGTGCTGGTGACGGTACCGAGATTCAGGCCATGCTGTCTCTGGCACGCGTGGGCGAGGATGAACTGGCGGCCTGGAAGGACCTCGTCGACATCGGCGATCACGTGTTCGTCTCCGGTGAGGTGATCACCAGCAAGCGCGGTGAGCTCTCTGTGATGGCGGATGAGTGGCGCATGGCGGCCAAGGCCCTTCGCCCGCTGCCTGTGGCCCATAAGCCGCTCAACGAGGAGACGCGTGTGCGCCAGCGCTATGTCGACCTCGTGGTGCGTCCCGAGGCGCAGCGTGTGGCCCGCACCCGCGTGAACGTCGTGACTTCCGTTCGCAGGAGCCTCGCCGACCGCAGCTTCCTTGAGATCGAGACCCCCATGCTGCAGACCCTGCACGGCGGTGCGGCGGCGCGCCCGTTCGTCACGCACTCGAACGCGTTCGACATCGATCTCTACCTGCGCATCGCGCCGGAGCTGTTCCTCAAGCGTGCCGTCGTCGGCGGGCTCGAGCGGGTGTTCGAGGTGAATCGCAACTTCCGCAAT
>CAIZPS010000151.1 GCA_903934925.1 uncultured bacterium | reverse complement strand
TCCTCGACGTGATGGGTCACAAGCACCATCGTCGGAGACGCCGGATCCACCGCTGCACGGGACAGTGAACCCACCAGAGCCTCTCGGCCCCCCAGATCAAGCCCGGCCGCGGGCTCGTCCAGGAGGAGGAGCTCAGGATCTGACATCAGGGCGCGTGCCACGAGCGCCCGCTTCCGCTCTCCCTCGGAGAGCGTGCCGAACGTCCGCTGCGCAAGGGCGGCCAGACCCCATCGAGCCAGCAGCTCGCGTGCGCGCCGCACATCGATCTCGTCATAGGTCTCACGCCAGCGACCCGTGACGGCCCATGCCCCGGTCACGACGCTGTCGAGCACGGACTCGGATGCGGGAATCTCCTGCATCAGCGAGCCCGAGGCCCAGCCGATGCTCTGCCGCAACTCGCTGACATCCACGGCACCGAGCTCCTCCCCCAGGATGCCCACCCGCCCGGAGGAAGGATGCAGGCGTGCGGCCGCGATCTGGAGCAGCGTGGTCTTGCCGGCCCCATTGGGGCCCATGACCACCCACTTCTCCCCCACAGCGACTCGCCAGTCGACGGAGTCCAGCAGGAGACTCGTGCCACGACGCACGCTCACTGACCTCAGGTCCAGCACGCTGCCCACGTCGCAACCCTAGAACCTGCACCCGCGCGTAGCGGACTACCGTGTGTCGCGTGACGAACGACCATGACCGCACCCTGCTCATCACGCTCTCCGGTCAGGATCGTCCCGGGGTCACTCGCGCACTGTTCCGAGCCTTGGGCCCTCACCACGTGCACGTCCTCGACGTCGAGCAGATCGTGGTGAGGGGGCGTCTCGTGCTCGCCGTCCTTGTCGGCGCCAGCGATCACGGGGAGGCCGGCCTCGACGCCGCAGCAGCCTCCGCGACATCCGTCGCACAGGAACTCGACATGGATGTCCAGACTCAGTTCGGTGCCGACGAGGACAGCGATCGGCGCCGAAATCGGATCCACGTCACCATTCTTGGAGCACCACTACAGCCCGAGGCCATCGCGGCGGCTGCAGCCCTCATCGCAGACCGTGGTGGCAATATCGACCGAATCCGGCGCATCGCCTCCTACCCCGTCACGGCGCTGGAGTTCCAAGGATCCGGAGTGAGCGTCGATGAGATCCGCCGACCCCTCGTCGAGGTCGCCTCGACACACGGAGCCGATGTGGCCGTCCAGGAGGCAGGCCTGGACCGACGCGGTCAGTACCTCGTGGTCATGGACGTCGACTCCACGTTCATCCAGGACGAAGTCATTGACCTGCTTGCGGACGAGGCTGGAGTAGCCAATGAGGTGGCATCGATCACCGAACGCGCCATGGCCGGCGAACTGGACTTCGAGGACAGTCTGCGCGAGCGCGTCGCACTGCTGGCCGGCCTCCCCGTTGATGTCTTGGAACGAGTTCGCCGCAGGGTGACTCTCACACCCGGTGCGCGCACTCTCTGTCGCACACTCAACCGACTCGGCTATCGCATCGCGCTCGTGTCCGGCGGCTTCACCGACATCATCGCCCCGATCGCTGCCGATCTGGGCGTGACGGATGTTCGGGCCAACACGCTGGAAGTGGTCGACGGACACCTCACCGGAAGGGTCACCGGCCCCGTCATCGACCGACTCGGCAAGCGGACCGCGCTGGAGTCGTTCGCGCGCGACTACCAGATTCCCGTTCGCCGCACCATCGCCATTGGAGACGGTGCCAACGACATCGACATGCTCGAAGCTGCCGGCCTTGGCATCGCGTTCAATGCCAAGCCTGCTGCGCGCGCTGTTGCCGACACCTCCGTGAACGTGCCCTATCTGGACAGCGTGCTCTTCCTGATGGGGATCACCCGCGAGGAAGTCGAGTCCGCGGACGCCCGAGACGGAATCAGCCCCGAGGAATCGCGAAAGAGCTGACGTCGAAGGTGCCCACGCCACTCAGTGCTTCGGTCCAGGGCAGTTCCGTCGACAGCACCGCGATGGCACTGGTCGGGAACTTCTCCAGCGCCTCCGATCTCATGGCGCTCGGTCGGCCGAGCTCCGCCACGAGCTGCGGGAGGCCCGGGCTGTGCCCCACGAGCACCACGGTGTCGACAGAGCCTTGATCGAGGATCACCTCCCGCAAGGCTGCAGGCGAGGCCTCGTAGATGCGCTCGTCCGTGAACACCGGAACCCCGGTCCAGGCATCGCCGAGGCCTTCGGCCAGGGCGGCCCACGTCTGGCGCGTCCGCTCGGCACTGGAGACCGCCACGCGGGTGGCACCCGCCGGGTCGACATGCTGATCCAGCCATCGTCCGAGAACCGGAGCATCGCGGCGCCCCCGCTCGTTGAGCGGTCGGTCGTGATCGGCTGTCCCGGCGGGGTAGTCGCTCTTGGCGTGCCGCACGAGCACAAGATGTCGCTCGCTCATCAGGCGCCCTGCGAGTGAACCCCGCCATCGACGTGCACGATCTCACCGGTCGTCGCGGGGAACCAGTCCGACATCAGGGCCACACAGGCGCGCGCCGCAGGTACCGGATCGTCAAGATCCCACGACAGCGGCGCCCGCGTGTTCCAGACGTCCTCGAACTCGTCGAAGCCGGGAATGCTCTTCGCCGCCATCGTCCGGATCGGGCCCGCAGCAACCAGATTGACCCGAATGCCGTCTGGACCCAGGTCGCGCGCCAGATAGCGCGCGGTGCTCTCGAAAGCGGCCTTCGCCACTCCCATCCAGTCGTACTTGGGCCATGCCACCGTGGCATCGAAGTCCAGCCCCACGATGGCGGAACCCGGACCCAGCAGCGGACGGGCGGCAACGGCCAGCGCCTTCAGGGAGTACGCCGACACGTGCACGGCAGTGCTGACGTCCTCCCACGTGGTCTGCAGGAACCGACCGCCCAGGGCAGCCTCCGGGGCGAACCCGATCGAGTGCAGCACGCCATCCAGAGAGTCGACGTGCTCACGCACGCGACCGGCGAGGGCGTCGAGATCATCGCTGCTCGTGACATCGAGTTCGATGATCTCTGCAGCCTGCGGGAGTCGACCCGCCGAGCGACGCGTGAGTCCCATGGTGCGACCGAAGGAGGTGAGGACAACGACAGCGCCCTCCTCCTGCGCGAGTCGAGCCACCTGAAACGCGATCGACTGATCCGTGAGGACGCCCGTGACCAGGATGCGCTTGCCGTCGAGCAGTCCCATCGCGGACCGTCTCCTCTCCTCCCCGACGCCGCCGGGGTCTGGCGTCGTCCCCGCCACGGCCAGGACGACTGTGTGATCAGTGGCCCATGCCCAAGCCGCCGTCAACAGGTATGACGGCGCCGGTGACATAGCTCGCCGTCGCAAGGAAGGCCACCACATCGGCGACCTCCGACGGCTGAGCATAACGAGCCAGCGGGATGCCACTGAGGATCGCTGCACGCTGGGCGTCATCGAGATCCGCCGTCATGTCCGTCTCGACGAATCCTGGCGCGACGACATTCACCCGAATCCCGCGCGAGCCGACCTCTCGCGCCAGGGACCGCGCCACTCCGACGAGTCCAGCTTTCGACGCGGCGTAGTTGACCTGACCGGCGGAGCCGAGCAGACCGACCACTGATCCCACCAGGACGATGCTGCCGGACTTGGCGCGGATCATGCCCTTCATCGCGCGACGGGCCAGGCGAATGGATCCCGCGAGGTTCGTCTGCAGGACCTCATCGATGTCTTCATCCGACATGCGCATGAGCAGGGTGTCTCGAGTGATTCCGGCATTGGCCACGAGGAGGGTGACGGGCCCGACCCGTTCCTCGACCTGCGCATAGGCCTCTTCGATGGACGCCGGGTCGCTCACATCGATTCGGACGGCGTCTAGCCCGTCCGGTGCCGTTCCACTTCGCGATCCGACGACAACCGACCATCCCTCCTCGCGAAGGCGCAGGGCCGTGGCGAGGCCGATGCCTCTATTGCCTCCCGTGACGAACGCGACTCCGGTCATGGCGATCCCCTCAAGCATCCGACAGGCCCCTCATGCATCCGACAGGCGGGAGCCGATCTTGACGGTCACCTGGAAGTGGTCGACCTCCCCGCCCCGAATGTAGCCGCGGATCCCGGTGACCTCGAACCAGTCAAGGTGCTCGACCGTCTGGGCCGCCCTGCTCACGGCATTGCGCACCGCCTGATCGACACCGTCCCGGGAGGTTCCGACGATCTCCGTCAGCACGTACGTCCGTTCAGCCATGCCGCTCCTCCAAGCCTTCGCAGCCCGACCCGTCCGGCCGAGCGCCGGTGCCCATCTTGGCCTACCGTGGAGCCATGCCGAAGGGCGAGCCCGAAGAGGTCTTCACCATCACTGAGGCCCAACGGGGCCTCAGTGTGGAGCAGGTCGGGCGGCAACGCCGCTACCTCGTCTCCATGGGCATCCGCACAGCCTGCGTGCTCGGCGCGATCCTCGTCCCAGGGTGGCCCCGGTGGGTTCTGCTCGCCGGCGCGGTCGTCCTTCCCTATCTCGCGGTCGTGATCGCCAACGCCGGACGGGAGAACGACGAGCCCGGCGACGTAGGTGTCGCGGAGCAGGGGCGCGCGGCGCTGCCCGCCCCGGGGCTCGCCATCGGCTACCAGCCCCACGGCGAGGCGTACGACGAGGCCTACTACGACGCGGGCCGCGCGCGCACCGGTGGGCAGGCGGGCGGATCGGCCTCCCCCACGCCGCCGTGGACTCCGTGACTGGATTGCGACGTTAGGCTGACGTTGTGATCTTGCCGCTCCTGCGCACGCGCCGCTGGATCGGTTTCACCGCGGTCGTCATCATCGCCATTCTGGCCTTCGGGCTGCTGAGCGCGTGGCAGTGGAGCCGCGCCGAAGACCGCCGCGCCGAACGGACCACTCTGGAATCGGCCCTCGGCGAGCAGCCTGTCGCGTGGCCTGAGGCTGCACGCCTCATCCGTGAGGGCGCGGACTGGATCCCCGTCGTGGTCACTGGCACTTACCTTTCGGAAGCCCAGCTCGTGGTGCGCAAGCGTCCGTTGAACTCCCGAAACGGATTCTGGGTCCTCACTCCCCTGACCACCGATGCCGGGGAACTGTGGGTCAACCGCGGATGGATCGCCGCCGGTGCGGACGCCCTGAGCACCCCTGCCATCCCGATCCCGCCGGACGGTGAGGTGAGGGTCACCGGACTCATGCGCACCGCTCCACCCGCCGATCCTGAGAGGAACACCGGCCTGCCCGCCGGACAGGTGGCAGATCCGGACCCCCGGGTCCTGGCCAGGGCGGGAGCCTTCACCGACGGCTACCTCCAGCTGACGTCCTCGACCCCGGATCAGCAGGACGTGATCCCCCTGGGTCTGCCCGAGATCGATGACGGGCGCAACATCTCCTACGCCGTCCAGTGGGCCCTCTTCGCACTCGTCGCCATCTCCGGCTGGTACTACTTCCTGCGACGCGAGGCTGCAGAGGAAGCCACCGCACCGCCTGTCGATCAGCCCCTCGGGAGCCGGTGATGGACCTCGATCTTGCCGGCCGCTCGTACATCGTCACAGGCGGAAGCACCGGCTTGGGGCGCGCGACGGCTGAAGCACTGGTTGCCGAGGGCGCACGCGTCGTCGTCGTCGCCCGCGATGAGGACCGACTGGCCGCTGCCGTCGAAAGCCTCGGTCATTCAGCCGTGGGTCACGTCGGCGACCTCTCCGATCCCACCCTCGCTCCCGATGTCGTGCGGGTCGCCCTGCAGTCGCACGGACGCCTCGACGGAGGGCTGATCAGCGTCGGTGGGCCCCCCGGTGGCTCCGTGATGAGCACGACCGACGAGCAGTGGCAGTCGGCGTTCACCTCGGTATTCCTCGGCACAGTGCGCATGATGCGCAGCGTCTGCAATTCCATCACCGTGGACGACCGCGGACCCGCAGGCTCCGTCGCGGTAGTGCTGTCCACCTCGGCGATCGAGGTCTTCACGGGGCTGTCCACGAGCAACGGACTGCGCCCAGGCCTGGGGATGCTCGTCAAGGACCTTGCCGACGAAGTGGGACCGTCGGGCATCCGCGTGAATGGGCTGCTGCCCGGGCGGATTGCCACGGATCGGCTGCGTCACCTCGATGAGACAACCGGGGATCCGGACGCCGCTCGCGCACGTGCATCTGCCACCATCCCCCTGCGCCGCTACGGCACCCCCGCGGAGTTCGGACGCGTTGCCGCCTTCGTCCTGAGTCCCGCAGCGGGCTACCTCACCGGAAGTCTCCTGCGCGTCGATGGCGGAAGCTCCAGGAGCCTCTAGTCCAGGGCGGGCGCCGCCCCGAACTGCGCCCTGTGCAGATCCGCGTACAGACCGCCACGGGCCAGCAGCTCGACGTGCGTGCCCCGCTCGACCACCCGACCGCCGTCGATCACCAGGATCTGATCTGCGCGCTGGATCGTGCTGAGTCGATGCGCGATGACGATCGAGGTCCGACCCACGAGCGCCTCATCGAGAGCGCGCTGCACGGCAACCTCGCTCTCGCTGTCCAGATGTGCGGTGGCCTCGTCGAGAATCACCACGCGCGGAGCCTTGAGCAGAAGTCGTGCCAGGGCAATCCGCTGCTTCTCGCCTCCGGAGAGTCGATGCCCTCGATCTCCGACCACCGTGTCGAGGCCCTCGGGCAACTGGTCGATCAATGTGAGGATGTGCGCTGCGGAACATGCATCGCGCAGGTCCTCCTCGGAGGAATCAGGCCGCGCATAGAGAAGGTTCGCGCGGATGGTGTCGTGGAAGAGATGGGCATCCTGGGTCACGACACCGACGCTCTCCCGCAGGGAGTCGAGCGTGACGTCTCGAATGTCCACTCCACCCATCAGGACGCTTCCCGAGGTTGGGTCATACAAGCGAGTCACCAGCCCTGTGATCGTCGTCTTGCCAGCACCCGAGGGACCTACGAGGGCCGTGAGAGTGCCAGCGGGGACGTCGAATGACAGGCCGGCCAGGACATCCCCTGCCTCCGTCTCGGGCAGGTCTCGCGCCACGGACTCCAGTGAGGCGAGGGAGACCTCGGACGGGAGCGGGTAGCGGAAGGCCACGTCGTCGAAGCGCACGGACAGGGCACCGGAGGGAAGTCGCACCGCATCAGGCCGCTCGACAACCATGGGGGTGAGATCGAGAACCTCGAAGACCCTCTCGAAGCTGACCAATGCCGTCATCACATCCACGCGGACGTTCGACAGTGCCGTCAGCGGCCCATACAGCTGGGCGAGAAGACCGACGAGAGCCAGCAGAGTGCCGATGGTCAGAGCACCAGAGACAACCAGATTGCCACCGAGGCCGTAGACGATCGCGGTAGCCAGGGATGCGACGAGTGCTAGGCCCGTGAAGAACCACCGGTTGGCCATGGCCATCCGCACGCCGATGTCACGCACATGGCTGGCTCGGGAGGAGAAGCTGCCCGCCTCGACCTCCGGTCGGCCGAACAGCTTCACCAGGAGGGCACCGGCGACGTTGAAGCGCTCGTTCATCTGGGTGCTCATGTCGGCATTCAGGGTCATCTGCTCGCGCGTGAGCACCTGTAGGCGGCGCCCCATCCAGCGTGCCGGCAGCAGGAACAGCGGCACCAGCAACAGGGAGACGATGGTCACCTGCCACGACAGCGCGAACATGGCGACAAGGACGATGGTGGCCGAGATGAGGTTGCCCAGGACCCCGCCGAGAGTTGATGTGAACGCCTGCTGCGCACCGATGACGTCATTGTTCAGCCGGGAGATCAGGGCTCCCGTCTGGGCACGTGTGAAGAAGGCGATCGACTGGCGCTGCACGTGGTCGTAGACCTCCGTGCGCAGGTCGAAGATGAGCCCCTCGCCGATGCGTGCGGAGTACCAGCGGCTGACAAGCCCCAGGGCGGCATCGACCACCGCGAGCGCACCCATGGTCAGGGCCGTGATGGTGACCACCCGTGCGTTGCCCTGCGTTATGCCGTCATCAACCAGGCGCGGAACCAGCAGCGGCTGGGCGACACTGAGGAGCGACACCAGCACCAGAGTGATGAGGTACAGGATGATGATGGGCCGATAGCGGCCGGCGTACCCCAGGATTCGACGAACCAGAGCGCGATTGAGCTGCCGCGTCGTGATGTTGCGGTCGCGCGTCATCGACCGGTACGTCAGCCACGCATGCTCCATGGACATGTCAGGAGTTCCTCGCGTCGACACTGAACAGGCTCGCGAGTTCTCGCAGGCGCCGGATCTGGGCCGCCCGCTCCCGTGCGATCTGATCGGTGGCACGTCCGGCGCCGTCCAGCAACGCCTTGAGCTCACCAACGGCGTTCGGCAGAGCGGCGTGGATGGGTCCCGATAGAACCTCGACTACCGCATCCCACTCCTCAACGGGCGCCTTCATGACGGCAAGGCCGATGGCGACAGCCTCGTCCGCGCCGACGAAGCGCCCCGTGGCGCAGATCTCCAGGGCTCGCGAGTAGCCGACCCTGTCGACAAGTGGACCCGTGCCCCCAAGGTCAGGGACCAGGCCGAGGGATGTCTCACGCATCGCGAGCTTCGCATCCTCCGCCACGATCATCAGATCGCACGCGAGGGCCAACTGGAAGCCCGCACCGATGGCGTGACCGTGAACCAGAGCGATCGAGACCTGCGGCACCTTCCGCCACCAGGTGAAGGCGGCCTGAGCCTGACGGATGAACCCGTCGACCTCCTCGTCGGATTGCGCTGCCAGAGACAGCAGGGACATCTCGCCGGGAACGCCATCCGGGCTGAGCATGCGTCGGTCGAGGCCAGCCGAGAAGCTGGGGCCCTCACCGCGCAGGACGATCGTGCGCACCTCGGGCGTCAGCGCGTCCTCGGCCGCCGCGAGTCTGCGCCACGTGGCCGGCGTCTGGGCGTTGCGCGACCCCGGATTGGCGAGGGTCACCTCCATCACCGCCTCGCGCACGGCGATCCGGACGTCGGTGCCGTCCTGGTCGGTCATGTTCGGTCTCCCATCAGGCCAGTTCCACCAGATCGGCATACGAGTCACTCCACAGGTCCTCGTCACCGTCGGGCAGGATGAGCACCCGCTCAGGGCCGAGTGCCGACACAGCCCCCGGGTCATGCGTGACGAGGACGACCGCCCCCTCGTACCGCGACAAGGCGCCGAGCACCTCCTCGCGGCTCGCCGGGTCGAGATTGTTCGTCGGCTCGTCCAAGAGAAGCACATTCGCACCGGATACGACGAGGCAGGCGAGCGCAAGACGTGTCTTTTCACCGCCAGACAGCACTCCCGTGGGCTTGTGGACGTCATCTCCCTGAAAGAGGAACGAGCCGAGGACCGTGCGCTGGCGGGTGTCGTCGAGATCCGGCGACGCCGTGCGCATGGTCTCCAGCACCGTGGCCGTGGGGTCGAGCGTCTCGTGCTCCTGCGCGTAGTAGCCCACGACAGCGCCGTGACCGGGAACCACCTCACCGGTGTCCGGGTCGTCGACTCCGGCGAGTATCCGCAGGAGCGTCGTCTTGCCAGCACCGTTGAGTCCGAGGATGACCACCCTGGTGCCCCGGTCGATGGCCAGATCAACGTCGGTGAAGACTTCCAGGGAGCCGTATGACCGTGACAGGCCGGCCGCGGTGAGCGGAACGCGTCCGCACGGCTTGGGGTCTGGAAAACGCAGGGCAGCGACCTTGTCCGCGCGCCGCTCCCCCTCACTGGACCCGAGGATGCGATCGGCTCTTTTGAGCATGGACTGCGCCGCCTTGGCCTTCGTCGCCTTGGCTCGCATCCGCTCGGCCTGGCTTCGAAGTGCTTCCGCCTGCTGCTCGGCATTGCGTCTCTCGCGGCGTCGGCGCCGCTCGTCGGTCTCCCGAGCAGTGAGGTATGCCTTCCATCCCATGGCGTACACGTCGACTTCTCTCCGGTTCGCGTCCAGGTGCCACACCTTGTTCACCGTGTCGCCGAGCAGGTCGGTGTCGTGGCTGATGACGATGAAGCCTCCCTCGTAGCCCGCGAGGAAACTCCGCAGCCATCGGATGGAGTCGGCGTCCAGATGGTTGGTCGGCTCGTCGAGCAGCAGAATGTCGGCGCCACTGAAGAGGATCCGGGCCAGCTCTACGCGGCGGCGCTGTCCGCCCGACAGCGTGCCCAGCGGTTGTCCCAGCACCCGATCGGGCAGCCCCACGCTCGCGGCGATCGCTGACGCCTCCGACTCCGCCGCATAGCCGCCGAGCGCCTCGAACTCAGCCTCCGCACGGGCGTATCGCGCGATGATGCGCTCCCGCTCCTCGTCGTCCTCAGTGGCCATGGCCAGACTCGCGTCGTGCATTCGACGCACTACGGCGTGCAGGCCGCGCGCCGAGAGGATGCGATCCCGGGCGATCTCATCGGGATCGCCGGACCGCGGGTCCTGAGGCAGGTAGCCGACGGTTCCACTCGAGTTGACCGCGCCGGCGGCCGGGAGGGTCTCCTGGGCGAGGATGCGCGTGAGCGTGGTCTTGCCTGCTCCGTTTCGCCCCACCAGGCCGATGCGGTCGCCCCTGCCAACCCGCAGGTCCGCCGATTCGAGGAGCAGCGTGGATCCGGCGCGGACCTCGAGTCCGGTGGTGGAGATCATGGCCCGTCCAGTCTAGGCGCGAGTGGTCACTGGGCAC
>CAIZPS010000150.1 GCA_903934925.1 uncultured bacterium | reverse complement strand
AGGGCGAGGCGGGCGATACTGCGGTCGAGCTGCCGGCCTGCCACCGGCTGGACGCTATCCCCCGGCCCCGGGACATGGGCTAGGCGGTGGAAATCGAGACATCTCGGGTTCACCCGGGAGTGTCGCCATGTCCACCTGCAGTGACTTTTCGTGCACACCCCTGGGACGGTGTTTACCCACGTCAAAGGACTATTTGACTGGAAAATTGTCTGTGCATCCCCAAGTTGTCCCCAGCCTGTGAACGGTCTTCCCGGCGAGTCTCCCCCAGTTATCCACAGCTTTGCCCACAGGGCTGCTGGACGGGGGAGCCGTGCGTGCCTAGGTTTCCCAGCCGGGGCTCCTCGCGGACCGAGGAAACGCCCGACGGTCAAGGATGCACGACTGTCGGACCCCTGTGGTGGAGTGGTGAGGCCGGGCGCTGCCGCCGGGATGATCGGGAGAGGAGTGCGCGTGAGCGTCGCCGAACTCCCGGTCCCCTATGACGATGGTGGCGGCCCGCCCGCGGACCGCACACCCCCGCAGGATGTTGCCGCTGAGCAGTCCGTGCTCGGCGCGATGATGCTGAGCAAGGACGCCATTGCTGACGTCGTAGAAGTGCTGCGCGAAGGAGACTTCTACCGCCCTGCGCACGCGACGATCTACGACGCGATCATCACCATCTACGGCAAGGGCGATCCCGCGGACGCCGTGACGGTCGCTGCCGAGCTCACCCGGGTCGGTGAGATCGGTCGCATCGGCGGTGCGTCGTACCTCCACACACTCGTGTCCCTCGTGCCCACGGCTGCCAATGCCGGCTACTACGCCGCCATCGTCAAGGAGCGCGCGATCCTGCGCCGCCTGGTCGAGGCGGGCACCCGCATCGTGCAGATGGGATACGCCGGCGAGGGCGATGTCGACGACGTCGTCGACCGCGCGCAGGCCGAGGTTTACGAGGTCACCGAGCGCCGCACCGCGGAGGACTACCTCCCGCTGCGTGACCTCATGGATGGCGCCCTCACCGAGATCGAGGCAATCGCCAACCGCGGCGGCCAGATGGTTGGTGTCCCGACCGGCTTCGCCGATCTCGATGCATTGACCAACGGCCTGCACCCCGGGCAGTTGGTGATCCTCGCGGCGAGACCCGCCCTGGGCAAGTCCACGGCCGCACTCGACATCGCGCGATCGGCCAGCATCAAGAACGGTCTGACGAGCGTGATCTTCTCCCTCGAGATGGGGCGCAACGAGATCCTCATGCGCCTGCTGTCCGCGGAGGCGCAGATCGCTCTGCATCACATGCGCAGTGGCAACATGAGCGACGCCGACTGGCAGAAGCTCGCCACCAAGATGGGCGTCGTCAGCGAGGCACCCCTCTTCATCGACGACTCGCCCAACCTCACGATGATGGAGATCCGCGCCAAGTGCCGGCGTCTCAAGCAGCGCCACGATCTGCGCCTTGTCGTCGTCGACTACATGCAGTTGATGACCAGCGGCAAGCGGGTCGAGAGCCGTCAGCAGGAGGTGAGCGAGTTCAGCCGGTCGCTCAAGCTGCTGGCCAAGGAGCTCGACGTCCCCGTCATCGCGGTCAGCCAGCTGAATCGCGGTCCTGAGCAACGCACCGACAAGCGCCCGATGCTGTCGGACCTACGCGAATCGGGATGCCTCACGGCATCGACCCGCATCCTGCGCGCGGATATCGGCTCTGAGGTCACTATCGGCGAACTCATGGAGACCGGGGAGCGACTCATCCCCGTGTGGTCATTGGACGACTCCCTTCGATACGTCCCACGGGTCATGACCCATGTCTTCTCCACCGGGCGCAAGGAAGTCTTCACGCTCACCACCGCGAGCGGTCGCACCGTCGATCTCACCGCCAACCATCCTCTCCTGACTTACCACGGTTGGAAGAGCCTCGGCGAGCTTCAGCCAGGGGATCGCATTGCCACGCCTCGGCACGTGCCCGCACCCGAAGTTGAGTTCGACATGTGGAGCGACGACCAGGTCGTCGTGCTCGCCCACCTCATCGGCGATGGATCGATGCTGCCGCGTCAGCCCCTCCGCTACGCCACCAAGGACCCCGCCAACCTCGAGGCCGTTCGTGGTTCCGCGACCCGCGCGTTCGACGTCCGTGCTTCAGTCGACGACTACCCGGAGGCTCGCTGCCTCACACTGAGACTGGCCTCCAATCGCCCGGTGACGCATGGCGTGCGCAATCCCATCAACGCCTGGCTCGACGACCTGGGCCTCTTCGGCAAGCGCAGTCACGAGAAGTTCGTTCCGGGCGAGGTCTTCTGCCTTCCCAAGCAGCAGATCGCGCTCTTCCTGCGCCACCTCTGGGCGACTGACGGCTCCATTCAGATCACCCGGTTGGGCAGGGGCGGACGCATTTACTACTCCTCCACCAGTCGCCGCCTCGCCGATGACGTCGCCCGGCTGCTCCTGCGGTTTGGGATCATCGCCCGCATTCGCACGGTGGCCAAGGCGGGATATCGCCCCTCTTACTGGGTCGACATTTCGGGAGCCGCTGACCAGAAGGTGTTCCTCCGTCGCATCAACGCGCACGGCGAGCGTGGAGAGACCGGTCGTCGACTGCTCGCGATCTTGGAGACGATCGAGCCCAACACCAATCGCGACACCGTGCCCCGCGAGGTCTGGGAAGACGTCAAGCAGGTCATCAGCGACACCGGCATGACCCACCGCGAGTTCGCTGCGGCGATGGGCACGTCCTTCTGTGGAAGCACCATGTGGAAGCACGCGCCCAGCCGAGAGCGACTCGGTCGTGTCGCCACAGTCCTGGAGTCCGCGGACCTCGAGCTGATGGCCACCAATGACGTGCACTGGGACGAGATCGTGTCGATCGAGTCCATCGGCGAGCAGGAGGTCTACGACGCGACCGTCCCTGGCACGCACAACTTCATTGCCGGCGGCATCGCCGTGCACAACAGCCTCGAGCAGGATGCGGACATGGTGATCCTGCTGCATCGCGAGGATGCCTACGAGCGGGAGTCACCGCGTGCAGGCGAGGCCGACTTCATCGTCGCCAAGCACCGCAACGGCCCGACATCGACCATCACAGTCGCCTTCCAGGGCCACTACAGCCGCTTTGTCGATATGGCCCAGTAGCGGCGACCGACGTGCGCGCTGTCGTCTATGACTCTCCGAGGGATTTCACAGTTCGCGAGGTGGCCACTCCTGAACCTGGCCCGGGGGAGGTGCGCCTTCGGGTGACCGCGGCGGGAATGTGCGGCACGGATCTGCATTTGCACGAGGGCCAGTTCCTGGCGACATTTCCGCTGACTCCCGGGCACGAAACCGTCGGTGTCGTCGTTGCGCTTGGACCCGGCACACACGAGGATGGCTCCGGTATTCCCCTGAAGGTCGGCCAGCAGGTGGTCGTCAACCCCAATTCCAGTTGCCGGGT
>CAIZPS010000149.1 GCA_903934925.1 uncultured bacterium | reverse complement strand
CTGGCCTCAGGGGACATGACCATGATTCCGATTCCGCAGGCGAAGGCCTTGGAGGCCCGTATCGCCTCGGCTGAGCCGGTCGACGTCCCGTACGCAGCCTTCTCTTTGGACCCGCCACGGCCGACGGATGCCATCCCGACCCTCGGTCAGCTTGTGACCGTCGTGGCAGACGACCGCCTCAGCCCTGCTGCCGTATATGCCATGGCGCAGGAGATGGTCGTCCAGTTCAGCCCCGGCGATGAGTGGCGTGAGCCCGGCGAGTTCCCCAACTTCAGCGATCGCCAGCTGCCTGCGAGCCAAGAGGCGGCTGAGTTCTATGCCACGGGTGCCATCCCATGGCAGTACCAGAATCTGCCACCCCTGCTGGCGGACTCCTTCGTCAGCCTGCTGGTGCTGGGAACCCTCCTGCTCATCCTCGGCAGCATCTACCAGGTCTTCCTTCCCGAGGTCTACTCACTCTGGTCGAACGTCATCCGACCGCGCAGTGAGGAGAAATACCTCACCGCCATGGAGGCGGTGTTCGCCGAAGGCGGCGCCATGACACCCAGGGATGCTCGTCGGCTGAGCAGGATCCTCGCACAGCACGATGCCGATCGGGTGCTCAGTGAACGAGCCGAACGGCTGCGTCCGCACCTGTCCAGCCCGGTCGACGATCGCGGGTGATGGTATGCGAAACGTGCGTTGGCTGGGCCTACTGGCGGTCGTTGGTGCTCAGCTCTTCCTCGCCGTGCCGGCTCAGGCGCACCAGCCGGTGGATCTCGGCCCGGCGGACGTCTCGCCCGTGCGCGGGCCCCTGCTACCCGACGGCACAGTCTCGTACGCCGTCCAGGCGTCCGTCGAAGCAGGCGAGCAGCGCGGTTTTCGGTTTCGACTCAAGCAGGGGGATCGCCTCGCCGTCCAGGTCCTCATCTTCGACGAGCCGCCAGCCAACACGTTGCCCGCGTCAGTCCTCCCGAGCGTGACGGTCGTCGACCCGCGCGGTCGTCGCCTGGGTCTTCCAGTCCGGGAGCGCACGCAGTTCCTGGAGACGTACTCGGGACGGACGTACCTATACCTGTCGCGTGTCGAACGGGCCGCAGTGCCGGGGGAGTACTCCGTCATCGTGCGTGGTCGCTCGACGACTCCGGTCGACACCACGATCGGCGTCGGGTATCGCGAGGTGCCCGGGCGGGTCGTGCGCTAGTTCATCACGCTTTCTGCCGCGGGAACGTCCACCCTGCCTCGAGCATCATGGGCTCCACCAGCTCGAGAGCCTCGCGCCCGGTGATCTCGTGCTGCGAGTAGATGACGTAGTCGCGCGGACCGGACACGATCCGCCTGAATCCGACACCCGCGTCGTAGCGCACCGCGAGGTGGCAGTAACTGTCGGAGCTGTCGTAGACAACCTCGTTGTGCAGGTCGACATTCTGCGCAAGGAAGGCGATCAGACTTGACTCCGCCTCGGCGGTCAGGCCCGCGCTAACGGGGGCCTGCGGGATGGCGTCGTGGGGCGGCACGCCACCATCGTGTCACCGAGTTGGTGTGCGGCGATGCTAGACACGATCGATCGGGCACGAGAGGCTCGGGTCGTGACCACTGCACCCGTCGAATCCGCGGATCCAGCGGTTCCCTCACCGTCCCGCGGCGCATGGAAGACGTGGCTGCCGAAGGTCATCCTCACAGTGGTCGGCATCGCCCTCGCCTACTTCATCTTCAGCTACATGGCGACGAACTTCGGCGGGTTCGAGCAGGGCGTCCAGGCAGCCTTCTCCATGCCGACGTTCTGGACGGTAGCTGCGATCGCGGGGGCGGTTGTCGCGATCGCCGTGTATCCGCTCACGGCGATCGCCGCCATCCCTCGGCTGGGCTACGTACCGGCGTTCGTCGACCGCCAGGGCGGATTCGCCATCGCCACCACGATCCCCTTCGGTGGTGGGCCGATCGCGGTGGGCACGCAGTACGCCATCTTGGCCAGGTACGGGGTGTCCCAGCGGCTCGCAGCCGCGGCGGTGGCTGCTGACGCGATCTGGACCTACCTCATGACCTTCGGGGCGCCGGGTCTAGCGCTCGTGCTGCTGTGGGTGTTCGAGCGTCGATCGCTCACTAGTGACTCCTGCGGCGGCCTGTCCTGTTCGACCATCGACACGATCATCATCATCTCCGGCCTTGTGTGCCTGGTGTCGATCGCTGCCATCGCGTTCGTGCTGCGGAGCCGAACGAACGCCGAGCGCGTGGGCAACTTCGCTCAGGGCGTGATCGGCTGGGTATTCGAGTTCATCAAGCGCACTCCACCGAACGTTGTCGAGACTGTGGTGGGCTTCAACGACACTGCGGCCGACATGGTGGGACGTCGGTGGCTGCCCATCACTGTGACCAACATTCTCGCCCAGCTGGCCCCGATGGTCGTCATCGTCGCAGCCCTGCGAGGCGTCGGTGCGGACGGAGTGACGGTCCTGGAGGTATTCGTGGCCTTCTCTGTCGCCCTATTGCTCACCACGGTGCCCCTCGCGCCCGGTGGCGCCGGCACCGTAGACGCGGCCCTGATCGGCATGCTGGTCGCCTTCGGCGCGGAATTCGACCAGGCTGTTGCTGCCGACGTGATCTGGCGGGCGTTCGCGTTCTTCCCGCAGATGCTGCTCGGCTGGATCGCAGTCGGGTTCTTCGGCATCCAGCAGCGGCGGGCAAGACGTTCGACGGGACGCGTCAGTCCTGCGTGACCACCAGTCCGTCGATTCGACGCGCGAGGTCGAGATCCAGTGGTGTGAGGCCGCCGGCGGAGTGGGTCGAGAGCCGGAAGGTCACCGTGCGCCAGCGAATGTCGATGTCGGGGTGGTGGTCCATCTCCTCCGCCGACTGAGCCACGGCGTCGACCAGAGCGATCGCCGCGGGGAAGGTCGCTGCGGTCGTGGCCCGCACCAGGACTCCCTCGACCACGTGCCAGTCGGGGTGATCAGCACAGAACCGGTCGATGACGTCAACGCGGAGCAGTTCAGGCATCGTCGCCCTCCGGGGACGACGGAAGTGCCACGTCGCCGGACACGACGGTGACGCTCGCCCCGCCAACCCATATGCCGTCGGCATCGACGGACACATGAACGCGTCCGGCACGACCCATGGCCGTGCCCTGGGCGGCGGTGTACTGCTCGGGCAGGCGCCCGGATCCGATCAGCCACTGCGCCAGGGCGGCGTTCAGGGAGCCGGTCACCGGATCCTCCGTGAGGCCGGAGTTGCCCGGGAAGAAGGCGCGCACCTCCACGTCGGCTCCGCCGGAGGAGCGCGGTCCGACCACCCCCACATCGAGTCCTGCGAGGAGCCCGGGGTCCGGATCGATCGCAAGCACTCGATCGGCATCCTCCAGCAGGACGGCCTGCCAGCCCGGCCCGTTGTCGCACCACTGGTGGTCGACGACCTCCTCGCGTCGAAGTCCGAGCCCCGCGGCGATCCGCGCGACATCGTCCTCGGCCAGGGGCCCGGACCTGAGCCGGGGAGGTGCCAGGAAGTACAGCCGATCTGCCTGGCGCCGAATCTTGATGAGGCCGGCGCCGCACTCCTGCACGACGTCCCCCGAGCCTTCCGCTCGGGGCACGCCCCCGGCACCGAGCCAGGCGTGGCACGTGCCCAGTGTCGGATGGCCGGCGAAGGGCAGTTCACGTCCGGGGCAGAAGATCCGTACCCGGTAGTCGGCATCCGGATGGGTCGGACGCAGCAGGAAGGTGGCCTCTGAGAGGTTCGTCCAGTCGGTGAAGGAGTGCATGCGGGCGGTGGTCAGGCCCTCGGCATCGTGGACCACGGCGACGGGATTGCCCAGCAGGGGCGTGTCGGTGAAGACGTCGACCTGGGAGAAGCGGCGGCTCATGTTGGGCATGACGGCACGTTAGCGAGCCGTGCTCCGCTGGGAGTTGGTTGCGTGCTAGACATGGAGTCATCTAGACGACCGAGGGGTGAGGCGTGACGGAATTCCCGACCCTGCTGTCCCCGATCCAGGTGGGCACGATGCCCCTGCGCAACCGGGTGATGATGCCCCCGCACACGGCACCGTTGGGCCCACTCTTCGGCACAGAGGATCAGGCTGCGCAGAACATCGCGTACATCCGACGTCGCTGCGACAACGGTGTCGCATGGGTCGTCAACATCACCGGGCACATCGACAACCTGTTCATTCCTGGGTTCACGCCCGTCGGCGTGGGGGCGCGGACCAATGGCTATTTCCGTCTCCCGGTCTTCCATGATCGCGTGCTGGCGTATACCGAGGCGGTCCACGGCGCTGGCGCGTTCACCACGGTGCAGCTGGTGAGCCAGGGGGGTCTGCCCAACGCTCCGTCGGCGACACTCAGCTCGCCGGTGCTGAATCAGATCCCGCATGTGCTCGACCGTGACGAGATCCGCTGGTATGTCGAAGAATTCGCGTGGTCGGCGCAGGCTGCCCAACAGGCGGGGGCCGACGGTGTGGATCTTCATCTCAATCACGACGACCTCATGGAGTGGTTCGTCTCGCCGCTCGTCAACACCCGCGACGACGAGTACGGCGGCAGCCTGGAGAACCGCCTGCGCTTCGTGAACGAGATCATCCGTGACATTCGCGAGAGATGCGGTGACGACTTCACCGTGGGAGTGCGGCTGAACATGTTCGAGGAGGCGCCTGGCGGCTACGACCTCGCCGAGGGCATCGAGATCGCGCAGCGCCTGGAGGCGACCGGCATGGTCGACTACCTGAGTCTCGTGGCCGGCAGCAACTGGGGCGACCCCTCCTACATCCAGTCGCATGTGTATCCGCCGGCTGCGTGGGCGGAGCTATCCGGCGAGTTCGTCAAGGCCGTCGACCTCCCGATCGCCTACACCGGTCGCGTCACCACCCCTGAAGTGGCCGAGCAGGTCCTCGCTGCAGGCCAGGCGCACGTGGTGGGCGTCGCGCGGGGGCTCCTGGCCGACGACGAGTGGGTGCTGAAGGCACAGGAGGGGCGGGGTCACGACATCCGTCCGTGCACGGGATGCAACGACTGCATCAGCACCGCTGTGGTCGAGAAGACTCCCTTCGCGTGCACGGTCAACCCCCATGCTGGTCAGGAGAGCGCGGTCACGTGGCCCGTCACGGTCAGACAGCCGCGACACGTTCTCGTGATCGGTGGCGGGCCGGCCGGGCTGGAGGTGGCCGCACTGGCGGCGGAGAGGGGCCACCGCGTCGAGCTGTGGGAGAAGACTGATCGTCTGGGGGGCTTGCTGCGAACCGCCACTGCGGTGCCCACGTACGGCGGCTACGGCACGTTTCTCGACTGGCAGGAGCGCCGCGTGCGTGAGCTGGGCGTCGACGTGCATGTCAACCGTGCCGGGGATGTCGAGTTGATCTGTGCGGCAGGCCCTGATGTCGTCGTCATCGCCACCGGCACGGCACGGCGTCGTCCGGGAATCCAGGGAGACGAGCTGCCCTTCGTCCACGATGTTCGCGATGTGGTCGCGGGCACGGTCGATGTGGGCCGGCGTGTGATCGTGCTGGCGCAGGATGATCACATGCCTCCGTTGGCCGTCGCAGATCTGCTCGGCACGCGAGGACACGACGTGACGATCGTGTACTCCACGCCCGGACCTGCGCCTCTGCTGAGTCGCTACATGCTGGGGGGAGTGCTGGGCCGCCTCGAGCGCTCCGGCGTCGAGCTGCGCTTCTCCGAGCAGGTCTGTGCCATCGAGCCCGGCCGGGTGCACACCCGGAAGGTGTACTCGCAGATGCCGGGAACCATCGAGGGTGTCGACTCCGTCGTGCTGGCCTGCGGTGGGGTGCCGCTCGGCGAGCTTGCGGTCGAGTTGCGCGGTCGCGTGCCGCAGGTCCACGTGCTCGGTGATGCCTTCGCTCCGCGTCGGCAGATCTATGCCACGCGCGAGGCGTACGCCCTCGCACTGCACCTGGACTGAGAGATACGGTTCCCCGCATGATGCCTCTGAGACCGACGCGAATTGATGTCGACCCGGCAGTCATCGAGGACCTGCGTGCTCGAGTTCTGAGCACTCGGTGGCCTGCGGACTACGACGACGTGGGGTGGAGCATCGGCACCGACCTTGCATATGCCCGTGATCTCGCACACGAGTGGGCCACCACCTTTGACTGGTACGAGGTGCAGGAGCGCTTCAATGCGTTCGATCAGGTCGAGGCGACTATCGACGGGCAGCGCATTCACGCCTTTCACCAGCGCTCACCTCGGGCGGATGCGACACCCCTGCTGCTCGTCCACGGCTGGCCCGGATCCGTCATTGAGTTCATCGACTGCATCGGCCCGCTGTCGGATCCGGATGCGCACGGTGCGGTGGGGGCGCCGGCCTTCCATGTGGTCTGCCCGTCTATCCCGGGCTATGGGTTCTCGGGGCCGACGACACATGAGGGCTGGAACGGACGCCGCATCTCACGCGCCCTGGATGACCTCATGCAGGCACTGGGGTACCCGAGCTACGCAGGGGCAGGAGGTGACTGGGGGGCGAACATCCTGACCGACCTCGCCCGCTCGGACCGGCAGGGTTCGCTGACCACACTGCACCTGACCATGCCGACGGGCCTGCCTCCTGCTCCGGGTGAAGGTGAGGTGCTGACCGAGTTCGAGCGTGACTCCCTCGCGCATTGGGCCCAGGCGAACGCTGCCGGGCGCGTGGAACATGTGGCCATCAACTCGCATCGTCCGCATACCTACGCCGTCGCGATGAATGATTCACCCGCCGGGCTGCTGACGTGGCTGGTCGACATGTGCCGGTCCTTCACGGTCTACGAAGGCGAGGTCGAGGAGGCGCTCACGCGCAATCAGCTGCTGGCCAACGCGACCATCTACTGGGTGACGGGCACTATTGCGTCGGCCATGCGCCTGTACGTGGAGCACGCCAGGCAGAAGGCCGCTGATCCGAACCCGGCCTTCGTGACGGTGCCGGTCTCGGTGTCGATCTTCCCTAATGACATTCGGCGCTGGCCGCGATCATGGGCAGAGAGGTGCCTGACCATCACTGATTGGGAAGTGCTGCCCGCGGGTGGGCACTTCGGATCGTGGGAGCAGCCGGCGCTGTTCATCGACGCGGTACGCCGAGCGCTGGCCGATGGGCGCGCGTGACCATCATCCGGATCGCCGATCCGAGTGACGAGCGCCTGTCCGACTACGTGAGCCTGACGGACGTCGCTCTGCGCTCGCGGTCCGAACCCGAGAAGGGCCTGTTCATCGCGGAGAGCACGTCCGTCATCGAGCGGGCCCTGGAGGCGGGGATGAGGCCGCGATCCTTCCTGATGGAGGAGCGCTGGCTGGAGCCCCTGCTGCCGCTGCTCGACAGCGTGGATGCAGGGGAGAGCGGCGGAGTCCCGGTGTTCGTGGCCGATCGCACCGTGCTTCGGTCCATCACGGGGTTCACCGTCCATCGTGGGGCGCTGGCTGCGATGCGCCGGCCCGCGCTGCCTTCGGTTCGCGAGATCCTTCCGGCCGCAGGGCCCTGCCTGGCCGTGGTACTGGAGGACATCGTCGACCACACGAACGTGGGAGCGATCTTCCGCTCGGTGGCTGCGCTCGGTGCCGATGCCGTGCTCGTGACGCCCCGCTGCGCCGACCCGTTCTACCGGCGCAGTGTCCGTGTCTCGATGGGCACCGTGTTCCAGGTGCCCTGGACGCGCGTATCCCGGTGGCCCGAAGGTGCCGATGAGCTGCGCGGAATGGGATTCACCGTGGCTGCACTGGCGCTCACTCCGGAGGCGATCGACCTGGCCGACTTCTCGCTGTCGGATCGCACGGCGCTCGTACTCGGCACGGAGGGCGATGGCATCAGTGATGCAGGTCTTGACGCCGCTGACTGCCACGTCCGCATCCCCATGGCCGGCGGCGTCGACTCGCTGAACGTCGCTGCAGCAGCGGCTGTTGCGATCTGGGAGCTCAGGAGAACAAGGTCACGATGAGTGCGATGACGGCGAAGCCGATGGCGATCTCGACCAGCAGCACGCCGATGCCCATGATGCGCAGTGGTGCCCGATACTCGCCTGCGGCATAGTGGCCGGCTCGACGGGCTATCGTGCTGAGCCGGGTCGCCTCCTTCATGGGATCCCCGGAGGGGTCGCGCTGCGACCAGTAGCCCCGCTCACTGCTCTGGCCGAGGAGGGCGAACACCAGGCCGAAGATGGCGAGAAGGACGGCGATGGTCCAGAAGACGAGTGCGGCGATGCTCACGGGCGAGACCCTACCCGTCACCCACCGTCAGTCGCAGTATGCGGTCGTCTGTGGACCCCGGGGACCCGCGACCGTCGGTGTTGCTCGTGATGAGCCACAGGGCTCCGTCGGGTGCTACCCCGATGGTGCGCAGTCGTCCAAGGTCTCCGAGGGGAGCCGCGGAGGGACGGCCGGCGCGCGTGCCGTCGAGCGGCACCTGCCACAGCACCTCACCGCGCAGGCTGGCCACGTAGGCGACACCATCGTGAATCGCCAAGCCACTGGGGGATGCCGTGGATGTCGGTGACCATGTGGCCCTCGGATCGACAAGGCCGGGATCATTCCCAACGCCCTCCACCTGGGGCCACCCGTAGTTTCCTCCCGCGCGCAGGACGTTGAGCTCATCCGCGTCGCTCTGGCCGAACTCGGTCGCCCACACTCGGCCTGCGCTGTCGAGCGCAAGACCTTGGACGTTGCGGTGGCCGAGGGTGAAGACGGGTGAGGTCGGATCACTGTTGCGAGGGTCCGGGCGGCCGTCCGGGCGGATTCGCAGCACCTTGCCGGCGAGGTCGTCGGGGTCCTGGGAACGGGCCGCATCTCCAGCGTCTCCGGTTCCGATGTACAGGGCTCCGTCTGGGCTGAACAGCAGGCGTCCGCCGTTGTGGATGGTGTTCTTCGGGATCCCGGTCAGGATCGCCCGCTGGCGCCCCAGGCGCACGCCGTCCCAGGCGAGCCGTACCACGCGGTTGTCACGGGACCCGGTGTAGTAGGCATAGACGGCATTCGGATTCGGGCCAGGTGGCACGGCGATCCCCAGAAGTCCGCCCTCGCCAGCCGGGCGCACTCCGGTCACGCGGCCCACGGTGGTGACGCGGCCGCCGTCCGCAGGGATGCGCTTGATCAAGGCGGTGTCGCGCTCGCTGACGAGTGCTGATCCGTCCGGGAGAAAGGTCAGGCCCCACGGCGACACCAGTCTGGTGGCAACGATGCCGTCAACCTCGGCCTGGGCGTGCCCGGGCTGTGCGGTGAGGAGGGTGGACGCGGTGAGGGCCGAAGACAGGACCACTGCAGCCGCGAGAACGCGAACGTGTCGCCTCAAGGAGTCTCCATTCGTTCCCAGCAGTATCACCCGGGCATCAGGAACCATGCCAGTCGAGGACGTACGGGTTGCTACGAGCGCAGCAGGCGAGACAGCACCGTGCCGTCGTGCTCCAGGACCTGCGCCGTACTGAACCGCAGGGGAGGGTGCATCCCCCCTGGCAGGTAGACGAGGTGGGCGTCGCCACCGACGAGGCGTGGCGCGATCGTGAGGAGAACCTCGTCGATCAGGTCGGCTGTCAGCAGATCGGTGAGCAGGGCAGGGCCGCCCTCGCACAGGATCTTCGGCAGCCCAAGTGACGTCAGGTGATCCAGCACTCGGACGAGGTCGACCTCGTCTGCGCCGCACGGCACCAGCACAGCCTCCTCGCGAAGCCACTCCGGCGCCGCCCGCAGGGCTCGGTCGGTCGTCATCACCATGGGCCGAACGTGCTCGGGTCCACGATCGGCGAAGACACGCAGCTCGGGGGCCAAGTCCATAGTGCGGGTGACGATCGCAAGGGGCCGACGGGAGGCGCGGTAGTCCTCGGCACGGAGAGTGCCGGCTCCGACGAGGACGACATCGCTCAGTTCCCGGGCGAGAGAGAACACGCGGCGATCGGCCTCGGTGCCGAGGTGCTCCGACACTCCATCGGGTCCAATGATGGCGCCGTCGAGCGACATCACGAAGTTCGCGCGCACCCATCGGCCGTCCCGCCACGACGAGGAATCCGGCATGAGGTAGGCCGCCCGCAATTCGTCGTCGTCGACGAACGCGGCGGGAGCCGGGTGAAGGCGCTGCACTGCGGAATGCTCCCACGAATAGGCTCACGCTCATGTCCTTGACCTCGCGCCGCCCTGGGCTCGACGTCAGCCGCATCCTCGAGGACTTCGTGCCCCCGCCGCACTTCGGTGGAGTGAGCTTCGACACCTACCTGCCTGATCCGAGCCAGCCGAGCCAGGCTGTTGCTGTCGCTGCTCTGCGCGTCTTCGCCACTCGCATCGAGCAGCCCGCGGCCCCGAAGCGCTCACTCTTCCGACGTGCTGCCCCGCCGGAGTTCCGGGCCGGTGTTTACCTCGACGGTGGCTTCGGCGTTGGCAAGACGCACCTGCTTGCGTCTCTCTGGCACGCGGTTCCCGGGCCGAAGAGGTTCGGCACGTTCGTCGAGTACACCAATCTCGTCGGCGCACTCGGTTTCCGCACGGCCGTTGATGCCTTGCGCACGAGCCGTCTCGTGTGCATTGACGAGTTCGAGCTCGACGATCCCGGCGACACCGTGCTCATGTCGACGCTGCTCGGTGAGCTGGTGCAGTCCGGAGTTAGTCTCGCGGCCACGTCCAACACACTGCCGGAGAAACTGGGTGAGGGCAGGTTCGCGGCAGAGGACTTCCTCCGTGAGATTCAGGGGCTGTCCGCGCACTTCGACGTCCTGCGCATCGACGGGGAGGACTACCGGCATCGAGGCCTCCCCGAGGCGCCGCCGCCGATGTCCCCGCACGAGCTTTCCGCCACGGTTGCGCGTGTGCCGGGCGCTGCGCTCGATCGTTTCGATGCGCTGCTCACCCACCTGAGCACCGTGCATCCCTCCCGGTATGGGGCACTGGTCGAGGGAGTCCCACTCCTCGCGCTCGACGGAGTGCGTACCGTCACCGATCAGGCACAGGCCCTGCGCATGGTTGTGCTCGTGGATCGCCTCTACGACCGCGACATCCCCGTCATCTCAAGTGGCCAGCCGGTCGACCGGCTGTTCTCGGAGGAGATGCTTCGTGGCGGGTACCGCAAGAAGTACTTCCGCGCCATCTCCCGTCTTGTCTCGCTTGCCCGTGACGGCCAGTCGATGGTTGAGTGACGCTCATGACACCTGAGGGAATCATCAGCGCACTGGTCGCTGGCGCGCTCATTGGCCTCATCGCCCGCATTCTGGTGCCGGGCATGCAGCCCATCGGCTGCATCATGACCATCCTTCTGGGCATTGTCGGGGCTTTCGCCGGAATCTTCATCGGCAACGCACTGGGATTCGGCCCGTCGACGGACTCCTACAGCTTCTGGCTCGTGCTGCTCGCCCAGATCGTCACCGCGGTGATTCTCGTTGCCATCACGGCTGCGATCTTCCGCAAGGCGAGCAGCACCTGAACGGTTCGCGTTCCTGAATACCCCATGGGGTATACTCAAGATCCATCACCTGACCTCTGGAGAGCCCCATGTGCAGTCCCGCCCTGTGCCGCCAGTGCAACAAGGTCACCTACACCGGTTGCGGCGAGCACATCGAACAGGCCCTAGCGCCTTACTCGGTCGAGGAGCGGTGCACCTGCCCGAGGTCCTGAGCCGGCGAGGGGAGGAACTCACCCACCCGTATGTGACCATGGTGGTCGGGCAGAGCGCCTGACGGGATGGGGAGAGCCGGATGATGGCGAGGATGCGGGTCGCCCGCATGTCAGTGGTCGGGGGTGCCCTGGCTCTGGCCGCAGGAATACTCGGACCCGGCATCCCGCAGGCGAGCGCGACGCCCAGCAGCCCCACGGGCGTCACGGTAACGAGGGCGGATACCGCACTGTCGATCTCGTGGACGGCGTCGTCAGGGGCGACAAGTTACACCGCGACGGCCTACGACGCATTGTCCGGCGGCGTTACTCAGGGCACTGCGTGCACGATCGCGACGACCTCATGCGCGATCTCCGGGCTCACCAACGGCACCCTGTACTACGTCGAGGTGGTGGCCACAGACGGATCGGCGACCGCAGCATCGACTCCGCGAGTCAGCGGCACCCCCTCGACCGTGCCTGGGGCACCTCAGTCAGTGGTGGTTACGGGTGGCGATGGATCCATGGCCGTGGCCTGGAGCGCTCCGGCGAGCACGGGTGGCGCGCCAATCACGGGATATGAGGCCACGGCGTACGACTCATCCTCAGGCGGAACTTCGCAGGGCACCTGCACCGCGACAGGCACCACCTGCACGATCTCCGGCCTGACCAATGGCACCACGTACTACGTCGAGGTGACGGCGACGAACACCGCGGGCACCGGTGCCGCGTCCTCTCGAGCGTCGGGCCTGGCGGGTGGCTCCGCGAGCGCCCCGCGTTCAGTGACAGCGACACGTGGTGACGGACACGTCGACGTGGAGTGGCTCGCACCATCCTCCGACGGTGGATCCGCCGTCACCAGCTACATCGCCAGCGCGTACACGTCCTCCGCGACCTCGGCCACGGCGGTAGCCACGTGCACGACCACGTCACTGGAGTGCCGGATCGACGGGCTGGCCAATGCAACGGAGTATTACGTCTCCGTTGCCGCAGTCACCGCTGTTCGCACCGGTACGTCCTCCTCACGTGTGCGCGTGAGTGCTGCGGGAGCGCCCGGTGCTCCTGCATCAGTCGTCGCAACGCGCGGCAACGGCTATGCGGCCGTGTCGTGGCGGGCTCCGACGACCACTGGAGGATCCCGCATCACGCGATATGTCGCGCGTGCCTACACCGTGCTGACGGAGGGCGGTCCGATCGCGACCTGCGAGCCGACCACGGTCAAGCCGACCCAGTGCGACATCGGCCCCCTGCCGAACGGGTCGAAGTACTACATCGACGTGACGGCGACCAACGCCATCGGACTCTCCACGACCAGCACTCCCAGAGTTGCCGTCACCACTGCTACAACACCCAATGTGCCGACCGAAGTCGTGGCGGTGCAGGTGGGCCCGCGGGTCGATGTCTCCTGGCGCGTGCCTGCCTCCGACGGTGGCCTGTCCATCTCCGAGTACGTAGCCACGGCCTACTCGCTCGCCACGGGCGGCGTCTCACTGGGAAGCTGCTCGGCTACAGGGACCTCTTGCTCGATCACCGGGCTTGCCGACGTCCCCGTCTTCGTCGACGTCGTGGCGGTCACGGGGGCGGGGCGGGGGCAGCCTTCGACTCCCCGTGTGCGCGTCGTCCTGTACGACCCTCCCGACCAGGTGCGCGATATCGCCGGGTCGCCGTCGGGTCGGAGCATGAATGTCTCGTGGCAGCCCCCGGCGGACGACGGCCGCCGTGCGATCACGTCCTATCGAGCCACGGCATGGGATGCCGCAACCGGTGGATCCGAGAAGGGCTCGTGTGTCCTTGGCGTCAACGCCGCCAGACCAGGGCCAGCGGCAGCGGGCTCGGAGAGCCGAGTCGGCTGCACCATCAAGGGGCTCACTCCGGGGGCCAGTTACCACCTGGCTGTTGAGGTGACCACCGTCGTTGACTCCGTGGAGTCGAAGGAGAGAGTCTCGGTGCCGCTCAAGGAGGGTCTGCCCTCGGCACCCCGTGGGGCGACCCTGCTGGTGGGCGACCACCTGATCGCCGCGGTGGGGCAGGTGCCGAGCACTGACGGCGGCTCGCCCGTCACCAAGTACGTGGCGCGTGCGTGGTCGCAGAAGGATGCGGGTGAGGTGCTCGCCCAGTGCTCGAAGCCTGCCGACGCGACGCAGTCCCAGTTCTCCTGCGTCCTGTCGGACCTCGACAACTTCGAGCCCTACTGGATCGATGTTGCTGCTGTCACCGAGGCCGGAACGGGCAAGTGGACACCACGGGCCCTCACCGAGCCCCAGCCGTCCGCGCCGTCGGCGCCCCGTGGCGTTCGGGTCGAGGAGCGGGAGGGGAGCATCCGGGTGAGTTGGCGGGCACCCATCTTCGACGGCGGCTATGACGTGCGCTCCTATGAGGCCCGTGTCTACCCCACGGACTCCACGGGCGCGAAGGTGTCCACCACGCCCAGTCGCACGTGCGAGGTGAAAGCACCCGTGACGTCGTGCGTGCTGTCAGGGTTCAGTGATGGCCAGTACCTGCGCGTCGATGTAACGGCGGAGAACACGGTCGGAAAGAGCAAGGCGAGTGCCCAGGCCGATGCCACGATTGTTCCCTCCGTGCCGTCGGCGCCCACCAAGGTCGTTGCTCAGGTTGTGGGCGACGCTGTCAAGATCTCCTGGATGGCGCCGCCGGGCACCGGATCCCTCCCGGTTCTGGGGTATCGCGCCACTGTCATGGGTCAGGACGGGTCGAGCAGGCCACTCGGATCCTGCGAGGTGACGACTCTGCAGTGCACCGTGAAGGTGGTGAAGGCGATGAAGGCCACGGCCGTGGAGGTGCAGGCACGTAACGAGCTCGGCTGGGGGGACACCGCTCGAACAGAGATGACTACGTCACCCGCTCTCGCTCCAGGTTCAAGCGGGAGCCAATGAGCACCTCTTCATACTCGCCAATCGCGTCAACATTCCATCAGAGGCAATGGCCACTTCCTTGGTGCTCATGATTGCCACTGCTTGGGCCAGGAAAGCAGATCTGCTCCCAGGAATACCAAGACGCAGACACCCCTGAGACCTAGGCTTCCACCAGTCGCCGAAGGGGGGACGAATGCGTGGCATGCCCCGTGCCTATTGGCTGTGGTTCTGGGGGGGCTTTCTCGTCTTCATGGCGTCGGCCTATGTGAGCTGGAGCAGTTTCAACGTGTCGGGAACGGCCAGCGGCGTTGTCGGCTTGATCGCATGGAGTGTCTGGCTCGTCATGATCGCTGTTGGCGTCTCGGTGTCCGCCTCGCACATCGGTATCCGAGTGTTCAGTTTCTGGTGGTCCTTGGCTGCCTTCGCCACAATCCTGCTGCGCGTCATCACGGGCTTGATGCTCTCGCAGGCGACCCAAGGGTGGTACGAGCTGGCGGGCGCGCTCATGGTGGGTATCTGGCTCCTGGGCGGAGTGGCAGTGTTCGCCTTGTGGGTGGTCCGCATAGCGGTCAAGAAGAGGTCCGTCGAATCTACTGACCGACCCTGATGCCAACTTCCGAGGGTCCGCTGCCTCGCTGACACTGTCCGTCATGTGTCGTCACCTGTCCGCGGCCCTGGGCCGCCGACTGACTGCAGGCGCGCGAGGCGATAGTGGAAAAGGCCACCGGGGTCGAGGTCAGGGGGCAGACATGGCACCGCGCGCCAACGGCAGCCGCAAGCGTCGACCGAAGGGGAGCGGTGCCTGCAGGCAGCTCCCGTCGGGAAGGTGGCAGGCGTCCATCGTGGGCGAGGATGGACTCAGGCACACGGCCCCCCAGACCTTCGACACGAAGATGGACGCCGACGATTGGCTGGCCGGTCAGGTCGATGACATGGAGATCGGCACCTGGGCCCCTCCCAGCAAGGTCGCCCGAACGGGCACGGTCGAGGACTACGCCTACCAGTGGCTCGCGACCAAGACTGACCTGCGGCCTCGCACGCTGGCCGAGTACCGCCGAGACCTCGACAACCGCGTGCTGCCAACGCTCGGTGACGTCCAGTTGCGTCGCCTGACGCCCGCGATCATTCGGCGCTGGTACGCACAGCAGGGCGACGCAGCCCCCAGCGCTCGCGCTCACGCCTACGACACGCTGCGGAACATGCTCAATGCGGCCGTGGAGGATGAACTGCTCGACGCGAATCCCTGCAGGATCAGGGGGGCGTCGAGGGCCAAGTCTCGGCACAAGACACGACCGGCGACCGTGGCCGAGATTGAGGCCATGGAAGCGGCCATGCCTGAGCGCTACAGGGCCATGCTGCTAGTGGCGGCATGGTGCGGCCTGCGGTTCGGTGAACTGACCGAACTGCGGCGCGGTGACATCGACCTCGACGACGCGGCCGGTGCCGTCCTGCGCGTGCGCCGTGCCGTCGTGAAGCACGCAGGTCGGTATGTCGTCGGGGACCCGAAGTCCGAAGCGGGGGTGCGAGACGTGGCGATCCCGCCGCATGTCGTACCCGCGATCCGAGGCCACCTCGACACCTTCGTCGGTCTACGGAACGACGCACTCCTGTTCCCGTCAGCCGGTGACCCAACACGCCACCTCTCCCAGTCGACCCTGACGAAGGTCTTCTATCCCGCGAGGCAGGCGGCTGGACGTCCTGACCTGCGCTGGCACGATCTGCGCCCAGACGCTGGCCGACCTGCAGGCTCGGCTCGGGCACTCCACGGTTCAGGCAGCGATGATCTACCAGCACGCGGCGCAGGGCAGGGACCAGCAGATCGCTGCTCGAATGTCAGAGATCGCGCTAGGCGAAGTACAGGCACGTCCCCGATGGGGTAGAACAGGGCTGCCAGCACGGGTCGACCAGCACCGAGCGACCAGCACCGCTCGACGACTCCGTGGGTCCCAGCCCCGCACGCAGGGCGCGAGGGGGGACGGACGGGTGTCATTCGCAGGCGCTAGGGAGGGTGCTCTCCCGTTACCTACTCGTCGTGCCGGGGGCCTCATCGAAGTGATCGGCGATCAACCAGACCCGCCCACACTCAACACCACCACGACGGGTGGGCTAGCCAACCACGCCCACTCACCTACCACCTACGTGGTGTAAACGTCCCCGGGCCCAACCCCTCCCGTGACAGCGGCTAGTTGTTTGTCGCTGAGGTCACCGTCAAGGTCGCGTAGGCCGGGCACGGTGATGATCAGTTCAGCGGCATCACCTTCACGTGCAGTCACCGTGAACCACTCCGGTAGGTCCAGTCCCGCGGCTGCCAGTACCGCTTTGGGGTCAGTAAGGAAACGTTCACGCGCATCCGCATCAGTCACGGCAGGGGTTAGCGCTGCTAAGAAACCTTGAGCATCCATGATTCCTCCTGTCGTTGCCGGTCACGTTAGCAGCGCAGACCGCCCCCGGGGGCCTCATCGAAGTGAGGAGCCTGCCCCGGGGGCGGTCCATCCCTTAACCCGCTGGGTCTCAACGGGTTCTCATTGGTGGGCGATACAGGAATCGAACCTGTGACCTCTTCCGTGTCAAGGAAGCGCGCTAGCCCCTGCGCCAATCGCCCGCGGAACTCGCACGAGACTACACGG
>CAIZPS010000148.1 GCA_903934925.1 uncultured bacterium | reverse complement strand
GTGGTGCCGCCCAACGTGCCTGTTCCCGCGGTCACCGTGACCGAAGCACTCGACGAACTCACGGTGTTGCCGCTCGCGTCAACAATACGAACGACGGGCTGTGTCGTCATCGTGGCGCCGGAGGCTCCCGCAACAGGCTGCGTGGAGATGGACAGTGCCGCGGCGGCGCCGGCCACGATCCAGATGGTCGGCTTCGACGGGACGGCGGTGCCGTCCACCGTTGCAGAGACGACCGCCTGGCCCGTCTGAGCAGGGGCCGTCAGCGTAGCGCTGTAGGTGCCGTTGCCATTGTTGGAAACTGCACTCAACGTGCCCGCCGACGCTGTGAGGCTCACGCTCGCTCCGCTCGACGCGAGGTTGTTTCCAGCCGAATCACGAAGCTGCACGGTGATCGCCGTGGATCCCGATCCCGCAGCGATCGATGCGTCGGCCGCGGTGACCACAGTGGTGGACGGTTCCAGCACCCCGACAGATGTGGGAGTCGTGGCCGCAGAGGTTACTGGGGTGAGCCCGGTACTGGTGAAGGTGAGTGTGTAGTTCGTTCCCGGTACGCCAAGAAGCGACAGGTCGCTGAACGTCGCCTCACCCGCAACGACAGCACTGGCCGCCAGTGTTGTCGTGCCCTCCAGCACAGGTAACTGAATTGCGTCTCGATAGACGCGTGTGGTGTTGCCGGTGCCGGTGACCAGCCATGTGCCATTCGCGTAGTCCAGATCTTGGATGCTCAAGTCAGCATTGACGTCGTAGAGCCGGCCCGTGTCGGTCCAGTTGACTCCGTCCTGAGAGACCATCGTCTGGCCATTACTGGCCCCCATGCGAAACTCACCGTTACCGAATCCGATCCCCTGCCAGGTGCCGACGATCGAATGCGATACCCATGTGGAGCCAAAGTTCGACGACACCATGACGGCGTTGGGTCGAGTGACCACCAATGTGCCGTTCCCGAAGGCAATGGAATTGGCCGACGTGATCGTTGTGACGTACGTCCAGCTACGCCCGTCATAGCTGTATGCGACCTGAGAGTCCCCATTGATGCCCCAGAATCGGCCAGCAGCGAAGATGATGCTCTTGAACGACTGACCAGCGGCAGCCAGCCAGGTGAGGCCATCTGAGCTGTACTGATTACCCGTCGTCCATGTGCCGTTCGCAAACGCGATGGCGCTTGAGCTGAGTCCCGTGCCCTGCGTCCATGTGGTGCCGTTGGTGCTGGTCCACGTGGTGGAGTTGCTGGCAACCGCGATCCATCGGCTATTGCCGTAGGCCACATCCTGGAAGAAGGGATCGGGCGTGGAAGAGGGAATAGTCCTTCTAGTCCACGTGGCGCCGTCATCACTCGACGTCATGATCATGCCGTATTGCGCTACGCCCACCCATAGCGCATTGCCGTAGGCAAGGCCCTCCGCATTTGGGCCAGTGCCGGCACCGACCCAGCCGCTGTTGATTGTTGTCGCAGCTGTCACTGATGCCGTGGAATTGGTCACCGTGTTCCCGTAGGCATCGGAGACACTCACGACAGGTTGAGTTGCAAGGAGTGCACCCGAGGCAGCCGCCACCGGCTGGGTGTCGACGATCAGCTTGGTCGCCGTGCCGGCCACCACGGTGAACGTGCTCGAGGCGGCGACCGTGGTCACCGCCGGAGTCGTCGATACCGCCTGCACCACGTGGGTGGTGTCCGCGGTTCGCGCTGTCGCGGAGACCGAATCCTTCACGCCGGCGGTGAGTGCGCCAGATGACACGGATCCTGACCACGCCGTCGAGGTCAGCGTGACAGAACCGGTAAACGACGTGACCGTGTTGCCACCTGCATCCTGAGCCGTCACGCGCATCGAGATTGACGTGCCTGCTGTGTATGAAGAAGTACCGAGGGATGTAGTTCCACCGGAGCGCGTCACGGCGAACTGGCTCAGCGCGCCGACACCCGACGGCGTGATCGACGCAGACGTCACCGACGTCAGCCCGGTCGATGCGAAGGTGAGCGTGTACGGCAATGTTGTGAGACCTGCAAACGTGAGGTTGGTGAAGGTCGCCGTGCCCGACACCGCCGCGACACCCGAGGATGCCTGCGCTCCCCCGAGCGTGCCGCCTGATGCCGTGACGGTCACGGATGCCGTGGACGCTGTCGGATTGCCGTAGGCGTCGACCACGTTCACCACCGGCTGGGTTGATAGCGCCGAGCCCACAGCGCCCGCCACAGGCTGAGTGGACACCGACAGCTTGCTCGCTGCGTCAGCCGACACCGTCACCGACAGCCGATCCGCGCCGGATGACGAGAGCGACCCATCCGTCACCGACACCGTCGCCGACTCCGCCTTGTACAGCACCATCGACCCGGTCGCGACACCGTTGGTGAACGTCAGGGACGTCGATGACCCCACAGCAGTTCCCGCCACCGTCGGTGCGGTCACCGGACTCGCCGATGAGGTTGGTCCGCTGAAGGTCAGCGACTTCGCGCCCGTGTAGCCCGTCGCTGTGTTGCCCGCCGCATCAAGCGCGGTGATCGTGATCGTCTGGGACGCGCCCGCGGTCTGTGAGGACGAACCGGTGACCGCGAGGGACTCCGCCGGCCCAGGGCCCGTCGGAGTAATGGACGCCGAGGTCACCGAGGTCAGGCCTGTCGAAGCGAATGTCAGCGTGCGCGAGGTCGTCGTCAGCCCCGCGAACGTGAGGTTCGTGAACGTCGCCGTCCCCGACACCGCCGCGACTCCCGATGACGCCTGCGCGCCGCCCAGCGTGCCCCCCGACGCCGTGACCGTCACCGTCGCCGTCGACGCCGTCGCATTGCCGTAGGCGTCCACGACGGTCACCACCGGCTGCGTGCTCAGTGCCGAGCCTGATGCCCCCGCCACCGGCTGGGTCCCCATCGCCAGCTTGCTCGCCGTGTCGGCCGACACCGTCACCGACAGGCGGTCCGCGCCCGTCGACGAGATCGATCCTTCGACGACCTCAACCGTCGCCGACTCCGCCTTGTACAGCGTCATCACGCCGTTGCTGCCGGACGTCACCGTGGCAACACCGCTGCTGAAAGTGATGGTCGTCGCGGTACCGAAGACCACCGTAGTGCCGGTCTTGTCCTTGACCGCCGGCAGCTGGCCGTCCGGGGCCTGCGATGCTCCCGAGAACGTGAGGGTCTTGTCACCCGTGTAGGCCGTCGCCGTGTTGCCGTTCGCGTCCTGCGCCGTGATCGTGAGGTCCTGCGCGCCGCCGGCAGTCTGGGACGCCGAGCCGGTGATGACGAGCTTCGTCGCGGTACCCGGGGTGTAGGTGATCGTGACCGTCTGCGTCGACCCTGTGCCGCCCTCGACGGCAGACCCGCCGAGGGTGGCCGAGAAGACCCCGCTGCCGGTGGCGGTCGGGGCGGTGAGCGTCGCGGTGTAGCTGCCATTGCTGTTGTCGGTGACCGACCCGACGGTGCCGGTACCCGATGCCCGCGAGATCACCACCGTGGAGCCGCCCGCGCTGAGGTTGTTGCCGTACTGGTCCTTCGCCTGCACGGTGAGCGTGACGGTCGAGCCATTCGCCGTCACCGAACTGCTCGACGCCGTGAGCGTCGACTGGCTGGCGGTCGCCGCCCCCACCTGGGTGGTGAGGGCTGATGAGGTGCCCGTGAGTGAGGTGTTGTCGGTGGCGGTGATCGTGCGTGACGCAGCCGACGTCGTCGGCACGGTGTAGGTCACCGTCGCCACCCCGCTGGCGTTGGTGGTCGAGGTCGCCGAGGCGAACGAGCCGCCGGTGGCCGACGCCGACCAGGTGACCGTCTTGCCGGACGTGGCGACGTCATTGCCGTTCGCGTCCTGCAGCTGCGCCGTCACCGTCACCGTGCCGCCGACCGTCGGCGTCGCCGACGACAGCGAGACCGCATACGACGTCGCCGCCCCCGACGTCACCGCGAAGGCCGCCGATGCCCCCGTCTTGCCGTCCACCAGGCTCGACGCCCCCGTGCCCGTCGCCGTGAGCACGACCCCTGACTCGGCCTTGGAGTAGGTCACCCCACTGATCGTGACCGCCGACGCCCCCACCGCGATCGTCCCGGACACCGTGCCACCCACCGTGCCCGAGCCCGAACCACGAGTCAGCGTCACCGTGCCCGTGGCGCCGGTGTTGTTGACCGCATTGCCGTACGTGTCAGTCAGCGTCACGGACACACCGAACGCGGTGCCCGCCGTCTGCGACCCGATCGCCCCCACCACGAGCTTGGACGCCGCAGCCGCGGTCACCGTCACCGAAGCACTCGTGCCCGCCGTCAGCGGCGTGCCCGCCTGATCCGTCGCCGTCACAGTGGACGAGCCTGCGGTCTTCAACGTGACAGTGAAGTCCCGGGTGCCAGCCACGAGAGCGGCATTCGACGGCAGCGTCGCCGCACTGTCTGACGACGTGATCGCCACCGTCGGCGTCGCGGACGACACCACATTCCAGTTCGCATCCACCGCATTCACCGTGACGGTCACATCACCGGCCTGCCGTGACGTCGGCGAGCCCGTGTTACCGGTCGACGTCCCCGGCGCTGCCGTCTCCCCCGGCAGCAGCACCTGCAGCCTGCTCACCGTCCCGGCGTTGATCGTGAACGACGCCGACGTTCCAGCCTCCGAACCACCCGACGTCCGCGTCGCCGTCACCGTCTGCGACGACCCCGCCCGCGTCAATGTCACCTCATGCGACGACAGCACGCCGGCCGTGAATGCCGACGTGGTCGTAGACGTCCCTGACGAGAACAGTGACGTCGACGTGAGGTCGACCGTGCCCGTG
>CAIZPS010000147.1 GCA_903934925.1 uncultured bacterium | reverse complement strand
CAGGAATGACACCAGCGTATGGAACCGGCCCTAGGTCCGACCTACGCTGCGGCGGCGGGCGTACCAGGTGAGTCCGAGCGCCACGGCACCGATCGCCACCCCGGCACCCGCAGCAACCGCGGACCGACGCTGCGCCTGCTCGCGCATGGCCACGGGCTTGGCGAAGTCGAGGACGGGCCAGTCGCGCGCGACCGCCACCTTGCGCAGGTCGGAGTCCGGGTTGACGGCGACGGGGTGGCCGACGGCCTCGAGCATCGGCAGGTCGGTGTTCGAGTCGCTGTAGGCGTAGGACTCGGCGAGGTCGTACCCGCGCTCGGCCGCGAGTGACCGCATGGCCTCGGCCTTTCCCTCGCCGTATGCGTAGAACAGGATCTCGCCGGTGTACGCACCCTCCTCGATCGCCACCTGCGTACCGATCGCCAAGTCCGCTCCCAGTCGCTCGCCGATCGGCTCGACGATGTCGGTCCCCGACGACGAGATGATGATGACGTCTCGGCCGGCTGCCTTGTGCTCGTTGATGAGGTCGACGGCCTCCTGGTAGACCATGGGATCCACGATCTCGTCGAGGGTCTCGCCGACGATTCCCTGCACCTTGTCGACCCTCCAGCCGGCGACGAGCTTCGACATGTACTCGCGCATCGTCTCCATCTGGTCATGATCGGCGCCTGACGCGAGATACACGAACTGTGCATACGCGCTGCGGATGACGTCGCTGCGACCGATCAGTCCCTCCTTGTAGAAGGGTCGCGCGAACGCGAATGAGCTCGACTTCGCGAGGATCGTCTTGTCGAGGTCGAAGAAGGCAGCGGCCGTCCTCTTCTCCCATGCGCCCTCGTGGTCCATGAACGGACGGTACCTGCTGTCATCCACAGGATGCCTGTGACGGGACCGCTGTCCACAGGACGGATATTGGCCGGACTCCGTGCGACCCGTTCCCGTCAAGGTGGAGAGCACGCCGCTGACACACGACGATCGGGGATCTCATGGGCCGACCTCTGCTGGTGAGCGATGACGCGACGCTCATCGACGACGTCCTGCGGCTCGCAGCCGCAGCGAACGTCGAGCTGCATCTTGCAACGGAGCCGGAGTCCGCTCGCGGTCACTGGTCCCGCGCACCGCTCGTCCTGGTCGGAACAGATGTCGCCGGACGCATGGCGGGGCTGCGTCCGGAGCGCCGACGCGACGTCGTCCTGGTGGGGCGGCAGATGGCCGACGCGGACTGGCAGCGGGCCGTGACGCTGGGTGCCGAGCACGTTGCCTGCCTTCCGGACTCCGAGCGCTGGCTGATCGATCGCATCGCCGACAGCGGTGAGGGCCCGCTGCGTCATGGCGTCCTGCTAGGAGTCGTGTCATCGGGAGGGGGAGCGGGTGCGTCAACGGTCGCGGTGACGCTGGCGGGGCTTGCTGCCCAGGACAGCCGTGTCCTGCTCGTGGACCTCGACCCGCTGGCCGGAGGGGTCGACGTCCTCCTCGGACGCGAGGATGTGGCCGGTACCCGCTGGGCGGATCTCGCCGAGACCCGTGGTCGCCTCAGTCCGCAGACGCTGGAGCAGGCGCTTCCGACGTGGTCGGGGGTGTCCGTTCTGTCATGGGGCCGTGATGGCACGTCGCGATTGACGCCGGACGCGGTCGCAGCGGTGCTCGATGCTGGCGAGCGTGCCTTCGATGTCGTCGTGCTCGATCTGCCGAGGTCGCTCGACGACATCACGGACGTCGTCTTCGGACGGGTGCAGCGCACCATGCTCGTCACCGCGGCCTGCGTACGTGGTGTTGCGGCGGCGGCCCGCATCGGTGCTTCGCTGCGCGACCGCTCCTCGTCGCTGGGCGTGGTGGTTCGTCGGCAGCCGCGCGGAGTATCGACAGAAGCCGTCGCTGGGGTCCTGTCCGATCCCATCCTGGGCGAGGTGCCCTACTCGTCAGGCTTGGCGCGGCGGTGTGATGCGGGCGAGGGTCCCTCCCTCCGTGACGGCCACGCGCGGGCGGTGCGTCGGCTGCTGCCATCGGCCCTCGCCGTGCGAGGTCGTACCTCATGACCACCGCACTGATCGACCGCGTCAGGTCACGCCTGCTGGCTGCCGAGGGGGAGGCCACACCGGGACGCGTCGCTGCGGCGCTGCGAGACGAGGGGCTCGTTCTCGGCGACGACGCCGTCCTCGATCTCGTCGTCCGAATGCGACAGGACATGGTCGGCGCGGGTCGCCTTGAGCCGCTCCTCCGCGAGCCGGGCGTCACCGACGTACTCGTGAATGGATGCGGAGAGGTCTGGGTGGATCGAGGTGCGGGCCTCGCGCGTGCGCACGTGCGCTTCGAGTCCGAGGCTGACCTGCGTCGGCTGGCTCAGCGACTGGCGGCAGCCGCGGGGCGGCGGCTGGACGATGCTTCGCCGCATGTTGATGCGCGCCTGCCTGATGGTGTTCGCCTCCATGCCGTCATCCCTCCGGTCGCCGTCGACGGCACACTGCTGTCCCTTCGCATTCCCCCGCGCCGCGCGTTCTCGCTTGACGATCTTGTTGATCGCGGCACGATCGACGAGCCTCGTGCTGAACTGCTGCGCGGCATGGTTCACGCCAGGCTCTCGCTGCTGGTGTCCGGCGGAACGGGCTCGGGCAAGACGACGGTTCTGGCGACCCTGCTGGGCGAGGTTCCCGTCGACGAACGCATCGTCATCGTCGAGGACTCCACCGAGCTGGCACCACAGCACCCGCACGTGGTGCGCATGCAGGCGCGTACGGCGAACGTCGAGGGATCGGGCCAGATCACCAGTCGTGATCTCGTGCGCCAGGCGCTCCGAATGCGCCCGGATCGACTCGTGGTCGGCGAGGTGCGAGGTGCGGAGGTCGTCGACTTGCTCGCAGCGATGAACACCGGCCATGAGGGTGGAGCAGGCACGGTCCACGCGAACTCCCCCGGCGACGTACCCGCACGACTGGAGGCACTCGGGGTCATGGCGGGTCTCGATCGCATCGCAGTGCATGCGCTCGTCAGTGCGGGCATCGACGCGGTCGTCCACGTGCGTCGCGAGCACGACGGTCGTCGTGTCGTCGACGGCATTCACGTTCTTGCCCGGGAGCCAGGCGGACTCGTTGCGACCCAGGCGGCGCTGACTCGAGTGCATGACCAATTCGTCGAGGGCCCGGGAATGGAGCGGCTGCGCGAGCGGACCTTTCAGGGATGACCACCGTGATCGCCGCCGCACTCATGGCTGCCGCGGTGACTCTGCTGATCCCGTCCGCACCGGATGCACGGGCCCTCGGACTCGCACCCTGCCGCCGTGACCCGTGGTCCGTGCGGGCCCTGCCGGCTGTGCGTGCTGCCCTGGGTCGGGTGGGGGTTGGTCCGGCATCCCGCCGGCAGCAGGCCGCAGCCCGGGCGAGGGTGATCCGTGCACTGAGCACCCTGGCGGCGGAACTCGACGCTGGCCTGTCGCCGGTGGAGGCGCTGATCCGATCCTCGGGACAGCCTTCGGTGTGGCCCCGGGCTTCGCGCGCCGCGCAGTGGGGAGGCGGCATCGCCGAGGCGCTCGATCTCGACGCCGTGCAGTCGCCGGTGCTGGCGCAGGTCGCCGCCTGTTGGCGAGTCGGCGCCCGAGGGGCAGGACTGGCGGACTCCCTGCGGCAGGTGGCGGCGACCGCACGCTCCGCGGAGGACGTCCGGGTCGAGATGGAGGGCCAGCTCGCCGGACCTCGTGCCACGGCGCGCGTGCTCGCGTTGCTTCCGCTCGTCGGGCTGGCTCTGGGCACGATGCTCGGATCGGATCCGCTGTCGTGGCTTGTGACGACCCTGCCCGGGCACCTGTGCCTGGCGGCCGGTGCGATCCTGACCGCAGTGGGCATGTGGTGGACCGGTCGCATCGCGGTGTCGGTGGAGCGACGACTGTGATCCTCGTGGTGGCGGCGCTCGCGGCGGCAAGCGCCTGGTTGCTCGTGCCGGCGTCAGCTGATCCACGGCTCCGTTCCCTTCTGCAGCGACCTGAATCCGCGCGCGCCCCGGGAGTGATGAGCCGCCGGTCCGTGCTGATGTCAGCTGCCGTCGCAGCGGCCGGCGCCTACCTGCTGCTCGGTGGTGTCGTCGGTGCCGTCGCAGCGCTCGGCTGCCTGCTCGTCATCCCTCGAGTGCTGACGCGCCTTGAGTCGCGCAGCGCCCGCGATCGCCGAGAGCACTGGGAGCGACAGGCACCCGTGCTCGCCGATCTGCTTGCCGCCCTGCTCGCGTCGGGCGCGACGGTGCGTGATGCGCTCGAGGCTGCAGGGGCCGCGATCCCGGAGCCGACGGCCCAGGCACTCCGGCCGATCGTCGCAGCGATCGATCTGGGCGCTGATCCCGCGTCGGCCTGGCGCACGGCAGGGGTCATCCCCGCGCACCTGTCGATCGTGGATGCCCTTGCTCGCGCTCATGAGTCCGGTGCCCCGGCGGCTGCCCTGCTCGCACGCGCCGCCGACGACATGCGTCGCGATCGACGACGCAGCATCGAGGTCGCGGCTCGGTCGGCCGGAGTGCGCGCGGTGGCACCGCTTGCTGCCTGCTTCCTGCCGGCATTCCTTCTTCTCGGAGTCGTTCCCGTTGTCGCATCGCTGGCCAGCGGGCTGCTCGGCAGCTGACGTCATCCACAGCGCGCGCTCGGCCCGTCATGCATCCCCAGCGCAGCACTCGTCACTGTCACTCGTCAGCGCTGAAGGCGACGGTGAGCGAGTCGACCACAGCGGTCGACGGTGCCGATGGTCGGCACGAGTCGCCGAGGGCGACTGCACCCGTAAGGAGACACGATGCGCAGGTTGCTTTCACGCATGAAGAACGACGACGGACTCTCCACCGCCGAGTACGCGGTCGGTACCGTCGCAGCGGCCGGACTCGGGGGAGTGCTGATCAAGCTGCTCACCAGCGACGAGGTCCGCAACCTCATCTGGACACTGCTGTCCAACGCGTTCACGACCCTGCTGGGCTAGTGGTGCGCATGGCACATCGGGCGTGGCGCTGGTGGGGCTCGGGCCCGTCCCACCAGCGTTACCTCCCCCTGCTCCGTGCGTCTGCGGCCGGCGACCGCGGCATGGTGGTGGCGGAGGCGGCCGTCGTCATCCCCGTCATGGCGGGTGTGGCCCTGGTGCTCGCTTGGGGGGTGTCCGTGACGGCGAATGTCATGACTCTGGCCGACGCGACGCGCCAGGCGGCTCGTGACATCGCCCGCGGAGTGACCATCGACGACGCGCTCACCGAGGCGCAGCGTCGGGCACCGGGGGCCGTCATCTCGGTCGACGAGGCCGGTGACCTCGTCACCATCACCGCTCGGGAGGACATCGCACCACCCTTCCCAGCGCTCGAAGGCTTACGGCTCCCGATCCGTCAGTCCGTGTCGGTGCCGCGGGAGTGGCAGTGACGATTGACGACCGCGGCATCGCGACGGTCTGGGCGGCGGCGCTGATGCTGGTGCTGCTTCTCGTGGCTGCCGTCGCGATGGCGATGGGAAGCCTGGTGGTCACGCGGTTCCGGGTGTCGACGGTTGCCGATCTCGCGGCCATTTCGGCGGCGCAGGGGGTGGGATGCGCCGAGGCTCAGGATCTGGCGCGAGTTCACGCGATGGAGGTGAGGTCCTGCGACTTCGTCGGCACGGACGTCATCGTCGAGGTCGTCGGTCGCCCTCCGGATCCGCTGGTGCGCCTCAGTGCCTGGCTTGGCCGCGTGGCGCCCGAGCTATCGGCGCGAGCGCGCGCAGGACCGTGATGTCTCCCTCGGATGGACGTGATGTCTCCCTCGGATGGAAACGTGATGTCTCCTTCGGATCGGAAAGGGGGTTGCTGGATCTGTGGCATGCGCACTCATCCGTGGGGAGTGCGTAGTCGCTAGGAGACGACGAGCCCAGGCTGTGCCAGCAGCAGGTCAAGCAGCAGCACCGCGCGCCGCTTGTCGAGCGGCTCGTTGCCGTTGCCGCACTTGGGCGACTGCACGCAGGCAGGGCATCCGGTGCGGCACGGGCAGGTGGCAATGGCGTCGCGCGTGGCCGACAGCCAGGTGCGGGCATGACCAAATCCGTGATGGGCGAATCCGGCGCCACCGGGGTAGCCGTCATAGACGAACACTGTCGGCTGCCCGGTGTCGGGATGCAGCGCGGTGGACACTCCGCCGAGATCCCAGCGATCGCACGTGGCGAACAGCGGCAACAGCCCGATGGACGCGTGCTCGGCCGCATGCGCGGCCCCGGGGATGTCGATGGCCGGTATGCCTGCGTCGGTGATCGACGACTCCGGCAGCGTCCACCACACGGCCTGCGTCCTCAACTCCTGCACGGGCATGTCGAGGGGTTCCTCGCCGAGGTTGCGTCCGTTCGGGAGTCGGCGCTGGAACGACACCACCTGCGACGACACGTCGACGACACCGCGGTGCAGAACCCCGTCATTCGATGACTCATGGGTCTCGACGATGACGATGTCGCTGATCGACCGTGCGACGGTCGTGTGCTCGAGGGGCTGCTCGACAACGACGGCGACAGAATCGTCGAGGACGAGAGACGTGACCAGATGGGTGACGCCCTGGTGGATGTAGACCGCACCTGGATGCACCATGGCGGGAGCCGAGGCGCGGTCGACGGAGCCGAGCACGCGACCCGTGGCGTCCTCGACAACACGCACCGCTGCGCCGCCGCTG
>CAIZPS010000146.1 GCA_903934925.1 uncultured bacterium | reverse complement strand
GATTTCGCGACCGCCTCGGTCGCGGTGGCCCTCGACATGCACGGCGACGTCGTGCACCGCGCTGGCTGCGCCCTTGCGGGCGTCGGCGGGCGCACCATCGATGCGAACGACGCCATCTCCGTCCTGGCGGGCAAGCGCCTCACACCCGAGGACATCGACGCTGCCGCTGAGGCGGTGGCCGCGGTCGCGGAGCCGCGCACGGACCACCGTGGATCGTCCGACTACAAGCGGCACATCGTGAAGACATTCGTCACGCGCATCCTGAACAACATCGCCCACTCCGAGCAGAAGGCAGCCTGACCATGACGAGCCTGTACAACGAGGTCGCCGCAGATCCAGGCGCCGACGTCCCCACCCGTCGGATCACCATCACCGTCAACGGTGATCCCCGCACGGTCGACGTCGAGCCGCGTCTCCTCCTCGCCCACCTCCTGCGCCAGGGCCTTCAGCTCACCGGCACGCACACCGGCTGCGACACCACGAGCTGCGGTGCGTGCACGGTGCTGTTCGACGGTCGCCCGGTGAAGAGCTGCACGATGCTGGCGGTCCAGGCCGACGGCCACGAGGTGGAGACGGTCGAGGGCATGGCCACCGCAAGTGAGCTGCACCCAGTGCAGGAGGGCTTCAAGGAGTGCCATGGCCTGCAGTGCGGGTTCTGCACCCCGGGCATGATGCTCGCCTCCAAGGCGCTGCTGGAGCGCAATCCGAACCCCACTGAGGATGACGTGCGCTGGGCCCTGTCCGGCAACCTCTGCAGGTGCACCGGCTACCAGAACATCGTGAAGTCCGTCCTCTGGGCGGCTGACAAGATGCGCGCGCAGAACGGCGAGGAGGCCTGATGTCCGTTGATGAGCTGAAGATCGGCGGAATGGGCGCCAGCCGCCGCCGAGTCGAGGACAACCGCTTCATCCGCGGCAAGGGCCGCTACGTCGACGACATCGTGCTTCCCGGCATGCTCCACATGGAGATCCTTCGTGCCGACGTCGCCCACGCTCGCATCAAGTCGATCGACACTTCTGCGGCGTGGGAGGTGCCAGGCGTCCGACTCGTGCTCACCGGCGAGATGATGGCTGCGCGCAACCTGGCCTGGATGCCGACCCTGTCGTACGACACGCAGGCCGTCATGGCCACGGACAAGATCCGCTTCCAGGGCCAGGAGATCGCCGCCGTGATCGCGGACGATCCCTACATCGCCAAGGACGCCTGCAGCCGCATCGTCGTCGAGTACGAGCAGCTGCCCGTCATCGTGAACCCGATTCAGGCGCAGGATCCGGCGATGCCGCTGATCCGCGACGACAAGGAAAACCAGCCCACCAACAAGATCTTCGACTGGGAGATCGGCGACAAGGCACGGACCGACAAGGCCTTCGAGGAGGCCGACGTCGTCTCCACGCTCGAGCTGCACTACCCGCGTTCGCACCCCTCGCCGCTGGAGCCCTGCGGATCGATCGCCGACTACGACCGCTCCACCGGCAAGCTGACGGTCTACATGACGACGCAGGCCCCGCACATCATCCGTGCGGCTGTCGCCATGGTCGCCGAGCTGCCGGAGCACATGATCCGCATCGTCTCGCCGGACCTCGGCGGCGGTTTCGGCAACAAGGTGCCGGTCTACCCCGGCTACGTCATCTCGATCCTTGCCTCCATCCTGACCGAGCGTCCGGTCAAGTGGATCGAGGACAAGACGGGCAACCTGATCTCAACCGGCTTCGGTCGCGACGTCTACCTCAAGGGTGAGATGGCCCTGCGCAAGGACGGCAAGATCCTCGGGATGCGGATGCACACGACGTCCGATCACGGTGCCTTCTTCGCCGATGCCCAGCCGACCAAGTTCAAGATCGGCCTCATGCACTCGACCTTCGCGTGCTACGACGTGCCTGCCGCCCATCTCACGAGCGTCGGCTACTACACGAACAAGGCCCCGGGCGGTGTCGCCTACCGCTGCTCGTTCCGTGTCACGGAGGCGATGTTCTTCCAGGAGCGGATGATCCACGCGGCGGCCAACGACCTTGGCATGGATCAGGCGGAGTTCCGCCGGGTCAACCTCGTCAAGGACGACATGTTCCCGTACCGCACGGCCTTCGGCTTCCTCACCGACTCCGGGCAGTACGAGAAGTGCCTCGAGGTCGGCATGGAGGCCATCGGCTACCGCAACTTCAAGCAGGAGCAGGAGGAGGCCCGCAAGCGCGGCCGTCTCCTGGGCATCGGCATCTCGACCATGACCGAGCCGCTGGGCGCTGGCAACAGCCGCGAGTACGACATCCTCGGCATCAAGATGTTCGACTCCGCTGAGCTGCGGATCCACATGACCGGCAAGGGCATCCTGCGCACAGGAGCGAAGACGCAGGGCCAGGGTCATGAGACGACATGGGCGCAGATCGTGGCCCATGAGCTCGGCATCCCCGCCGACGACATCGTCGTCGAGGAGGGCGACACCGACACCGCGCCCTTCGGCATGGGCACCTACGCGTCGCGGTCGACTCCTGTCGCCGGCGCAGCCGTCGCCATGGCAGCACGCAAGATCCGGGCGAAGGCGCGCAAGATCGCCGCGCATCTGCTCGAGGTGTCCGAGGAGGACATCGAGTGGGAGCTCGGCCGCTTCTACGTGCGGGGCAATCACGATCGCGGTGTCACCATCCAGGACTGCGCCCTGGCGGCGTACAGCAACATGCCTGATGGCATGGAGCCCGGTATGGAGAGCACCGCTTACTACGACCCGCCGAACCTCACCTGGCCGTTCGCGGCGTACTTCTGCAAGGTCGAGGTCGACCCCCAGACCGGTGTCTGGGACGTCCTCAACTTCGTGGCCGTCGACGACTGCGGTGTGCGCATCAACCCGATGGTCGTCGAGGGGCAGGTCATGGGTGGCCTCACCGAGGCGTACGCCATGGCGAACATGCAGTACATCACCTTCGATGAGTCCGGAAACTGCATCGGGTCGAACTACATGGACTACCTGCTGCCGACAGCCTGGGAGACTCCCGGCTTCGAGCTTCATGAGGTCGTCACGCCGTGTCCGCACCATCCCATCGGGGCGAAGGGTGTCGGTGAGTGCGCGACCGTCGCAGGGCCGGCCGCGTTCGTGAACGCGGTCATGAACGCGATTGAGCATGCAGGGGCTCGTAACGTCGACATGCCGCTGATGCCCAATCGGGTGTTCGAGGCGCTGCACACCGGTAACGACATCTCGGGTATGCCGCCGGTCAAGGTCGACTGACGTGCCACAGCAGTCACCCATGGAGGGGGTCGACGTCATGGCTCGCGCGGTCGAGCTCATGGCGAAGGGCGAGTCATTCGCCATGGCGACAGTCGTCTGGCGCCAGCCCCCGTCGTCCGGGCACTACGGATCGCGCGCGATCGTGATGCCCGACGGCACTCTCCATGGGTGGATCGGCGGGGCCTGCGCCGAGCCGGTGCTGATCCGGGAGGCCAAGCGGGTCCTTGCCGAGGGCAGGTCCTCCCTCATCTGGCTGGGACAGGAGCAGGACTTCCTCGGAATGCACGTGCCGGACGGCGTCATGACGGTGCCCATCTCGTGTCAGAGCGATGGTGCCCTTCAGATCTTCGTCGAGCCGGTCGCTGCTGCCCCGCACGTCCTGGTCGTCGGTCGGTCGCCGATGGCCATGACTCTCGTCGACCTCGCACGCGATGTCGGCTGGCGATCCGAACTGGTCAGCCCCGAGGCCTTCAGCGCTACCAGCGTCCAGCCATCGTCGGCCGTCATCGTCGCCACTCAGGGTCATGGCGACGAGGAGGTACTCGAGGAGGCGCTGCGCGCTACACCCGCATTCATCGGGCTTGTCGCGTCGCGCAAGCGCGGTGACGTCGTGCGCGGCTACCTTGCCGAGCGGGGAGTGAGCGCCGATCGTCTGGCGGGCATACACGTGCCGATCGGGCTCGACCTCGGGCATACGAATCATCGCGAGATCGCGGTATCGATCCTTGCCGAACTCGTGCAGATCCGCGCTGCCGGAGGGCTCAAGCCGCAGCAGCGCACGCTGCTCCCGGTTCTCGAGCCCGAGGAGGTCATCGACCTCGTGTGCGGCATGACGGTCGAGGCCGTGCCCGCCAATCGGCCGTTCGATTTCGAGGGCACGACCTACTACTTCTGTGCCCCCGGGTGCAGGAAGGCATTCGAGAAGGACCCGGAAGCGTTCGTTCCACGGGAGGTTCCATGCTGATCAACCAGTCGTTCCAGATCGACCAGCCGGTCGACCAGGTCTGGAAGTTCTTCGATGACATTCCGTTGGTCGCGAAGTGCATCCCGGGCGCCGACCTCACCAACCAGGTGGGTGATGACCAGTACGAAGGCGATGTCATCATCTCCGCCGGTCCGGTGAAGCTGGAGTTCTCCGGCTCCGTCAAGATCAAGTCGCGCGACGAGGCACGCAAGGTGCTCGTCCTCGACGCCTTCGGCGCCGACAAGAAGGGCCGCGGCTCCGCGACGATGATCATGCAGATCTCGTTGAAGCCCCTCGGCGGTGCCACGGAGGTATCGCTCAACATCGACCTGTCGATCTCGGGCGCTGCTGCCCAGTACGGACGTGGACTCGTCGTCGACGTCACCAGCGTCCTCATCGAGCAGACGGCCGGGTCGATGAAGCTGCGCATCACCGCCATGTCGGAGGGTCGCGATCCCTACGCCATCGATGCACCCCAGGCCGCCAGCGGCCTGGCGATCGGCTTCACCGCCTTCATGCGTGCGGCCAAGCGAGTCTTCGCCCGGTTCTTCCTCCCCTACGAGCCGGCCCCGAGCCGCTAGAAACGGAGATCCCAAATGAGTCTGTGGTGGATCGGGAACCTGATCCTCATCATCGTGATCGTGCCGGTTCTGGTGGCGCTGCTCAACACGCTGCTTGGCGCCCTGGAGCGCATCCGTGGGGCGTCCAAGGACGCCCTCGACGGCGGCGTGGCCCTCATCGGGGAGCTGAACACCACGCCGGCGCTGCTGGAGAGGACCGACGTGGTCATCAAGGAAGTCGCCAATGGTGCCGTGCGCTACGCCGGCCCCGTCTCGAAGCTGCTGGGTTAGGAGACCGCCATGCCAGCCGAAGCAATCGTCACCCTGGTCATCGGGGCGGTGATCATCGCCGCTGCCGCCCTCGCGCTCACGCGGGTGATCATCCATCTCGCCGCGACGTCGCAGACACTCGGCGCGCTCGACGGCGGGGTTCAGGTCATCGTCGACAAGACGGCGACTGTGCCTTCCACCGTGGCGTCCGTCAATGCAAGCCTGGCCCCCGTCCGGGCCTTCGCGGACTCGATCTAGGGAGGGGCCATGGACTTCACCGGACATGAAGGGTGGCTGATCGGCTTCATCATCGGAGCCGTCGTCGTCCTTGTCGTCGTCGTCCTCGTCGTGTCGATCCTCGCTCTCGCGTGGCGGATCGGGACGCAGGCGGGGAGCATCCTCAGCGGGCTGCAGCAGGCTGAGCGCAATACCGCGGGGCTGAAGCAGCTCAACGAGACCATCGAATCCGCGCTGGCCGTCATTGCCGGACTCAAGCGCGGCCGCGCAAGGCTGGGAGGCTGACATGGACGCTCAAGTGGAGAGCCTGTGGCTGTGGGCGAACATCCTCGGCTCAGTCGTGGTGGTCGCCGTCGCGGCACTGCTCACCTTGCTCGTCATCTTCGTGCACCGGATTCACGGGCGCGTCGCTGACATCAACACGACCCTTGAGGCGACGAAGGCGAACACCGCCGACACCGCCCTCATCACGACCACGGCGGGCGGCGTTGAGGCCGTCCTCGCGGAGGGTCTCGAACATCATCTGTTCCTCGGTCGAGTTCTGGACAAGGTGCGCTCATGAGCGGTCTCGCGTTGTGGTCAGTCATCAATGTCGTCGCCCTCATCGCGGGACTGGCGATCTACCTCTACATCGTCGGCCGTCAACTGAAGACGGTCGCCGGAAACCTCGAGACGGCAGCCGACACCGTCTGGGATATCAAGGCTGATGCGGAGCGCATCGAGCCCGGCCTGACGGCGATCAACACGACGGGCAACGTCGTGGCCGGCGCGCTGCCCCTGCTTTACGGGTTCGGCGAAGGCATCGTGGTCGGTGCCACGTTCGTGCACGACGATCATGTGGCTGAGGGAGTCAATCGTCCCGCAATGGGCACCCGGCGGTCGCGGTTCATGGAGAGCGTCGGAGTCGACATCTCCTGAGTCGACATCACATCGACAGGAGCGGCTCGCCTCAGGTGGGCCGCTTCTGCGTTGTGAGGGCATCGGTCATGGCGGTGTCGTACTCGCCGATCCACTCCTGCTTCCACGCCTGATCGAACTTCTCGAGGTTGCAGCTGGGCGCATAGATGGCGCACAGCTCCTGCGTGATCTGCTCACGATGGGCCTTGGTGCCGCCGGGGACGTCCAGCCAGCACACGTGCAGGTTGAACTTGCCCTCTGCGCGCTTGATCCAGGCTGACGACCGTGGATGCCTGAATGGAAAGCCCTCCGCGCTGAGATCGTCGGCGTGGCCCACGAAGATCACCGCGAACTCCTGCGGTCGCTGGGGGTTGTCCTTGGCCAGGATCGCGTACACGGCGGCCTGGGGAGGCGGCGTCCAGCCCGCTAGGGCACGCGGACCCTCGAAGGCGTACCCGGCGAGGCTGCCGAGGCGGATCACGGGATCTCGTCCTCGAAGTCGTCGTCCTCGGCGATCGATTCGGCGTAGGCGACAGGCCACGCGGGCAGCGAGGTGCTCGCCACGGCCGCCGCGAAGCGCTCCAGGGCGATCTCCACGGCCTCGTCGGACGTCTCCGCCTCGACGACGATCTGGGCGCCGTAGCCCATCGTGCCCATGCCGGTCGCAATGCCCTCGAGCGGTGCCACGGCATCCGCCAGTTCGACGATCTCCTCGAGGGTCGTCTCGCGGTCACCCTCGGCTGCGAGCGAGATGCTGTACCTCATCGTCACCCCACCTTCGCCAGTCGGTTGGCCAGTCGCTCGAGGCTAGCGAGGTTGTGGCCGGAGTGCACTTCGTCGATATAGGGGTCGGCGACGATCATGCCCAGGGATGCAGGCACGTAGACCTCGACGTCGCCTCGATGGGGATTGACCCAGATCACCCGGTGAGCGATGCGCGACAGGCTCTCCATGGCCTCCGACAGCGCCCGTGGCTCTCCCCGGTCCAGGCCGTCGGAGCAGATGACGACGATGGCTCCTCGGCCGAGTCGCGATCGTCGAGCCTCCCGCGTGTACTCGCGCAGGGAGTCCCCGATCCGAGTACCACCGTCCCAGTCGAACACGGATTCACCAGCGGTCCGCATGGCGTCGTCTGGGTCGCGACGATCGAGTTGTCTGGTGATGCGGGTGAGCCGGGTGCCGAAGCAGTAGACGTCGACGCGCGCGTTCGCGCGCCGGGCCGAGTAGGCGAACTGGAGCAGATTCCGCGAGTAGTCCGCCATCGAGCCGGAGACGTCGAGCACGAGCACCAGGGGTCGCAACTTCTCCTTGCGCTTGCGGAACTGAAGGCTCCCTGGCTCTCCGAGGTTGCGCATGGTGTCGCGGACCATGCGACGCATGTCGAGGGTCGAGCTCCGTCGGGTGCGCGTCATGCGATGAGTGCGTCGCTTGGGGGGCGTGATGCGCATCCGCGAGATCAGTCGACGCACCTGCCGCAGCTCGGCGTCGGTGCACTCCGCGAACTCCTTGTGGCGGTACACCTCCGTCGTGCTGGCCACGTAGCCGAGCTTGACCTCATCGGGGTTGATCTCCCCTGGCAGCCCCTCCTCGGTGTTGGGAATCTCCAGCGTCGCTCCTGCGTTCGCCGACGAGCGCAGCATGCGCTTCGCGGGACCCTCGTCAGTGAGGTTCTCGCCCAGGAAGTACTCACGGAACACGATCTTGTAGACCGGGAAGTGCTCACGGCGACGGACGAAGCAGGCACGACCAGCCCAGTAGACGTCGAGCAGGTCGGAGACCTTCAACTCCGCCATGCCGGCACAGAAGGTGAGGACGTCGTCGGTGCCGATGGGAAGGCCGGCATCACGCAGTGCGTTGCCGAAGCCGACGAACAGGGCGTCGATGTCGTCAGGCGACGACATCGCTGATGCTCTTCGTCGTGAACTCCAGATCGTCTCGATCCTTCACGACGGCACCGAGAGTGTCGAGCGCGATCTCCTCGGTGAGCGACTGGGCGCCCAGTGCCTCCAGGCTCGTGGTCCAGTCGATCGTCTCCGCAACCCCGGGAAGCTTCTCGAGTTCCATCTCGCGCAGGCGGTTGACAGCGGAGACCACCTGGTCCGCGAGAGCGGTGCTGACGTCGGGGATGCGGGAGCGCACGATCGCCACCACGCGCTCGTGCGGGGGGAATCCGATCCAGGTGTACAGGCAGCGCCGCTTGAGCGCATCGTGCAGCTCTCGCGTCCGGTTCGAGGTGAGGATGACGATCGGGCGGGTCGACGCCTTGACTGTGCCCATCTCGGGGATGGTCACCTGGAACTCGCTCAGGAGCTCGAGGAGGAAGGCCTCGAACTCATCGTCGGCGCGATCCACCTCGTCGATGAGGAGCACGCACTGCTCACCTGCTCGCACGGCCTGCAGCAGCGGCCGCTCGACGAGAAAGCGCTCGCTGAAGAGATCCTCGTCGGAGGAGGCCAGTTCGGCCTGGCTCAGGGAGCGGACGTGCAGCATCTGGCGCGCGTAGTCCCACTCGTACAGGGCGTGGTGGGTGTCGATGCCCTCGTAGCACTGCAAGCGGATGAGGTCACGACCGAGCATCTCGGCGAGCGTGCGCGCCAGCTCGGTCTTGCCGACGCCGACCTCACCCTCCAGCAGCAGAGGCTTGCCGAGTTTCAGGGCCAGGAGCAGCGTGGTGGCAAGTCCGCGGTCGGCGATGTAGCCCTGCTCTCCCAGCTGCTCGGTGAGCGTGGGCACGGTGAGATCGTCGAATGCACCTGACACGGCGATCAGCGACCCTCGCCGAGGACGAGGTCGCCGAGGGAGGAGCCCCCCAGCTTGCCCTCGCGACGCAGCTTGTTGCGCCACGCAGTGCCCATGTCGACACCCTCCTCGGCGAAGCCGTCGAAGGAGACGTCCTTCATGTTCCGGCACACCTTGTTCGGGTTGCAGTCCTCGTCGAGCTCGAGGTCGGTGGGGGACTGCTGCCAGATGCCGCGCAGTACGTCAGCGGTGTCGTCGCCGTTATCGGCCATGGAAGGTCTCCTTGTGAGGGCTACGGCAGGCTAGCAAGGGTTTCTCCCTGCCGCATGCGGGGAAAGGGCGGATCCTGAGGTGCCGGGCCGGGCTAGGGTGCCGATATGAGCGCCCCCACGAGCATGGAGCAGCTCGTGCCCTCGCCGCAGGTGCTGGCGGAGCGGCTGGCCGGGCACGACTACCTCGCAGACCCGGGGCTGGCGACCGCGCTCTTCTGCGCGGTGCGCCTCCCCCAGCCCCTGCTTCTGGAGGGTGAGGCCGGGGTGGGCAAGACGCAGGCCGCCAAGGCGCTCGCGGCATTGCTCGACACCCCCCTGATCCGGCTGCAGTGCTACGAGGGCATCGATGCATCCGAGGCCATCTATGAGTGGAACTACCCGCGTCAGCTGCTGGGTATCCGCGTGGCGGAGGCGCAGGGTCGAGCGCTCGACGAGGAGTCCCTGTTCTCCCGGGAGTTCCTGATCGAGCGCCCCCTCCTGCAGGCCCTTGAGCATCCCGGGCCGAACCCGGCAGTGCTGCTCATCGACGAGGTGGATCGCGCGGACGAGGAGTTCGAGGCCTTCCTGTTCGAGATGCTCGCGGAGGGATCCCTCACGGTGCCGGAACTGGGCACGCTGACCGCTCGAGTGCCGCCGATCGTCGTCCTCACGTCGAATCGCACGCGTGATCTCCATGACGCTCTGAAGCGGCGCTGCCTCTACCACTGGATCGACTACCCGGACCTCGAGCATGCGATGGCGATCATCGCGTTGCGCGTGCCCGAAGCACCGGCTGCGCTGGTGCAGCAGGTGGCTGGTGCCGTGCAGCGGCTGCGCGGCATCGATGTGCAGAAGCCCCCAGGAGTCGCGGAGGCGATCGACTGGGTTCATGCCGCAATGCTGTTGGGCATCGAGGGTCTCGACGCGGCAGGTGTCGGACGAACGCTGGGCTCGGTGCTCAAGTACCGGGAGGATCAGGAGCTGGCCCGCTCGGAGGGTCTCGCATGGGTGGCCGGTTCCTAGCCGACGGTTCCGCGGCCGATGGCGCCTCTCCGGAAGGCGTCACTGCAGAGGACGTCTTCGTGGGAGTCGTGGCCGGCTTCGGGCAGCACCTGCACTCCGCGGGGGTGCCGGTCACTCCCGAGCGGTCCACGCGCTTCGCCCACGCGGTCGCTGCTGCGCAGCCGCGAACCCTTGACGACGTGTACTGGCTCGGGCGCGTGACGCTCGTGACCGCACGTCAGCAGATCGAGGTCTACGACCGCGTCTTCGATCGGGTGTTCCGCGGCCTGCTCTCCTTCGAGGAGGTGCCGAAGGAGACGGTGCCGTCCACCATGCCGCACGACGCCACCACTGCCGATCTCAGTACGGACGAGACACTGCAGGAGGCAGCGTCCGCCGATGCCGGTGATCGCACGACCTCGACTCCTGGAGAGGCCGCCGATACCGACGAGGACGCCAGGGAAGAGCAGTCGCTCGCCGCGGTCAGCATTGCCGAGCGCTTGGTCGAGCGGGACTTCTCGGCATGCACGCCTGAGGAACTCGTCCTCATCCGTCGCCTGGTCGAGCAGCTCCCGCTCGTGCCTCCTCCGCGGCGTGCGCGACGCATGAGGCGGCATCGTGCAGGACATGCTCTCGACATGAGGGCGACCCTGAGGCGCTCGCAGCGCACGGGCGGAGAAGCCATGCGCCTCGTCACGCGCCAGCACACGCAGCGCCCACGAAGAGTCGTGCTCATCGCCGACGTGTCCGGGTCCATGGAGCCGTATGCGCGCATCTACCTGCATCTGGTGCGCGGAGCCGTGCGGGCACTAGGGGCGGAGGCCTTCGCCTTCGCGACTCGGCTCACCCGACTGACGCGTCAGCTGGACGTTGCGGATCCCGACACCGCCTACCGCCGGGCTCTCGAGGCGGCGCCGGACTGGTCCGGAGGCACGCGGATCGGTCGAGCCCTGACGACCTTCCTGGACGAGTACGGGCGCCGCGGCATGGCCCGCGGTGCCGTTGTCGTCAT
>CAIZPS010000145.1 GCA_903934925.1 uncultured bacterium | reverse complement strand
GGCATCGCCGGCCTTGCCGGCACCACCCTCATCGTGAACGCACCTGGATCGAGTGGGGGAGCACGCGATGCGATCGCGGCGCTCTCACCGGTGCTGCTGCACGCGCTCGACCAGATCGCGGGCGGGGATCACACCCGACCGTGATCAGTGACGCGGGATCGCGGGCGTGATGTCGGTGTTCAGGAAGTCGTCACCCTTGAACAGCAAGGGCTCGTTGACCTGCCGGGCCAGCGCGTAGGAGAAGCAGTCGCCGAAGTTGAGGCGAGCGGGATGACCGCTGCCGCGTCCCATGGTTCGGTACGCCTCACGCGCGAGATCAGCCTGGTGCCGGTCGACGTGGACGATGTCGATCGCCAGCCCTTCGACAAAGCGATCGAATGCCCCTGGTGCACGGGCGTCGATGACCACGCCTGCCTCGACGAAGGTTGTGGCACTCATCCGAAGCCGTGTCGCGGTCTCGAGTGCGGCGGCGTAGACCTCGGCATCTGGTTCGCCGAGGCAGACGGCAGCCGCAGCGGAAGAGTCGACGATCATCGGGGTAGCCCCGTGTTGGTGTCGTAGAGGTCGTCGAACGCCGAGCCTGCGTCAGGGATGCCCTGCTCGCGCGCTGCGGCGATCAGGCCCTCCATTGCGTGGCGTCGTCGCATCCGCGTGCGTCCGTGCTCATCCAGGGCGGAGTGCAGGGCTGAGATGACGGCCTCCGTCATCGTGGTCTGGTTCAGCGTGGCGAGTTCCTTGGCAAGTCGGTGGGCCTCGGGGTCCTTGATGCTCAACACGGGACCAGTCTACCTATTACGCCAACTTAGTATGCCTGTAATCCACAGGTTGAGGAGCGCGTGAGCGGCGACCTCCCTGAAGTGCACCACCATTTCGACGGGTGGTACACTTCAGCGTGCCTACAACTCGGCCCCGTCACCAGATCACGGAGACAGACGACATCGCGCTCGCCGTCGATCTCGGTTGCCGCACCTGGCCCCACGACTCCCGTTCCGATGTCATGCGGCGCCTGATTCTGATGGGCGCCGAGCGCATCTCGGAGAGTCCGGTCGAACGGGCCTTGGAGATCGAGGGCGCACTCGCGGCACTCAGCAACCTCGCTGACGACTACCCGCCGGGATACCTCGTTGACCTTCGTGGTGACTGGCGCGATCGGCAAACGCCGTGACCGGTGTGGTGCTCGATGCCAGCGTGCTGATCGCTGTGATGCAGCCGCGTGATGTCCATCATGAGCGGGCCAAGCGCATCATCCGCCGTCATGCGCCAGTGTCGGAATTGCTTGCCCATCGCGTGACCCTCGCCGAGTCGGCTGTCGGAGCGGCCCGCCGTGGTCATCTCGAGGAGCTTCGTCACGCCTATGCCCGACTCGATCTGCGTGTCGTACCGGCTGATCAAGACGAGCCCTGGCGTGTGGCTGCGCTACGCGCCGATTTCGGCCTGACGCTCCCGGACTGCTTCGTCCTCGACGCCGCGACCACGACGAGATCGACTCTTGCCACCTTTGACGAGAACTTGGCAAGGGCTGCCCGTTCCACGGGCGTTGCCGTGCTCGGAGATCCGATCTGACGGGCTGAAGATCAGCCCGTGGGCAGCTGCATGATCACCGACGCCGCACCCGCGGGGTCGAGCACGGGTGCCATGCGCCCGAAGGGCGTGTCGAAGACCGGGGTCAGCACGGTCCCGCCCAGCCGCTCGAGGGTCGCCAGCGAGGCATCGACGTCGGCCACGGCGAAGTAGCTGAGCCAGTGCGGTGGCAGGTTGTCGTGCCCCATCATCGGACCCACGCCACCGGCCGGGAAGGAAGCGCCCTTGGGGGTGAAGGTCGTGTACTCGTCACCGGCCATCGGCACCGCGGCGTACTCCCAGCCGAACACCGCGCCGTAGAACTCACGGGCCGCATCGGGCTCGGGGGTGCGCAGGTCGCACCATGCCCAGGCCCCGGCTCGGCCCGTGGCGCCGAAGCCCGGCATCTGACCGGCCTCCCAAAGCGCGAACACGGTACCGGTCGGATCCGCGGCGACGACGAAGCGACCGGCATCACCGACATCGTGCGTCGGCATGATGATCGTCCCGCCGTTCTCCAGGATCGCGGCCGCTGCGCCATCCGCATCATCGGTGGCGAAGTACAGCAGCCAGGCGGGAGGCGCTCCCTCGGCGAGCGGGCCGATGCCGGCGACCTCGCTGTCGCTGCTCACCGCCATGCAGTAGCCGCCGAACTCCGGGCTTCCTTCGCTGATCGACCATCCCATCACGTCGGTGTAGACGGCACGGACAGCGTCGATGTCGGGGGTGCCGAGATCCACCCAGGCGGGCGCGCCGGTGGGATGTGCCTGCAGCGTCACGATCAGTCCCTCCTTCCCCCGATGCCTGGCACGTTGTCGGGCATGCGGCCATGAAAAATGCCCGACAACGTGCCAGGCATCGAAGGGGTGTTTTAGCGGCGGGAGGCCTCGAGCAGAAGAGTCGAGACGTCCTTGACCTCCACGCCCGGTGCTCCGCCCTCCTGCTGCCGAACGGTCACGGCGTCGTTGAGCATGACGGAGCAGAACGGGCAGGCGACGGCGATGGTGGTGGCACCGGTGGCGATC
>CAIZPS010000144.1 GCA_903934925.1 uncultured bacterium | reverse complement strand
GGGTATTTCGGGGTGATTTGGGGTCACTCGGGGTCCACGCGGGGTTGCAGCAGAATGACGAAACCCCTTGCGCTGCAAGGGGTTTCGGTGGAGCGGGTGACGGGAATCGAACCCGCACTGTCAGCTTGGGAAGCTGATGTTCTGCCATTGAACTACACCCGCGTGGGGGCGAACCCCGGTGACGGGAGTCTACCCACCAGCCGGGGTGGTGGGGTCAGCGCCTGCTCCGGCCCCGGATGAGCGACACGATGCCGGCGATCCCTCCGATGACGAGGCATACCAGCAGGCCGATCCACAGCACCACGTAGGCGCCGAGGCTGACCCCGAACGGGTTGAGAATCCAGTCGAGCATGAGCACCCCCGAGATGTCGTATGGGATTCCAGTCTGCTGCGCCGGACTGACAGTCAGGACGTTGAGTGAGTGAGAGTCCCGGGGGAATGCTCCGGCGTGGGCATGACGTCGGGCACTACGGCAATGAGGTGCTCGATCCAGTCCACGACCCAGACGGAGATGACCAATTGCCGGGCAGCCTGCACATTCGGAATCGGGGCGAGCGTCGGAAGCGCCAGATCATGGGGCTGTGGGAGCGAACTCGCTCTGCTCCCCGCTGGGTCGATCCGCTCCGCGAGTGCTGACCACATCTGCGAGTTTCGTGCGCGAGCAGCCTCGAGCGGCTCACGCAGTGACGCGTGCTCGTCATCGACGGGGTAGTTCCGGGCGAAGTCGCCCACCAGCCGGGCCACGGTCTCGAGCAGCACCGCGAGGTTGAGCGCCGGAATCCACTCGTGCACCTGGTGACCGGCCGCACGCTGCGTGGACGCGACGTCGAAGGTCTCGCCGGTGCGATAGATCTCAGCAACGGCTGCCGACCGAAGAGTGTCAAGGCCGCCCTGCTGCGTGGGGTCGGTGAGGGACGCGAGGGCGCGATCCAGGTGCGCGCTCGAGGCCCGCAGGGATGCGGCCAGTCGCGTGCGCAGGTAGGCGGCCGCACCGCGTGGCCAGAGCAGGAGCCCGACGACCAAGGCGACGGCAGCGCCGAGGGCGATGTCCTGGATGCGCACGAGCCCCATGGTCGGATCGGGCGGCCAGCTCAGGATGCCGAGCGCGACGAGCACCATCGCGGTGAAGGCCGCCTGGCCGGAGGGAAAGTTCAAGGCCGAGCCGGCCCAGGCGGCGGTGAAGGTGAGCAGCGGCAGCAGGATCCACAGGCCGATCGGATGCGCGCCGACCAGCGCGATGAGGCCAAGACCGGCCACCACTCCCACCACCGTGCCGACGATCGCCAAGAGGGCGAATCGGCGCGTCCCCACCGCATCGAAGCGCAGGACGGAGATGACGGCGAGCAGGACCCAGAAGCCGCGATCGACTCCCGTCAGATTCATCACCAGCACACCGAGGCCGAGACCCACCGCGCTGCGGATCGCATTGCGCATCCACGGGCTCTGGATGTTCCACTGGGCCGCCAGCAGTCGTCGTGCTGACCGTTGGGGGACGGGCGGGCGCGCGGTGAGCTCCTCCACCTGCCCGCCGTTCGCGACGCGTGCCATCTCGACCATCTGCTCGGTGAGCAGGGCGACGATCCTCATCTGGTGATGGGAGGCGACCTCGCGTGAGACGTCCTCCGGTGCCATGCCCTGCTGCGTGACCTTCACGACCCAGATGTCGATGCCGTCGCTCATCGAACTCCGTGCCCGATCGACGGCTTCCGCGCTGATGATCAGCGTTGGATCCGTCATCGCCGCCGACAGCGATCGCAGTGCGGTGACGATGGCGCCGGCGAGCGCCGCCCTCGCCGGAAAGGGGATCGGCGTGGTGGCCGGAACGGTGCTGCTCATCTGGTCGACGAGCAGGCGCACGCTGGAGAGCTGGTTCGACAGGATGCTGAGAGTGCCGTCGCGTTCGGTCAGGCCCTGGGTGCGGAAGGGCTGGTTGGCCAGCTGCGTGGCCAGCGCATCGACCGCGGTGTCGAGGTCGCGAATGTGCTGCTGCAGCGCAGCATCGTCGCGATTCCCGACCCACGCGGCTTCAGCGGCATCGGCGCCGGCGGCGAAGGCACGGGCCATGAGCGGGCGCAGGCTCGGCGTCGTCGTGCGGGGGAGAAGCAGGATGGCGGTGGCCATGCTGACGACCACGGCTGTCCACCAGCCGCTCAGGCTGGCCGGGAGGCTGTCCACCGGACCACCGACGCACACGGCGAGGACGTAGAGAAGGAGGAGTGCCGCGGTCGCCGCGGACACCGATCCCCGGAAGATGCTCACGAGGGTCAGTGCGAAGGCGACGACCATGGTCACGATCACAGCCGACACCAGCGACAGGGAGGCGGCCCATCCGACGATCACGGCGAGGGTGCCTGCCGCCCCCGTTGCGGCGTAGGCGCCGAGACGGTGGCGGACGGATCCGGCGAAGTCGGCGCTGATCAGGAGCCCGACGGTGCCGAACACCGCGAAGATCGCGCCTGTCTGGTTGCCCAGCGGCCCGATCACCAGAGCGATGCTGACGGGGAGGGCGACCGCCGCCCGGATGGCTCGTCGTGTCGCGATCCCGTCCGGATCATGCACGCGAAGGGCCACGCTCGGAATCTAGTCCGGTAGCCTCGGCCCGTGCTGCTCTCCGACCGTGACCTGAAGGCCGAGATCTCCTCGGGCCGTGTGGGTGTCGAGCCCTACGCCGAGACGATGGTCCAGCCGTCCAGCATCGACGTTCGGCTCGACCGCTGGTTCCGGGTGTTCGAGAACCACAAGTACCCGCACATCGATCCGAGCATCGAGCAGCCCGACCTCACGCGGCTTCTGGAGCCCGATGGCGATGAGCCGTTCGTCCTGCATCCAGGGGAGTTCGTGCTCGGGTCGACCTACGAGGTCGTGACGCTGCCTGATGACATCGCCGGACGCCTGGAGGGCAAGAGCTCCCTGGGTCGCCTCGGCCTGCTCACCCATTCCACGGCCGGCTTCATCGATCCGGGGTTCAGCGGTCACATCACCCTCGAGTTGTCGAACGTGGCGACCCTGCCGATCCTGCTCTACCCGGGGATGAAGATCGGCCAGCTGTGCCTGTTCCGGCTGTCGTCCCCCGCGGAGCATCCGTACGGCTCGGAGAAGTACGGCTCGAGGTACCAGGGACAGCGCGGCCCGACCCCCTCCCGGTCGTACGCGAACTTCCATCGCACGCAGATCTGACGGTCGCGAAGCGCCCGCGTCGAGCGTCGGTCGAGTTCGTCATCGGAAGGTGATGACGTCGCACCTGCGGGAAGCAGCTTCCGCCAGTCGATCGTCGAGCGTCACCAATGTCGCTCCCAACTGCTGGGCGAGGGTCACGTAGGCGGCGTCCATGGTCGTGACGTTCGGGAACAGCTTTGGCATGAGCTGTGCCTGCGTCACGTCTAGGTCGTGGTGCTCGATGTCCAGCTCGAAGAGTTCGGTGATGAATCGATCGACGTCGGCGGCGGCAAGCTCCTGCCGGAGGTAGCGGCGCCGTGCGACGTTGAGGCACTCCGCCGGGAAGATGCTTGGGGCGTGCAGGCTCTCGTCCGGTGAGGCGAGCACCCGCGCGATGGCAGCCGAGCGCGGGCTGCGCAGGAGAAGGTCACATGCCGCTGACGCGTCGATCACGAGCATCAGGCGTCGCGTGACCGCCGGATGATGTCCACGGCCTCCTCCGTGAAGGAGGCCTCGGGTCGGCTGGCCAGCCGGGCGAGGAGCTCAGCGCGGGTGGGCCGCGCGGCCTCACGCTCCAGCAGCCGAAGGGTGTACTCGGAGAGCGACTGGCCCTCCCGGGCTGCCCGCTCCTTCAGGACCCGGCTGACGTCGTCGGGGACGTTGCGGACCTGGAGTGTTGGCATGCATGCAGCATGCAGTACATGCACTGTGCATGTCAAAGCCACGATCCTCGGTCCCTGGTCCACGATGACGCCATGGGCATGCCACCGGAGTCGGAGCTGGAGACCTTCACCTACGAGGACTTCGGGGTGGGCATCCGCTGGCTGGCGGAGCAACTCGTCGCACGCGAGTGGATTCCCGACGTCATCCTCGGGGTCGTCCGCGGCGGCCTGTTCGTGTCAACCGCCCTGGCCTACGCCCTCGACATCAAGGACGTCAGGCACGTGAACGTCGAGTTCTACACCGACGCCGGTGAGACGCTGCCGGAGCCGGTGCTCATCGGGCAGCCGCCCTACCTCGCCGACCTCGGGGGCAAGCGCGTGCTCGTCGCCGACGATGTCGCCGACACGGGTGCCACCCTCCAGTTCGTGCGGGCGATGCTGCCTGACGACGCCATCGTGCATGTCGCCGTGCTGTACGAGAAGCCAGGCACGACGTATGCGCCGGATCTGGCCTGGCGTTCCACGAATCGATGGATTCGCTTCCCGTGGATCCAGGTGCCTCCCGTGCGGGTGGCCGAGGCGGGCCGGTCGTCGATCTAGTCCGCCGAGGTGCGAATAGGTCACGTGCCGGGGATCATGCGGGCATGAGGATCAGATGAGCGGCCGGGGCTGGACCCTGGTTACGGGCGCTACCGGCTACGTCGGGGGACGGCTCGTCGGCTACCTCCTGACCGAGGGGCATCACGTGCGCGTCCTCGTGCGCGACGCTGCCAAGCTCGCACACACCGAGTGGAGCTCCCAAGTCGACGTCGTCGAGGGGGATGCGCTCGATCCGCTTGCACTCGCCTCCGCGATGGACGGGGTGGGCACCGCCTATTACCTACTGCACTCCCTGCAGCAGGGGAGCGACCTCGAAGCGGCCGAGCGTCGCATGGCCGAGGGCTTCGCCCAGGCTGCTGGCGATGCGGGCATCGACCGCATCGTCTATCTCGGCGGCCTCGCTCCTGACCTCCCGACCGAGCGGATGTCCCCGCACATGCGCTCGCGCCACCAGGTGGGCGCACTGCTGCGCACGTCAGGCGTATCCGTCATCGAACTGCGAGCGAGTGTCATCATCGGCTCGGGTTCGGCGTCGTTCGAGATGCTGCGCTACCTCACCGAGCGACTGCCCGCGATGATCACGCCGCGCTGGGTGCGCACCCGCACCCAGCCGATCGCGATCCGCGACGTTCTCCGCTACCTCGTGCTGACGGCGGACATCCCTGCGGACGTGAGCAGGGCTTTCGACATCGGTGGCCCGGACGTGCTCACCTACGAGGAGATGATGCATCGGTACGCGGCGGTGGCCGGCCTGTCGAAGCGGATCATCCTGCCGATCAACGTGCTGACTCCGGAGCTCTCGAGTCACTGGGTGAACCTCGTGACCCCTGTTCCCCGAGCCATCGCCCGCCCGCTGGTGCGCTCGCTGCGTCATCCGGCCGTGTGCAGCGAACATGACATCGCGCAGTGGATTCCCGATCCGGCCAGCGGGCTGATCGACTTCGACGAGGCCGTGCGCCTGGCACTGACCCGCGTGAAGGAGGCGCAGGTGGCGACCCGGTGGTCCGATGCCGCGACACCGGGTGTGCCGAGCGAGCCGCTGCCGAGCGACCCGACGTGGACGGGCGGCACGCTCTACACCGACGTTCGGGAGGTCCGCACCACTGCCTCGACGCAGGACCTCTTCGCGGCCATCGAGCGCATCGGCGGGGAGTCCGGCTGGTACTCGTCGCAGTTGCTCTGGCGCACGCGCGGCTTCATCGACCGACTGGCCGGCGGTGTCGGACTGCGTCGCGGGCGACGGGATCCGGAGCGACTGTCGGTCGGCGACGCCGTCGACTTCTGGCGGGTGGAGGAGTACATCCCCAACGAGGTCGTCCGCCTGAGAGCGGAGATGCTGATGCCGGGACGCGCCTGGCTGGAGTTCACCGTTCAGGACGAGGGCCCGACCCGCCTCCTGCGGCAGCGCGCGATCTACTGGCCGCACGGTCTCGCCGGCCATGCCTACTGGTGGGGGGTCGCGCCCTTCCACGCCTTCGTGTTCCCCCCCATGGCCCGGCACATCGTCGAGCACGCGGAGCAGCGCACGGCAGCAGCACGCTCAGCGGTCTGACTGAGAAGGGGGTCCGGTAGCGAGTCCTGACCTCCGGGTCTACCGTCCGTCCATGGTCGCAGTCCTGCTAGGCGCCGACGCCCGGCTTCGTGCCGGTGTGGTGGTGCCGGCTGCTGTCGCCGTCGTGGTGGCCTGGGTCGTGCTCGCGATGGCCACAGACCACTCCTCAGTCTCGTCCTTCGCCGTGATGTGGGTGGCCATGTCGGTGGCGATGATGATCCCGACCGTGACGCGGCCGATGATGCGCGCCGCCGACGGCTCTGCCGCGCGAGCATGGACCTTCCTCGGCGCCTTTCTGGCGGTGTGGCTGATCGCTGGTGTGCCGGCCTACCTGCTCATGAGCGCCCTGCAATGGACACCGTTCTGGATCGCGCTCGCGTGGATCGTCGCGGGTGCGTACCAGGTGCTACCTCTGCAGCATCGCCTGGTGAAGTCCTGCAGTTCGGTGCCGTTCACCGGCCGTGCGGTGGACTACGGCGCTCGCCAGGGGATTCGCTGCGTCACCTCGTGCGCGCCGATCATGCTCGCGGCGATGGTGACTGCCATGGCGCTGCCCGGCTTCGTCGCGCCCGTCGTCGTCCTGCTCGGACTCACCGCCCTGCTCTGCTGGGAGCGTGAGCCCTCGACGCCACGTCAGGCGATGGTGGTCGTGGGCATGGTTCTCATACTCACCGCGGTCGCCGCCGTGATGATGTTCGGCTCGGGAGCCGGTCACCTGCACGGGTGAACGTCGCGCCTCACCGCAATCAGCTCCGGTGGCTCATCGGCCGTAGTGGTACCGGCATGCAGCGATCCGCACTTCTCCGTCCGCGGCCTTGTAGACGAGTCGGTGCTCGTCGGTGATCCGGCGAGACCAATAGCCGGCGAAGTCGTGCTTGAGTGGCTCGGGCTTGCCCAGTCCTTCATTGCCGTGACGCACGATGTCCTGAATGAGGAGGTTGATCCTCTTGAGGGTCTGGCGGTCCTGGGCCTGCCACCACAGGTAGTCCTCCCAGGCATTGGGATCCCAGACGAGGCGCAAGGTCAGTCCGCCGGATCGACGAGAGGGTGCTCCTCACCCTCCCCGCCCTCGAGGCGCTCCATGGCATCGAGGAGTCGACGGGCGTTGGCGGGCGATCTCATCAGGTAGGCGGTCTCGCGCAGCGATTCGAAGTCCGCCAGGGAGACGATGACCACGGGATCATGACCCGCACGGGTGATGATCACTTCCTCGCGGTCGTTGATGACGGACTCGAGCACCTCGGCGTACCGTGCTCGGGACTCGGTGTAGCTCATGGTCCTCATGACAGCCTCCTGTACAGAAAACTGTACGTGTCGAAGGCGGTGACCGTCAAGGAAGGTCGAGGTCGGCACCGTCGGCCATGTCGCCCACCTCAACGAGCACCACATCCGCGTGCTCGCGCAGGAGCCGTCGGGCTCCCTCATCCCCCCGGGCGACGTCGATCGCCTCGTCCCAGAGCGTCCTCGCCAGGCATACCGGGTGACCCCGCTCGCCGTGGTAAGTGCACTGCGCTGCAGGGGCATCGGTGGACGAGTTGATGAGTCGCTCGACCGCGGTGGTCGTGAGTCCGGGAAGGTCGACCAGCGTGATCACCGCTCGGTCGGCATCGCTCGCATCGCGCAGGTGCGCCAGGCCAGTGCGCAGAGAGGAGCCCATCCCCTCGGGCCAGGCATCGTTGACGACGACATCGGCGCCCTCGACGTGCCCCACCCAGGCGCCCAGCACGACGACCACGGGATCGCACCCGGCCTCGACGAGCACGCGCACCGCGCGATCGACCAGCCGCTCGCCCCCGATGACCACTGGAGCCTTCGGCTGCCCGAACCGCGAGCCGGACCCGGCCGCGAGGACGAGCCCGGCGACCGAGCCGGAGGACGGCACTAGCGCGGCGCTCCGGGATGGATCGGCCCCTGGGTCGTCGTCAGATGCGCGCCGCTGCCACCCCAGCGCGACTGGATGATCTCCGCGGCGATCGAGATGGCCGTCTCCTCGGGCGTGCGCGCACCGAGGTCCAGGCCGATCGGCGAGTGCACGCGCGCGAGCTCGTCGTCGGTGACCCCCGCCTCCTTGAGTCGGGTGAGGCGGTCCTCGTGCGTGCGCCTCGAGCCCATCGCACCGATGTAGCCGGCATTTGTCTGCAGCGCCTGCTTGATCGCGGGGACGTCGAACTTGGGGTCGTGCGTGAGCACCGCGATCACCGTCCGCGAGTCGACCTCCTGGCCCGACAGCCATCGGTGCGGCCAGTCGACGATCACCTCGTCAGCGTCGGGGAACCGCTTGGCTGTTGCGAACACCGGCCGAGCATCGACCACCGACACCTTGAATCCGAGCAGCTTCCCGACGCGGACGAGGGAAGCGGAGAAGTCAATGGCACCGAACACGATCATCCGCGGCTTCGGCGCGAAGGACTGCACGAATACATCGAGCCCCTCGCCGAGGCGCTCGCCCTCTGGCCCGTAGTGCAGGAACCCCGTCGTGCCGGACTCGAGCATGCCGATCGTGTCCTCGCGCACCGTGTCGTCGAGTCGGGTGGTACCGAGGGATCCCTCGGATCTGTCACGTCGCACGACGATGTGGCGACCGACGTGATGCGGCCCGGCGACGATGGTCGCGACGGCGACCGGCTCCTCGGCTGCGACACTGTCGGCGATGCCGTCGAGCTCAGGCCACGTCTCCGCATCGACGCGCTCGACGAAGACCTCAAGGATGCCGCCGCAGGTCAGCCCCACCGCGAATGCATCGTCATCGCTGACCCCGTACGTCTCTAGTCGCGGCTGGCCGTCGGCCAGCACCTCATGCCCGAGGTCGAACAGTGCTCCCTCGACGCAGCCGCCGCTGACCGAGCCAACAGCCTCGGCCTCGTCCGTGACGAGCATGGAGGCCCCGGCGGGGCGCGGCGCCGAGCGCCAGGTGCGCACGACGGTGGCCATGGCTGCGGCGCCGTGACGAGTCCGTACGGCCAGCAGTTCCGGGAGTACCTCGCGCATGACCACTCCGATTCCCCGGGCCGTTCCCGGGCATGCGGTCAATAATGGCCCGATGGGCGAGATTCGGCTGGTCGAAGTCACCGAGCGGGTGCTCGACGTGCACGCGCTGGCCGCTCTTGTCGACGACCCCCGCGCGGGTGCGGTGGTGACCTTCAGCGGCACCGTGCGCGACCACGACCACGGCCGCTCTGTGGCGACCCTGAACTACGAGGGGCATCCGACGGCCGAGGCAGTGCTCAGCGAGGTCGCCAAGGAGATCGACTCGCGGTTCGACCCCATCGCGATCGCCGTCGCCCACCGGGTGGGCCCGATCCCCATCGGGGAGTCCGCACTCGTCGCGGCTGTGGCCACTGCCCACCGTGGTGAGGCGTTCGCCGCCTGCCAGGCGCTGGTCGATCTCACCAAGGAGAAGCTGCCGGTGTGGAAGCATCAGGTGTTCACCGACGGCACCGATGAGTGGGTGAACTGCGCATGACGACCAACCTCGGCATGCCGGCGCCGCTCGCCGGTGAGGCCACCGGCACCCTCGTGGATTCCTACGGCCGCATGCATCGCGACCTGCGAGTATCTGTCACGGATCGCTGCAACCTGCGCTGCACGTACTGCATGCCACCCGACTTCTCCGACTGGATGCCGGGAGACCACCTGCTCTCCATCGATGAACTCATGACGGTCATCGAGGTAGCCGTCAGTCAGGGTGTCGAGTCGATCCGGCTCACGGGCGGTGAGCCCCTCGTGCGGCCGGACATCGTCGAGATCGTCCGCCGCATCTACGCCCTGCCTGCCCCGCCGCGCATCACCCTGACCACGAATGCCTTGCGACTGGCCGATCTGGCCCAACCCCTCGCTGACGCCGGTCTTGAGCGCGTCAACATCAGCCTCGACACCCTCGATCCCGAGCGCTTCACGCGCCTCACCTTCCGGGATCGCTTCGATGACGTCATCGCGGGCATCAGTGCGGCACTCGAGGCCGGCCTGCATCCGGTCAAGGTCAACACCGTTCTCATGCGCGGCATCAATGACGACGAGGCGATCCCGATGCTGAGGCACTCGATCGAGAACGGCTGGCACCTGAGGTTCATCGAGCAGATGCCGCTCGATGCGCAGGGCTCATGGGAGCGCGCGGAGATGGTCACTGCCGGTGAGATCCACGAGATCCTCGGCGCCGAGTTCCGCCTCACGCCCAAGCCGGGTCGAGGCTCCGCCCCCGCCGAGGAGTTCGTGGTCGACGACGGCCCGGCGACCGTCGGCATCATCGCCAGTGTGAGCAAGCCGTTCTGCTCCGCCTGCGACCGTCTGCGTCTCACCGCTGACGGGCAGATTCGCAACTGCCTGTTCGCCCAGGACGAGACCGACGTTCGGGCGACCCTTCGCGATGCCTCGCTGTCGGATGCTGAGCGGCGTGACCGCATCGCGCGCCTGTTCGCGACCGCGACGTGGGCGAAATTGCCAGGGCACGGGATCAACGACCCGTCGTTCGTCCAGCCGGATCGCCCGATGAGCGCCATCGGAGGCTGACGTGACCGTCGAGGTGCACCTGTTCGCCGCGGCGCGGGCCGCGGTGGGGGAGTCGGTCGTGAGCGCGGCCCCCGGGAGACTCGGATCGATCCTCGACGACCTTCAAACCCGGTACCCGGCCTTCGTCGCGGTGCGGCCCCGGTGCTCGTACCTCCTGGACGAGGTGGCCTGCACGGACCAGCAGGCGATGGTGGGGGCGGGGAGTCGGGTGGACGTGCTGCCGCCCTTCGCCGGGGGCTGAGGAGTGAGCGCAGCGAGCCCCGGAGGCCCTGGCGCATGAGTTCGCCGGGGGCTGACCATCCCGTTGGTGCGTCAGTAGGTGGGGCGGGACGGGCCTTCCGACCCCTCCTACTGACGCACCAACGGGGGAGTGTGCCGGGCCAATCCGGTCGCATGCGGGGCGGCGGCCGGATAGCGTGCCGGAACACACGGGGCCGCAGCCCCGGCAGGACCCGGAGGACCCATGGAGCTGGAGAACACGTTCGTCGTGCCCGCGGACATCGACACGGCCTGGGACACCCTGATCGACGTCGAGTCCATCGCCCCCTGCATGCCCGGGGCGACGCTGACCTCGTTCGACGGGGAGGAGTTCGCCGCCAACGTGAAGGTCAAGCTTGGCCCGGTGACCATGAACTTCGCGGGCACGGGCCGGTTCGTGTCGATGGACAAGGCCACGCACGTCGCGGTCATCGACGCATCCGGCAGGGAGACCAAGGGTGCCGGAACCGCTGGGGCGACCATCACGGCGACGCTCACAGCGGAGGGGCCCACGAGCACGCGGGCGACCATCGTCACCGATCTCACCGTCACGGGGAAGGCCGCCCAGTTCGGCCGAGGAGTCATGGCCGACGTCTCGAAGCGGCTGATCACGCAGTTCGCAAGCAACCACGAGCAGGTCATCATCGCCCGAACGTCGTCGGAGCCCGCGCCGTCCGTGGCGGCGCCCTCTGATGCAGCACCTGCTGCAGCCTCATCGCCGGTCCCTGCCCCGGCGCCGATGCCGAAGCTCGACAACGAGGCCCTCGACCTCGGCAATGCCGCCCTGGTGCCGGTGCTCAAGCGGGTTGTGCCCGTCGTCGTCATCGTCGGCCTGGCGGTGGGCGTGGTGTGGTGGCTCGCCTCGAGGTCATGACCTTTCGAACGGGCGGCTCCTCCGTGCCGGACCTACACTCGCGGCCGTGTACGACATCGCCCTGAGCGTCGCCGCCTGCGCCCGATCGGGTACACGCGCGGACGTAGCTTGGATGACCGGTCCGACGGTCTCCGACGAGGCCCTGGCCTTCACCCCGGGTGGAGGCCGCATCGGCATGGTCATGGGCGGTGCCTTCGACGGCCTGCTCGCCGACGCAGCCGCGAGGCAGCTGTCGACCGGCCGCAGGATCCAGCACACCGTGAACGAGTTCGAGAGTCAGGTCTGCGGCCTGCCTGCCGGGTCGGCCGTCGAGTTCCTCGTCGTGCCGGCGGAGCAGTTCCCCGCGGAGGCGTGGCCCCTGCTGCTCCAGCGGGAGTCGATTGCGGTGACGGCGTCCCTCGACGGCGACGTGGTCACGGCCGTCGCCGTCGCCACTGCGGAGTCGGCCTCGGGTGCCGCCCGGGACGCCCTGGAGGCGGGGCGGCCGGTGTCCCTCGTGGGCGAGCGGGAGATCGTCACCGTCGTGACGCCCGTTCCGCGGCTCGTCATCGCCGGGCAGGGCCCGATCGCCGATGCGCTCGCCGCGCAGGGTGCCCTGCTGGGCTGGCGCACCGTGGTCGACCCGCGGCCGGCCAACGTCGTCGGCCACACGGCGACCCTGTCATCGCTGGACAGCGTCGTCGTCATGGGACACGACGTCGAGATGTCGAGCACCTGTCTCATGGCCGCACTCGAGAGCGGCGCGGGGTACATCGGGGCACTCGGGTCCCTGGCCATGCAGCAGTCCCGAGCCGACTGGCTGGCCCTCCGCGACGTCACCGACCTCACCCGTGTGCACGGGCCGGCCGGGTTCGACATCGGAGCCGACGGCCCGGCCGAGATCGCCGTTTCCGTCATCGCTCAGGCCATCGCCTGGCGGCACGACCGAATCTGAGGAGATTGCGTCCGCGGACCCTGTGAGCAAGATCCGTGTGGGGGGTGGGTCGCGGAATGTTCAGTTCCGGTTGCGAACCCGTTGCGGGGGGTCTTTGATGTGGGAGCCGTCACATCGGGGGATGAGCCAGCGGTCGGGAAGGAAGTCCCATGGCAGTCGAGTCCACCGGGCACGAGGCGGGATCACCGCGCCTCTTCGCCCTTGTCGAGAACTCTCCCAAGACCGGCGCAAGCCCGACTGTGTGGGCGTGGCCGCAGATCATGGAGTACCTGAAGGTCGCGGGCCAGCCCGTTCAGGGTCCGTGGCCTCCCCACCAGGAGCCCCGTCCCGATCCCGATGCCGACTCCCTCCCCGCGGCTGTCCGCGACCCGCAAGGCTAGATCCGAGAGGAACCCATGTACCCGTCGCGCTTCGCCTACGAATCCCCCACCTCCCTCGCTGAGGCCATCGCCCTGCTGGATCGCAGCGGCGGAGAGGCCAAGGTGCTCGCCGGCGGCCAGAGCCTGATCCCCATGATCAAGCTGCGATTCGCGGCGCCGGCCATGCTGGTCGACATCAACAACATCCCCGGCCTGGACTACCACCGCCTCGATGCTGACGGGACCCTGCGCATCGGAGCGCTCTGCCGGCATGAGGACCTGGAGTTCTCGACGATCATCGGCGAGTCACACCCCACGCTGGCCGCGGCTGCCGCTCTCGTCGCCGACCCGATCGTGCGCACCCGCGGCACCTTCGTCGGATCGGTCTGCCATGCCGACCCGCAGGGTGACTGGGCGGCCACCATGGTGGCGCTCGGGGGGCAGATCATCGCGCAGGGCCCGAACGGTCGTCGCACCATCGACGTGCGCAACTTCGTGCTCGGCCCCTTCACCAACGCGCTCGCCTTCAACGAGATCGCGGTTGAGGCAGTCATCCCGCCGGCGACGGGCACCATGCGCGGCAGCTACCTCAAGCTCGAGAGGCGTGTCGGTGATTTCGCGACCGCCTCGGTCGCGGTGGCCCTCGACATGCACGGCGACGTCGTGCACCGCGCTGGCTGCGCCCTTGCGGGCGTCGGCGGGCGCACCATCGATGCGAACGACGCCATCTCCGTCCTGGCGGGCAAGCGCCTC
>CAIZPS010000143.1 GCA_903934925.1 uncultured bacterium | reverse complement strand
GTGGATCCGGCGTCTCCGACGATGGTGCTTGTGACCCATCACGTCGAGGAGATCCCGCCGGGCTTCACGCACGGGCTCCTGCTGGCGCACGGTCGTGTCGTCGCTGCCGGACCCTTGGCAGAGGTGATGACGGACCTGCTCGTCTCCGCGGCTTTCGGTGTGCCCATCTCGATCGAGGGGCGCGACGGACGGTGGTCCGCGCGCCAGCGCGCGCAGGTGGGCCTCGATCCGGGCCCGGCCCTATAGCGTGACGCCCATGCGGGAGGGCGGTGATCCGGAGGCTCGTATCGTCACGGTTCCCAACGCACTGAGCGCCCTGCGTCTGGTGGGCATCCCCGTCTTCCTGTGGCTCGTTCTGGTTGAGGAGGCCGACGTCTGGGCCTTCGTCGTTCTCGTGGTGGCCGGGGCGACGGACTGGCTTGACGGCTATCTCGCGCGTCGACTCGACCAGGGCACGCGTCTCGGCGTCCTCCTCGACCCGCTGGTGGATCGCCTCTACATCGCGGCCACGATCCTGGGACTCGCGATCCGGGGTGTCATCCCGTGGTGGCTCGTCGCAGTCCTTGTGGCCCGGGACGTCCTGCTGCTGGGGTTGCTCCCGCGCCTGCGTCGTCAGGGGCGTGTGGCACTGCCCGTGACCTACGTGGGTAAGTCGGCGACCTTCGCGCTGCTGTGGGGATTCCCACTGCTCTTGCTGGGCACCCTTCCCGTTGCCGGTGTGTGGGCCCTCGCCTTCGGGTGGGCATTCGCCGCGTGGGGCACGTTCTTGTACTGGTGGGCCGGTCTACGCTATGTCCAGCAGGCCAGGAGCGAATGGGGCCTGGTCGAGGGTACCGAGTCCGGGATTGCCGCCTCGGGAGAAGTCAGAGACGTCTGAATCGGGGCAGCGGCACGCGTGAACACAGTCATCGAGCGCTTCATCCGGGAAGCCACCGAGGACGACTACGTGCGTGGCGCAACCGATGATCAGCGGCCTGCCCGGCGACCGATTGGCTCGGTGCTCGTGCTGCTCGGTGTCGGTGTCCTGGGGCTTGTCACGGCACTTGCCGTGTTGGCGACCCGAGCGTCGGTCGATGATCGACAGGGTTCCCGCACCGAGCTCGTCGCCAGGGTGGTCGCGCTGTCGGACCGCATCGACGAGCAGCAGGCGATGGTCGGGGAGCAGGCAGCCGTGGTGGAGTCGCTCCAGGCCGATCTGCTCGAGTTCGACGCCGGCTCGACAACGTCCGTCCTGCTTCGGGATCTCGGCAGTGTCAGCGGCATCGCCGAGGTCAGCGGCCCCGGACTGGTCATCACCATCGATGATTCTCCGGGGGCCGAGCCCGGCTCTCTGAACCGGGTGCTCGACCGTGACATTCAGGCGATCGTCAACGAACTGTGGCGCGGCGGTGCGCGGGGCGTCGCAGTGAATGACCAGCGCCTCACCCAGGCGACGGCGATCCGGGGAGCCGGCGAGGCGATCCTCGTGAACTACCACCCGCTGAACCGGCCGTACACCGTCAGTGCGGTCGGAGAGATCGCGTCGGAGTTTCCGGACGGCGGACTCCGAGGGCTGCTCGACGACCTCAGCGCCGACTACGGTCTCGTATCGACAATTGAGAAGCGTGACGTAGCGTTGCCGGAGGGCGAGGTTCGCACGCCCGACGCAGCGACGATCACGGGAGAGCGCGAATGATCGCCATCATCGGCCTACTGGTGGGCGTGGCGGTCGGGATCCTCTGGCACCCGGTCGTTCCTCTGTGGCTCGAGCCCTATCTGCCCATCGCCATCGTCGCGGCCCTTGACGCCGTGTTCGGCGGCTTCCGGGCGTTGATGCAGAGGAGATTCGATGATCGCATCTTCGCGGTGAGCTTCCTCTCCAACGTGCTGATCGCGTCGTTCCTCGTCTTCCTCGGGGACCAGCTCGGGGTCGGCGCGCAGATGTCGACAGGTGTGGTTGTCGTGCTCGCCATGCGCATCTTCGCCAATGCTGCCGCCATCCGCCGACTGCTCTTCCGGGCATGACGATGAGCGGGGATGACTCGGTTGAAGCAGAGACCGGTCGCGGGCTCCTCAGGCGGCTGGCGTATCAGCCGAGCCGGCCCCATCTGATGATCGGCGCCCTGTTCCTGCTGCTCGGCTTGCTCATCACGGTGGTGGTGATCGCTCCTTCGGGTGACGAGGACGAGTGGCGCAATGCTCGCACCGAGGATCTCGTCCAGGTCCTCGACGATCTGTCTGCGCGGCAAGCGAGGCTGGAGGAGGAGTCGTCGCGTCTTGCCGAGCTGCGCCGCGATCTGGAGTCGGGATCGACGGCCGAGGCGTTGGCGGAGGCGAGGCGACAGCTGGAGGCGCTGCGGGTCATGTCGGGCACGACGCCGGTGTCCGGGGCTGGCGTGCAGATCACCATCGACGATCCTGAGGGACAGATCGACGCGGCGGTGCTCATCAACGCGGTGCAGGAGCTGCGCGATGCGGGTGCCGAGGCGATCCAGGTGGGTGAGACGCGGGTCACGGTGGACTCCTGGTTCGCGGACTCCGAGGAAGGCGTCACGATCGAAGGCACCTCGCTCGGCCGTTCGTTCGATCTGGTGGCGATAGGCGAGCCGGAGACGATCAGCGCCGCGATGAGCATCCCCGGCGGCCTCGCGGAGTCGGTCCGGACGAGGGGGGCCGAATTCCGCACGACGTCGGACCCGAATCTGACCATCTCCGTTACAGTGCCGGTTACGGCGGCCCCGTGACGACGTCATCGAACCCAGGGAGGGACCATGCACCCCGATGAGCTCCGCTACACCGCAGAGCACGAGTGGGTCCGAAGCACCGATGCTGGGACGCTCGTCTTCGGCATTACGGACTATGCACAGGAGGCGCTCGGCGACATCGTCTTCGTGTCCCTTCCTGGTGTCGGAACACGGGTCGAGGCGGGTGCCTCGTGCGGTGAGGTCGAGTCGACCAAGAGCGTGAGTGACATCTACGCGCCGGTCGCGGGCAGTGTGGTGGCTGTCAACGGAGACCTGGACGCCAGCCCGGAGACCGTCAACTCCGACCCCTACGGTGCGGGCTGGATGGTGGAGATCCACGCAGACGATGCTTCGGCACTCGAGGGCCTGCTCTCGGCAGCGGACTACCGAGCGCTGGTGGAGAAGGCCTAGACATCATGGATTGCTCCCGCTGCGGTCATCACGCGGCCGCGGACGATCGCTTCTGCGGTTCCTGCGGTGCGCCGCTCGGTGCCGTGGACTTCGAGAGCATCGAGCACACATCCGCGGTGTTCCAGCCAGGTCCCGCTACGGGTTCGGGCGCCATCCCCGCCGTCGGTACTGGACGTCAGTTGGATCTGCCCTCCGGGACCGGGGTCCTCATCGTTCATCGTGGGCCGGCGGAGGGTCAGGAGTTCGCTCTGGATCCTTCGCAGGGTGTTCTTCGCGTGGGTCGATCGGAGGATGCCGACATCTTCCTCGACGATGTGACCGTCAGTCGTCACCACGCGGAGTTCCGTCACGGTGCCGAGGGTTGGAGCGTCCGCGACACCGGGAGCCTCAACGGCACCTATGTGAACCGTGAGCGGGTCGACGATCGACGCCTTGCCGGAGGGGATGAGATTCAGATCGGCAAGTTCCGGTTCGTCCTGCTGCTCGGCGTAGATCCGGGATCATGACCGAGCGAGCCGCACGTCCCTCGGCCGACACCATCACCGGCACCATCAGCATCGGTGAGGTGCTGCAGCTGTTGAAGCGCGAATTCCCCGATGTGTCCATCAGCAAGATCCGTTTCCTCGAGGCCGAGGGGCTGGTGTGCCCAGAACGCACACCGTCGGGCTATCGACGTTTCGCGCAACGTGACATCGATCGTCTGCGTGCTGTTCTTACTCTCCAGCGCGACCAGTACCTCCCGCTGAAGGTGATTCGCGAAGCACTCGACGAAAGCGATGCACAAGTGGAGTCAGAGGCTCCCGCATCAATTCTGGGCACTGGACTTCGTGCCGATGACTTCCGTGCGGGAACAGGGCGCGTTCGCATGACGCGCGGGGAGCTGGCGGAGGCGGTGTCCCTCGAGGAGTCGTATGTCGCGCAGTTGGAGGGCATCGGAGTCGTGTGGGCTTCACCGGCGGGACACTACGACGAAGATGCTCTGGCGATCCTCCAGGTCGTCGCCAGACTCAGTGCGTTCGGCATCGAGCCACGTCACCTGCGCAGCTTTCGGGTGGTGACCGATCGCGAGACCGGCGTGATCGAGCAGATGGCCACGCCGTTCTCCCAGCCCCGTGATCGGGACGGGCGGGCCCGCCAGCAGGAGGTCGTGCGCGAGCTGGCATCGCTGTTCGTCCAGTTGCACGCGGCCCTTCTGCGCGCTGATCTGATCCGAGGCGGACGAGCCTGACGCGTCCGGCGCCCCACGGGGTTACTCTGGGGAGGTGCTGGATCTTGATGTCGTCGGCGTGCGGGTGGAGATGCCCTCCAACAACCCGATCGTCCTGCTGCGCGAGCGCGCTGGAACGCGCTACCTGCCGATCTGGGTCGGTGCCGTGGAGGCCACGGCGATCGCATACGCCCAGCAGGGGATCGTGCCTCCGCGACCTCTGACTCACGACCTCATGAGGGACGTCCTGGACGCGCTCGGGGTGGCGTTGGACGAGGTGCGGATCACCGCCCTGGAGGACGGCGTCTTCTACTCGACCCTGGTCTTCGCTGACGGCACCGAGGTGAGCGCCCGTCCCTCCGATGCCATCGCGCTGGCGCTGCGCACCGGTTCGGCGATCAAGGGGGCCGAGGAGGTTCTCGAGTCGGCCGGGATCGAGATCCCGGACGAGGACGAGGAGGGGCCGTCGGCGGAGGACGAGGTCCAGCAGTTCCGGGAGTTCCTCGATCACGTTTCGCCGGAGGACTTCGGCTGATCGCCCGTGTCCGTGGGCGAGGCGATGCCCCGCGACGTCACCCTCATCGCGAGGTTGAGACTTTCGCGTTCGACACGCCGTCGTCCGTCGTTGATCCGCGAGGAGCCACCCCCTAACGTCTCACCCGTCCCTCCAGTCACATGAGTCACAGGTGCTGGGTGGGCGAGCAGCAGCAGCATGGGACCAGTCGGGCGCACCGGAAGCGCACTAGGCTGACGAGCGGGTCAACGGCCCGAAGGAGGAGGCAGCAGTGGGTGCAGAGGGCGCACATCCCACCGGGGAGTCCCGCTCCCAGGGCGTGCTCTTCGACGAGTCCACTCTGCGACCCGTGCCGGAGGGCATTGGCTACCGGGGACCGGTGGCCTGCTCCGCTGCCGGCATCACCTACCGCCAGCTCGACTACTGGGCCCGCACCGGGCTTGTGACTCCCTCGGTGCGTGACGCATCGGGTTCCGGGTCACAGCGCCTGTACGGCTTTCGGGACATCCTGATCCTGCGCATCGTGAAGCGGCTCATCGACACGGGTGTGTCCCTGGCCAATATCCGGGCGGCAGTCGATCACCTCGACCAGCGCAGCGGCGAGGATCTTGCCGGGCTGACCATCATGAGCGACGGCGCCAGCATCTACGAGTGCCGCAGCGCGGATGAGGTCATCGATCTGGTCCGCGGCGGACAGGGAGTCTTCGGCATTGCCGTCGGCAGCGTCTGGAGAGAAGTCGAGGGCACCCTCGCAGCGCTGCCCGGGGAGCGGCCCGACGGCGACCATCTCGTCGCTGACGGCGCATCCGACGAACTCGCCGAACGGCGTGCCCGTCGCTCCGTCGGCTGATTGGCGCTAGGCTGCGATCGCTGTCTGATCCCGAGCGGGAGAGACCTGCCTGATTCGTTCTGGCAGGCGCCGAAGGAGCAATCTCCCCGACAACCTCTCAGGCAACCAGGACCGCTCGGGAGAGGCACCTCTGGAAAAGGGATGCGTCCCTACCGACGGTGAAAGCCGGCTAGCCGGTGAAGCTCTCAGGTCGCGCTCGCGCGGGTGACAGAGGGGGAGGAGCAGGTGCATCCGCGCCGGCTCGCCCCTGCACGCGCGCCGTGCTCGACCTGTGAGGACGCCATGAGCCTGGAATTCCCATCACGCCACATCGGGCCCGATGCCGCGGAACAGGCGCGAATGCTGAGCGCCCTCGGCTATCTGGACCTCGACACCTTCACCGCGGACGTCGTCCCGGAGATCATCCGCTGGCACGACCGTCTCGAGCTCCCGGCCGCGGCGTCCGAGCCCGAGACCATCGCGGAGCTGGCCGCTCTCGCGGAGCGCAATCGCATCGTCGCCAGCATGATCGGACTGGGGTACCACCCGACCCATACGCCCGCGGTGATCACCAGGAACATCCTGGAGAACCCTGCCTGGTACACGGCCTACACGCCGTACCAGCCGGAGATCTCCCAGGGGCGCCTCGAGGCACTGCTCAACTTCCAGACGCTCATCGAGGACCTCACGGGGCTCCCCGTCGCCGGGTCCTCGCTGCTGGATGAGCCGACCGCCGTGGCGGAGGCCATGGCCTTGGCGGTCCGCTCCGTGCGCGGAGCAATGACGGTGGCCGTCGATCACGACACTCACCCGCAGACCATGGCAGTGCTGCAGACGCGAGCGGAGCCACTGGGCATCCGGCTGGTGGTCGGCGACCTCGAAAGCGGCCTTCCGGAGGGCGATCTCGCCGCCGTCATCGTGAGCAACCCGGGCACGTCCGGTCGACTTCGCGACGTCGGGCCCCTGATCGAAGCTGCTCATGCTCGCAGCGCCCTGGCGATTGTCATCGTCGACCTGCTGAGCCTGACGCTGGTTGCCCCACCGGGAGAGCTCGGTGCCGACATCGTGGTGGGCTCTGCCCAGCGCTTCGGTGTGCCGATGGGGTTCGGCGGGCCGCACGCGGGCTTCATGTCCGTGCGGTCGGGCCTCGAACGGAGCATGCCGGGTCGACTCGTCGGAGTCAGCGTGGATGCGGACGGTCGTCCCGCCTATCGGCTTGCGCTGCAGACCCGGGAGCAGCACATTCGCCGCGAGAAGGCCACGAGCAACATCTGCACGGCGCAGGTGCTCCTGGCGGTCATCGCGTCGATGTACGCCGTCTACCACGGCCCGGAAGGCCTTCGCCGGATCGCCGAGCGCACCCACGACTGGGCCCGACACATTGCCACGGGAATCCGGAAGGCGGGCGGTGAGCTGACGTCGACGGCGTTCTTCGACACCGTCCGCTGGTCTGCTCCTGGTCAGGCCGATCGACTCGTGGCCGCCGCCCTCGATGAGGGGATCAACATCCGGCGCGTGGACGCCGACACCGTCTCGGTGACCGTCGACGAGACGACGACCGCCGAACACGTCGAGGCCCTGTGGCGTGCCTATGCGACGGTCAACCCCGGAGCCGTCGCGCTGGATCTGGACGAAGGCGCGACATCGGCTCTGGGGATTCCTGAGCCTCTGGTCCGCACCTCGCCCTACCTGCAGCATCCGGTGTTCTCCATGCACCGCAGCGAGACATCGATGCTGCGCTACATCCGGCGACTCTCGGATCGCGATGTCGCGCTCGACCGGTCGATGATTCCGCTGGGCTCCTGCACGATGAAATTGAACGCGACTACGGAGATGGAGCCGGTCACCTGGCCGGCCTTCGCGTCCATCCACCCGTTCGCACCGCTGGATCAGGCGGCTGGCTACGTCGACCTCATCCGCCAGCTCGAGGCGTGGCTCGTCGAAGTGACGGGCTATGACGCTGTGAGCCTGCAGCCGAATGCGGGCTCACAAGGGGAGTTCGCCGGGCTGCTGGCCATCCGGGGCTACCACCAAGCCCGCGGCGAGGCTGATCGTGACGTCTGTCTGATTCCGAGCAGCGCGCACGGCACGAATGCCGCGAGCGCCGTGATGGCCGGCATGCGCGTGGTCGTCATCGCATGCGACGACGACGGCAACGTCGACATCGATGATCTTCGTGCACGGATCGCAGAGCATCAGGGTCGGCTGGCGGCGCTGATGATCACGTATCCGTCGACGCATGGGGTCTTCGAGACCGCAATCGGCGAGATCTGCGCCGCTGTGCATGAGGCTGGGGGGCAGGTCTACGTCGATGGAGCCAACCTCAATGCGCTGGTCGGGCTGGCGAAGCCGGGCAAGTTCGGTGCGGATGTGTCGCACCTGAACCTGCACAAGACCTTCTGCATCCCTCATGGGGGAGGGGGGCCGGGGGTGGGCCCGGTGGCCGTGCGAGAGCACCTGGCCCCGTTCCTCCCGTCGCACCCGCTCCGGCCCGAGGCGGGCCCACTGGGCCGGGGTCACGTCGACGGTGGCGTGGGCCCGGTGTCCGGGGCGCCATGGGGGAGTGCGGGAATTCTCCCGATCCCGTGGGCCTACATCCGCCTGATGGGCCCCGAGGGGCTGCTTCGGGCGACCCAGGTCGCGATCCTGAATGCGAACTACATCGCTGCACGGCTGCGCCCGCACTACCCGGTGCTGTATGTGGGTGAGAACGGGCTGGTCGCCCACGAGTGCATTCTCGATCTGCGCCCGATCACGGCAGCGTCCGGGGTGACGGTTGATGACGTCGCCAAGCGGCTGATCGACTATGGCTTCCACGCGCCGACGATGTCCTTCCCTGTTGCCGGCACGTTGATGGTCGAGCCCACCGAGAGCGAGAACCTGGCCGAGCTCGACCGGTTCTGCGATGCCATGATCGCGATCCGCTCGGAGATCGCGCGCGTGGAGTCCGGGGAGTGGCCGGTCGATGACAATCCGCTGCGCAACGCCCCCCACACGGCCGAGTGCCTGATCGGGGAGTGGACGCATCCCTACCCCGCTCGACTGGCGGCTTATCCCATGCCCGGGATGGAGCAGGATCGCTACTGGCCCCCGGTGCGCCGCATCGATGGGGCCTACGGTGATCGCAATCTGGTGTGCTCGTGCCCGCGACCGGAGGAGCTGGCCGCCCGCTAGTGGCCGACCGTCCTTCGAGCCGGCTGGGGCGCTAGCCTTCCGGTGACGTCGTTGACGAAAGACGTCATTCCTAGAGAGAGGCACCTTCGTGTACGACGACTTCGGCAGCTTCCTGCTGACGCTGCTCTGGCTGTTCATCCTGTTCATGTTCATCTTCGTGTGGGTCATGGTGGTCTTCGACCTCTTCAGCGATCACACGATGGGTGGCTTCGCAAAGGCCATCTGGATCATCTTCCTGATCCTGCTGCCACCGCTGACCACGCTGGTCTACCTGATCGCACGCGGGGGCAGCATGGCTCAGCGGCGCCAGGCCCAGGTGAAGGCGGCCGAGGAGGCGCAGAAGGCCTACATCCAGTCCGCCGTCGGCAGTGTGTCGCCGGCCGACCAGATCGCCTCGGCGAAGGCCCTGCTCGACTCGGGCACGATCTCCCAGGCCGAGTTCGACTCACTCAAGGCCAAGGCGCTCAGCGCGTAGTCCAGCAGATCGTGGATCGGGCTCCATCTCCTTCGGGAGGTGGAGCCCGATTCATGTCCCGTGCAGCATCGACTCCAGGTACGCGCGTGCCGTCGCGAGGGAGGGTCCGTACCACGTGAGGATGCGACCGCTGACCAGTCGGGTGGGCGTGCTGATGAAGCACTCGGGGCCATCGCCAGCGCTGAAGACGTAGGGCTCATCGGGAAGAAGCACCAGATCCGCACCCAGCCGGTCAAGGTCGGATACGTCGACGGTGGGGTAGCGATCGCCGCGCTCGCCAGGAACCACCATGCAGCCGAGCCGGCTCAGGAGGTCTGCGGTGAAGGTCCGGGGTCCGACGACCATCCACGGGTCGCGCCAGACAGGGACCAGTACCTGCAGGCCCGCTTGCACCGGGGGAGCAGACCATGCCTCCCGAGATTGGGGAAGCCAGTCGGGCATCTGCCAGCCGAGCGCCTCGGTGAACACTCGTTCGAGCGAGTTGAAGGCCTCTTCCAGCGTCTCGATGCGCGTCACCCAGACCGAGACGCCGGCGTCGCGCAGGCGGCGCACATCGAGTTCACGATTCTCCTCCTGATTGGCGATGACAACATCGGGCACGAGCTCGACGATGGCGCGGATATCGGGGTTCTTGGTCCCGCGGACTCGCGCGGCGGCGAGGTCGGCCGGGTGGGTGCACCAGTCCGTCGCCCCGACGACGGCATCTGCATCGACGGACGCCAGTGCCTCGGTGATCGACGGCACCAGCGAGACGACCCGGTTGGCACGGAGCAACGGAGGGCAGGCATGACCCAAGTCGTCTCTCGCCACGCTGACAGGCTACGTGAGCCGTGAACCGTCGCTGTTCTACGGCCGTCAGGCTCGGTCGGCGTGACACCTTTGGAGAGGGCCCTTGGGGGCTGGGATGGCGCCAGGACTCTCCGGCTAGGCTGTCAGATCCGGATGGTGAGGTCAGGGGATCTGATGCGTGGGCACACGTCACGAGTGAGCTTGGCCTTCGCCGTCGTGCTCCTGATCGCGGGATGCTCGTCTGGAGACGACCCGAATGCTGCGGCCGATTCAGTGACACCCCTGGATTACTGCGCTCAGCTGGCGCCCCTGTGGGACAAGGACGCGATCGCCAACTACGACGAGCCCATGAGTGGTGCTGAGCGAGCTACGGCCGTGGACAGCCTTCAGGCCGCCATCGGCGCGCTGCCTCAGGGCATTGGGTTGGGGGCCCTGACTCAGGATCAGGTCGAACTGCTCCAGACCGGGTTCGCGGTGATCATCGCCCTCTACGAGGATCCTGCCCTGGCCGACGGCGACCCCGCCGCGGCGGCGGAAGCGGCTGGCCTGACGGCCGAGGAGTTCGAACAGCTGTCGGCGAGTCCCGAGGCGGAGGGCGCCGTGGATGCGCTCTACTCCTACTGCCAGCCAGGCGGCACGTCGACGGAGTAGTACACGTGCGCGTGGTGATTGTGGCGTTCGTACTGAGAATGTCATAATGCACATTATCGGCGCAGTGAGGGGGAATTCGCCTCACGAGGCCGGAACCGCGCAGGTCACCAAGCCGTACGGCCCGTCTGCTGTCGAGCGCGCCACGGTCTCCCCGTCAACAGTGACGACACACGCGGTGCGCCGTGATGTCGCTCCGCCCATGCCGGTCACCGACAGGTCGGCAAGGTTCAGGTCTGAGCCCGAAGGCACGCGGACCACGTGCTGGAACGGCGGCGGGACGCCCATCTCGTCGCGCATGGTCGGACGCCCGTCCACCAGGTCGACGTAGGACAGGTTGGTGACGCTCATGCCGTCGGTGACGATCTGGTAGGTCACGACGGTGGCGTCGGGATCGATCGGTGACGCATCCTCCACGCCGGTCACGGCGTCGCCAGACGCATCCTCGACGCCTATGACGGCGTCGCCAGACGCATCGGCGGCGGGGGATTCGCGGATCGCTCCGGGGTCGGGCGTGGGGTCCGGAGCCGAGGAGCCGAGGCGGGCCACGCCCAGGGCGACGACCCCGGCGGAGACGAGCGCGACCACTGCACCTGCCCTCCGGGCGCGACCCGGCAGCAGGAGGCTGGCGCAGCCCAGGCCGAGGGCCACGATGCCGAGCGTGACGGCCAGGAAGGCCCACCCGGGTGCCAGCGCGGCGACCAGCCCGACAAGTGCCAGGATCCCGCCTGCCCAGGCGAGGTCCCGCGAGCTGTGAGAGCGAGCCATGGGGCCTCCCCTTCGCGTGTGCTGGCGCCGTGGCCCTGTGGGTCGCACGCTAGCGCGCGGTGGTCAGCCGCTGTGGTGCGATCCGGAGTCGTCACCGGGCGCGGCTCCCCCGCGGCCATCGGTCAAGACTCGGCCCCTAGGGTTGAGCCCGTGTCGAAGGTACTGACCTCCCTGCCCATCGGCGAGCGCGTCGGCATCGCCTTCTCCGGCGGCCTGGACACCTCGGTGGCCGTGGCCTGGATGCGCGACAAGGGCGCCGTCCCGTGCACGTACACAGCTGACATCGGCCAGTACGACGAGCCTGACATCGCGTCCGTCCCGGGTCGTGCGACAGCGTACGGCGCGGAGCTCTCCCGCCTGGTGGACTGCAAGGCGGCATTGGTGGAGGAGGGCCTTGCGGCCCTCGCGTGCGGCGCCTTCCACATTCGCTCGGGGGGTCGCCAGTACTTCAACACCACTCCCCTGGGTCGCGCGGTCACCGGAACGATGCTTGTGCGCGCCATGCGCGACGACAATGTCTCCATCTGGGGTGACGGGTCGACGTTCAAGGGAAATGACATCGAGCGGTTCTACCGCTACGGACTCCTGGCCAACCCGGAGCTGCGCATCTACAAGCCGTGGCTCGACGCTGACTTCGTCACCGAGCTCGGCGGTCGCAAGGAGATGTCTGAGTGGCTCGTTGCCCATGGCCTCCCCTACCGCGACAGTACGGAGAAGGCGTACTCCACCGATGCGAACATCTGGGGGGCGACGCACGAGGCCAAGACCCTCGAGCACCTGAGTACGTCGATGGAGATCGTTGACCCGATCATGGGCGTCGCCTTCTGGAACGAGTCCGTGCATATTCCGACCGAGGACGTGCGGATCCGTTTCGAGCAGGGTCGCCCGGTGGCGATCAACGGACAGGTGTTCGCCACGCCGACGGATCTCGTCCACGAGGCGAACACCGTCGGAGGTCGACACGGCCTGGGCATGGCCGACCAGATCGAGAACCGGATCATCGAGGCCAAGAGCCGGGGCATCTACGAGGCCCCCGGCATGGCGCTGCTGTTCATCGCTTATGAGCGCCTGCTGAGCGCGATTCACAACGAGGACACCATTGCCAACTACCACGCCGAGGGCCGGCGGCTGGGGCGACTGCTCTACGAGGGCCGCTGGCTGGATCCCCAGGCGCTCATGCTCCGCGAGTCGCTCCAGCGCTGGGTGGCCTCGGCCGTCACCGGCGAGGTCGTGCTGAGACTGCGTCGAGGCGATGACTACACGATCCTCGACACCACCGGACCAGCCCTGAGCTACCACCCGGACAAGCTCTCGATGGAGCGCACAAGCGACGCGGCATTCGGCCCGCTCGACCGCATCGGCCAGCTGACCATGCGCAACCTCGATATCGCCGATTCCCGGGCCAAGCTGGAGATGTACGCCAGTCAGGGGCAACTGCCTGCGGGTCAGGCTCAGCTGGTCGGCCAGCTCGACCCCGGTGGCGCCCAGGCGATCTCGGCCACGACCTCGCTCTCCCCCGCCGTCGAGGACGAGGTCGAGAGCCTGGATCGCGCGGCCATGGAGTCCGGCTCCGACTGAGGCCGGCTTCTTCCCGGGTTCCTCGTCCCGGGACCCGGAGGCGCACGTCCCGATCGTTGCCATCCGATATCCGGACAACTTGACCGGACATGCCTCGATTCTGACTGTCGGGCGCCTGTTCTCCTTACCTGATCCTTACATCGCCCCGGCATGGTTGACGGAACGCGGGGAATAACACCTTCGTCCAAGGTGTCGCCCCGCGTGGCACCTCGAAGATCGAAGGTGCCGCCGAAGGCGACACCGGAACGGAAGGACAGGACATGAGCGAGTCGATGCGCGGCACCCGACTGGGCGCCCTGAGCTACGAGAACGACGCGCATGTGGTGCCTGCCGAACGACTGGCGATCACCTACGTGTGCGACAACGGTCACCGAACTGTGGTCCCCTTCTCGACGGAGGCGGAGGAGATTCCCTACGAGTGGACCTGCCGCTGCGGGCAGCAGGCCGTTCGTCCGGATGTCCAGGCTCCGGAGGCCAAGCCCGAGCGCCATCAGCGTTCGCACTGGGACATGCTCCTGGAGCGGCGCACGATCGCCGAACTCGAGGCTCTGCTGGAGGAGCGGCTCGCGCTGCTCCACGAGCAGCAGGGTGCAGGGCTGAGGAAGACAGCCTGACGCAGCCCGGTGGGTCGGCGTGAGGCTGATCTCAACTAGGTCAGCTCTCGCGGGGTCTCGGGCTGAGTGTCCGGCTCCCCGCCGTCGCGTACCCGGATGACCGTGCCCTGGACGACGTCGCCGGAGAAGCCGCGGGGATCGTAGACGCCCGGCATGCGCAGGGTCGCCATGCGGGTGTTGATCCACGCCCCGGAGCGCGCGCGGAACATGCCCCGTGTCGGTGGCACTACAAGCAGCAGACCGAGCACGTCGGTCCAGAAGCCGGGGACGGCGATCAGCGTCCCGGCAAGCATCGTCGTCGCGTGCCGTCCCTGATCGCTGGGTGGGATCCCCGACGACGCGGCCTGGCGGAGATCAGCCATGGCCGCTCCCCCGGCATTGCGCATGATGCCCAGGCCGATGGGGATGCCGATCACGAGCAGCAGCAGCGTCCACCCCCAGCCGATCCAACGCGCGACAAGAACGATCGTGATCAGTTCCACCACGGGGTAGACAACGAGGAGAGCCTTGAGCCAACGCCTCATGAGGGGTTGCGTCCCCGCTGACGTCGATCGTGCGCCCGCTTCCGCACGCGTGTGACTTTGTCGTCGATCCCCCAGATGGTGACCCGCCAGAGAGCCTCCGCCACGATTCGTCGGCTCATCTTGCTGGCGCCCGCCGTGCGCTCGACGAAGGTGATGGGCACCTCGCGGACGGTGAGACCGCGCTGCACGGCGCGCCACGCGAGGTCGATCTGGAAGCAGTAGCCCTGTGAGGCCACCTCGTGGAGGTCGAGCTTGCGTAGCGTGCTTGCGCGGAAAGCGCGGTAGCCGCCTGTGGCGTCATGGATCGGCATGCCGAGGGCCAGTCGGGTGTAGGCGGTGCCACCTCGGGAGATCAGCTGCCTGCTGACCGGCCAGTTCTCGGTGCGCCCCCCCGGCACCCACCGGGAGCCGAGGACGAGGTCTGCCGTGCGCAGGGCGTCCAGCAGGCGTGGAAGCTGCTCGGGCTGGTGCGACCCGTCGGCGTCCATCTCGACCACGACGTCGTAGCCCTGCTGCAGGGCCCACGCAAACCCGGCCAAGTAGGCCGCACCGAGTCCCTCCTTGCCGAGGCGGTGCATGACGTGCACGTGCTCGTCGTCGGCCGCCAGTTCATCGGCAATGGCACCCGTGCCGTCAGGAGAGTTGTCGTCGGCCACGAGGATGTGTGCCTCGGGCACCGAGGTGCGAACGCGGGAGACGATGACCGGAAGAGTCTCCCGCTCGTTGAACGTGGGGATGATCACCACGATGCGACCAAGGTCGCTGAAGTCGTCCGCGGGCACCCCGTCAGCCTAGGCGATGCCGCGTCCAGCCCCGGGGTCAGCAGCCACCTGTCGACCGCGACGCAGCCGGCTCCACAGCGCGATCGCGAAAAGGGCGATGGCGAGCGAGACGAGCAGCCACTCCACTGATCGCCCGAAGGCGGTCGCCCACGTCGGGTCGGTCACCCTCGGCACCGTGACGACACGCCATCCGACCTCGCCGACATCCATACGATCAAGGACGGCACGGTCCGGAGCGAGGACCGCGGAGATGCCTGACGTCGCAGCCACCAGAACGGTGCGGCCGGTCTCGGTAGCGCGCATGCGCTCGATCGCCAGCTGCTGCTCCGGCTGCGCTGTGCCGCCGTAGGTGGCGTTGTTCGTCTGCACCGTGATGATCTCCGCACCACCGTCGACGACTGCCTCAACGACGTCCCCGTAGGCGATCTCAAAGCAGATCACGTCGCCGACAGCGACTCCGTTGATCGTCAGGTTCCCGGGACGGGCTCCAGGCGCGAAGTCCCGGGGCACCCGCTCGAACCTGCCGATGAGCGGAGCCAATTGCTCGCGGAAGGGGATGAACTCACCGAAGGGCACCGGCCGGTTCTTGATGTACATCTCGGTGGGGCCGGCAAGAGGATCCCAGACGATGCCCACGTTCCATGCCTCGTCGGGATCATCCAGGCTCGTGGTGACGGCTCCCACGAGGATCGGAACGCGCACCGCTCGCGCAGCGGCGCTGATGTCGTCGGCGACCGCGGGATCGGCGAAGGGATCCAGATCCGAGGAGTTCTCAGGCCACAGCACGAAGTCCGGCCGCGACGCGCGCCCGTCATCGATGGCAGCAGCCAGTTCGAAGGTCTGCGCCACATGGTTGTCGAGCACGGCCCGTCGAACATCCATGGCCCCCATGCCCATCTGGGGCGTGCCTCCCTGCACGATGGCGACGGTAGCGACGGAGCCGTTGCCGGCCGGCGTCGCCCACGGAGCGAGCACGGTAGGCAGGACGAGGGTGAGTGCGAGCACGAGGCCGGTGACAAGCGCCCGGCGGTACCTGCCCTGGGAGAGGTGAACCGCCAGAGCCGTGAGGCAGGATCCGACCAAGGCGACCGCGAAGGTGACGATGGGTGTTCCGCCGATTGCGGCCCAGTCGGCCAGGACGGAGTCGGGCTGGGAGAAGGACAGGCTCCCCCACGGAAAACCGCCCCAGGGGATGCGTCCGCGCAGCGCCTCGGCGAGCACCCAGACGGTCGCGATCCACATCGGCGCCGCTGGAAGGCGAGACCCGAGTGCGGTGCCGAGCCCGATCAGCATGCTCCAGGCCGAGCATTCGAGGGCCAGCAGGAGCCACGCGTCGAGGCCGATGACGTTCATCCACGACAGCAGCGGCACGAAGAAGGCAAGGCCCGACAGAAGCCCTAGGCCGATGCCGCGGCGGGCGCGTGCCCCCCAGAGCGCCGCGGCGAGCATGGCGACGCCCGCGGGAGCGCTGGGTGCGAAGGCGATCGGGGCGAAGGCTGTGGAGATGACCGCACCCGCGACCGCCGCGAGGATGACGGCAAGAGGGAGTCGGACCAGAGGTCGAGGCGCCGTCACGACCAGTCGCATTCTCCGGTGGTGTGCACCACCGCGCCTGCGACCACGGTCACGAGGCACTCGGGCAGCGCGTCCTCGGGCGACAGGACAGGCAGCGCTGGCGTGCCGGACCGAGGATCGGTGGACCAGCCGCTGACGCGCGCGTCGGGCGCTTGAACGTCGAACTCCTGTGCCCGCCAGACCGCGAGGTGCGCGGGCGCTCCCGGGGCGAGGATGCCGGCGCCCGTCTCCCCCACCGCGCGCCAGCCGCCGCGGGTGTGCGCGGAGAAGGCGGCGCGAGCAGAGATCGACTGTGCGGGGCTGCTGTGATGCATGGCTGCGCGCACGGCCGCCCATGGCCCGATTTCGGTGACGGGAGCGTCGGAGCTGAAGGCGAGCATGCCCCCTGCGGCAACGATGTCGGCAAAGCGGTTCATGGAATCGGCGCGGCTCCGACCGAGGCGCTGCTCGTACATGCCGCCGGGGTCAGCCCACAGCGCATCGAACATTGGTTGCATCGACGCTGTCACCCCGTACTCGACGAGTGCTGAGATGTCGTCATCGCTGAGCATCTCGGCATGCTCGAGACGGTGGCCGGCCGCCCGGATCGCCGCCGAACCGAGGTGATCCGCCGCGCGGCGAAGGCCAGCGGTCACGATCGCGCATGCTGCGTCGCCGATCACGTGGAAGCCGGCCTGCATGCCGGCTTCCGTAGCGGCAACGACATGATCGAAGACCTGCTCGACATCGACGAAGCAGGTGCCGGTGCTGCTCGGGTCGTCGGTGTAGGGCTCGTGCAAGCAGGCGGTCCGAGAGCCAATGGCACCGTCTATGAACAGATCCCCCGCCACGCCGGCGGCTCCGAGCTCGCGAGCGATGTCAATGCCGCCCCGCTCAGCCAGCTGGCCCCAGTAGCCTGCGACCAGAGGCCCAGGCTCGGCATCGGCAAGGCTGAGCAGCGCGTCGAGATCCTCGACGCTGGAGATGCTGGGGCCGGCCATCTCATGCACCGCGACGATGCCGTGCTGGGCGGCAAGACGCCGCAGGGCGCGGTGGGCCCCTTCGCGCTGCGCGGGCGATACCGAGGCGAGCGCGTGATCGCGAACCCGGTGATGGGCCTGGCGACTGATGGGCCCGTCGGGGCTCCAGCCGGGCAGTTCATCGACTCCTGGACATGCGGAGGCGATCGAGGAGCTCACGAGCGCGGAGTGGACGTCGATTCGGGACAGGTACACCGCCCGCCCGTCAGCGGCAGCGTCGATGTGCGCGCGAGACGGAGGATGAGGGTCCTGCCAGGTTGTCTCATCCCAACCGTGACCCAGAACGATCGCGTCGGGATGCTCGCGAGCGAAGGATCGGACGGCCGCGAGGACGGCATCAGCCGAGCCCGCACCCGTGAGGTCGAGGCCGTCGGCGGCCAAGCCGGTACTCGTGGCGTGCACATGGGCATCGACGAAGCCGGGTGCGACGAAGGCGCCGGCAAGGTCGATCACGTCATCCGCAGCCTCGCGGTGGACATCCGCAGCAGTGTCCTCGCCGATCCATGCGATGGTGCCGCCGTCGATGAGCATGGCTGTGCTGAACGGATGCGCCGGCGCGTAGATGACGCCGCCGTGGAGCAGGACCAGTCGCCTGCTACGCCATTGAGCAGTGGATCCGCGGCGTTGCGTCACACCATCACCAGATCTCGGGTGACGTGATTGAGCGCGACAGGGCCATGCGGACCCACGACGACGATGTCCTCGATGCGCGCCCCATGCCTGCCCTCGTCGTAGAAGCCCGGCTCGACGCTGAAGGCCATGCCCACCTCCAGCGGGAGGTCATTGCCGCTGACGATGTAGGGCGCCTCGTGGGTCTGCAGGCCGATGCCGTGACCTGTGCGATGCACGAACAGGTCGCCAAGACCGGCGTCCGTCAGGAGGTCGCGGGCTACGGCATCGACAGCCGAGCACGTCATGCCGGCGTGCACAGCCTGCACAGCCGCATCCTGCGCGTGCTGGAGGACGCCGTACCGCTCGCGGTAGAGCGCGCCAGGATCGCCCACGGCATACGTTCGCGTGCAGTCACTGCGGTAGCCGTCGGGCATCGTTCCACCGATATCGATCACGATCGCGTCGCCGACCTCGATCACCCGATCGGAGACCTCGTGGTGGGGGCTCGCGCCGTTGGGGCCGCTGGCGACGATGACGAAGTCGACCGCTACATGGCCCGCGGCGAGGATGAGGTCGGCGATGTCTCCGCCTACCTCGCGCTCAGTGCGCCCCGGGCGCAGGAGCGATGGAACCTGCTCGTGCACGCGGTCGATCGCGGCACCAGCACGCGTGAGCGCTGCGATCTCATCGGCGTCCTTGACCATGCGCAGACGATCGAGCAGCGGGCCCGCGAGCACCTGCACGGCGCCCGGCATGGCTGTGCGCAGGCCGAGCACCTTGGCCGCCCACATGTGATCATCGACCCCCACGACGCGGGCCTCCGGAATGAGCGACGCGGTGAGCGCGAAGGGATCATCCGTCTCAGTCCAGGTATGGCGGGGCAGATGCGCTGCTGGGCTGGCCGCAGCGGCGAGGGCCTCCAGTCGGGGCACGACGAGGTCGGCACTGGCATCTGGGCGCACGACGAGGCAGGTGAGCCGCTCCAGCGGAACGGCGTCGTAGCCGGTGAGGTAGCGCAGGTCTGGGCCAGGAGTGATGAGCACCGCGTCGATGCCCTCTGTCGGCATGAGTTCCGCGACGCGTGACAGTCGCTCGTTGACCTGTTCCTGGGCCATCTGCTGCATGGAATGAGTCTAGGCATGCGCCGGTGGATCGCCCGTGGAGCAGCGCAGGTCTCTGCCAGACTGCAGCGGTGGCCTCATCCTCGTCCGCCGTCTCCGTTCTCGCGCTGGACTCGGCCTCCCTGTACTACCGGTCCTACTACGCACTGCCGTCGTCGATGACCGCGCCGGATGGTCGCCCGCATAACGCCCTGCGCGGGTTCCTGAGCACCATCGCCCGGCTGGTGGAGGCTTACCGACCCGAGGGAGTAGTCGCTGCCTGGGACGAGGACTGGAGGCCGCAATGGCGGGTCGACCTCCTCCCCTCCTACAAGGCTCACCGAGTGCTCGGCGCCTCGGTTGAGGCGGAGGACGGCCATGGGCACGCCCCAACGGGGGAAGCCGAGGGGGCGGAGTCGGACGCTGAGGACGAGCCTGAGGATCTTGGACCCCAGGTGGGTGCGATCGCTCAGGTGCTTGACGCTCTCGGCATCCCCCGCTGGGGGGTGCCCGCACACGAAGCCGATGATGTTCTCGGGTCCCTCGCAGCTCAACGTCAGCTCTGGCCGGCCTCCTCAGGTGGCTGCCTCGTCGTCACCGGAGACCGCGACCTCGTCCAGGTCATCGATGATCGGACATCTGTGCTGCTGACGGTCAACGGCGGTATGGAGAAGTGGCCCGTCCTGGATCCATCGGGAGCGCAGGAGCGGTTCGGGGTGCCTGCCAGCCACTACGTCGACATGGCGGTGCTGCGCGGCGACCCCTCCGACGGTCTGCCGGGGGTTCCAGGTGTAGGCGCGAAGACGGCCGTGGCCCTGGTGGAAGCCTTCGGCTCCCTTGATGACGTGGTGGCAGCTGCCGCGGCGGCCGCCAGTCGTCCGATGACTCCTCGCATCGCGGATCGGATCCTGGCCTCGGCTGACGAGCTGGCCCGCGCGCGCATCGTCTCGAGCGTGGTGCGCGAGCTCGAGCTTCCGGGCGATGTGCCGCGCGTGTCGGCCCTGGAGCCCGATGAGGAGCGAATTCACGCCGTGGCCTCCGTCTGGGGGGTCACCCGCCAGGTGGAGGAGCTCCGACGCGCACTGAGCGCCTCCTGACACTCGGTGCTGGACGGGCATCCCCTAGAGGGCGCCCGAGTATGCGACGACCCCCCGGTTCAGCAGGTCAGCAGCTTCACGTGCCCGGGCGGAAAGGGGCTGTCCCGGATCGATGCACGTGGCGAGCTGGCCGAGCAGGTCGATGACCTGCCGGGTCCATCGCACGAAGTCGCCCGCGGTGATGTCTGTGTGCGTGAGGACGTGCAGCAGCGTGGCGCCGTTCGCCCAACGGTGCACGGCGTCCACGAGACCGGGATCAGGCCGGCGCGTGATGTCCAGCCCGTGGTCGTGTTCAAGCACGTGCAGGTGCGACCACGTGGCCGTGAGTGCGCCGACAGCCTCGCGGATGATGCGGCTGGGCAGTGGCACGCCGGCTTCCTCATCACCCCCGCGCGACTCGTAGACGAGTGCTGCGCATACGGCAGCCAGATCAGACGCAGAAAGCTCCGTCCAATCTCCGTCCAGCAGTGCCTGGGCGGTAAGCAGATCGGACTCGGTGTACAGGCCCATCAGCATGCGGCCCTGCTCAGTGACCTCGGCGTCGTCACCGGGTGACGTGAGGTATCCGAGCGTGGAGAGAACCTCGCAGACCCGATCGAAGCGTCGGGCAATCGAGTTGGTTCTACCCTCCACGCGGCGGGCGAGATCCTCGACTTGGCGACGTGTGCGGTGTGCGCGCTCGGCCCAGCGGGCGTGTGCCTCACGATCAGCGCATCCGTGGCACGGGTGGGCTCTCAGCCGCCTGCGCAGTTCGGCGATCTGCTCGTCCTCACGAGGTGCGGCCCTGCGCTTGCGTGATTCGTGCGGAACGGCATCGACAGCGTCCCTCAGTCGAGCGGCGAGGTCACGGCGAGCACGGGAATCCCGGGATACGAAGCCACGAGGGATTCTCAGTCGGGCGAAGGGCTCGACCGGTGAGCTGGTGTCGGCTGCGGAGACGCGCCGCACCTGCCCCTCGGCGGTGAGTACCAGTGGGCGGCCCTGCTCACGGTCTGCACGCATGCGTGCTGTGTCGAGGACGACAGCAGGTCCGGAGCGGCGGCCCGTGGGGATCCAGAAGACGTCACCCTGCTGAAGTGCGCTCCACGAGCGCTCCGACGACTCCCGTCGCTCAGCAGCCGCGGCGCGATTGGCATCCTTCTCGAGTCGACTGAGGTCCTCGCGTATGGACGCGTAATCGGCGAAGTCGCCGAGATGACAGTGCATCGCCTCCTCGTAGCCGTTGAGCCCCTCCTCCACGCGCCGCATCTCCGTCGCGAGGCCCACGACCGCTCGATCGGCTTGGAACTGCGCGAAGGAGGTCTCAAGAACCTCGCGAGCGGCATGGCGGCCCATACGGGAGACGAGATTGACGGCCATGTTGTAACTGGGTTGGAAGGATGACCTGAGCGGGTAGGTGCGGGTGGAGGCCAGGCCGGCCAGCACCTGAGGGTCCAGACCCTGCTGCCACAGCACCACGGCGTGCCCTTCGACATCGATACCCCGTCGACCGGCACGTCCGGTGAGCTGGGTGTACTCCCCCGGTGTGAGGTCGACATGGGTCTCACCGTTCCACTTCACCAGACGTTCGAGCACGACCGACCGGGCCGGCATGTTGATTCCCAGCGCCAGAGTCTCGGTGGCGAACACCGCCTTGAGCAGTCCGCGCTGGAAGAGCGCCTCGACGATCTCCTTGAAGGCGGGCAGCATTCCCGCATGGTGGGCAGCCAGACCACGTTCGAGGGCGTCGAGCCACTCCTCGAAGCCGAGGGCGGCGAGGTCCTCGTCAGGCAGGGAGAGGGTCGCCTCGAGCGCGAGAGCACGGATCTGCCGACGCTCATCCGGATCGGTCAGACGCAGCCCAGCATGCAGGCACTGGCGTACTGCCTCGTCGCATCCTGCGCGACTGAACAGGAAGTAGATAGCCGGTAGCAGAGCGTCGCGATCGAGTCGCTCCACTACATCGCTGCGCCACGGGGTGCGTGGCCCACCGGGCCGTCGACCACCGGACCTGCGTCTGTCGCCGTGGGATGGGGTCCTGCGGCGTTCGTCCTGGGCGAGACGCACGAGTTCGGGATTCACCACGCGTTCACGCTCGTCGGCGAAGAGATCGTACATGCGGGGTCCGGCCATCACGTGCTGCCAGAGCGGGACCGGCCGATGCTCCTCGACCACGATCGTGGTGTCACCGCGCACGGCCTCGAGCCATGCTCCGAACTCCTCGGCGTTGCTCACCGTTGCCGAGAGTGCAACCACCGTGGCCGAGGCGGGCAGATGGATGATCACCTCCTCCCACACTGCTCCTCGAAAGCGGTCGGCTAGGTAGTGAACCTCATCCATGACCACGAAGGCCAGGCCCTGAAGAGTTGATGAGCCCGCATACAGCATGTTGCGCAGCACTTCGGTTGTCATGACGACGACTGGGGCCTCGCCGTTGATGCTGTTGTCGCCCGTCAGCAGGCCGACGCGTTCGGGACCATGGCGCGCGACGAGATCGTTGAACTTCTGGTTCGACAGCGCCTTGATGGGAGTCGTATAGAAGCACTTCATGCCCCGTGCGAGCGCGAGGTGAATGGCGAACTCACCCACGACCGTCTTGCCCGAACCGGTGGGGGCGGCAACAAGGACTCCGGCCCCCGACTCCAGTGCCTCGCAGGCCCGGACCTGAAACGGATCGAGATCGAAACCGTAGTCGCGAGCGAAGGAACCCAGCTCAGAACGCTCGCGCTTGCCCCGCGCCACCGCGGCGGCATAGCGCTCGGCGGGGCTGGCCGTGTCGGTCACGCCTCGTCGCCGATGGGCGACGCCGTGTCGTCGAGCGGGGACGCCGTGTCGTCGAGCGGGGACGCCGTGTCGTCGAGCGGGGACGCCGTGTCGTCGAGCGGGGACGTCTCATCGTCGTCGTACTGGGCGTAGTCCGGTTCCTCACCGCGCTTGCGGGCTCGTCTGCGGTCGTTGAGCACGCAGACTCCGACCGCGATCGCGACGAGAAGCAGGATCGGTCCGGCGAGCAGCAGCAGATTGATGGGATCCCCGGTGGGCGTGGCGATCGCAGCGAAGAGGATGACTCCCACGATGATCCAGCGCCACCAGCTGATCAGTCGGCGGCCGGTTAGCACGCCGGCGAAGTTCAACAGCACCAGCATCAAGGGCACGAGGAACCCGATGCCGAAGACCAGGATCGTGCGCAGGAAGAACGACAGGTACCTGTCGACGGAGACGATGTTCTCGACGTTGTCCGGCGTGAACCCCAGAAGCACCTCGAGCCCCAGCGGTAGGACGGCGTAGGCGAGCGCCACGCCTCCGAGGAACAGCGGTACCGCGACGGCCACGAACCCGATGGCCCATCGCCGCTCGTGACGGTGGAGTCCGGGGGTGACGAATCGCCAGAGCTGGTAGAGCCAGATCGGCGATGAGAGCACAAGACCCGCGACGGCGGCGACCTGCATCTGCAGGACGAAGGGATCGGCGACACCGGTGAGGGCGAGGGTGACGGCGCGGCCCTCTTCGCGGGCCTGATCGACCGCTCCCATGAAGGGGGCGCTCAGCCAGTCGAAGAGCGGGGCGTAGTAGATCCAGCCGATCACCATGCCGAGCGCGATCGCGATGCCGCTCTTGACGAGCCTGGATCGGAGTTCGCGCAGGTGGTCGGTCAGCGGCATGGCCGATGACTCGACCGCCCCACGCTCCTTCAGTGCCACCGCTGCAACCTGCGCTCAGGCCTGCCTGGCGGTCAGGCCTCGCGACGTTCGGTGGGAATGGGCTCCTGGGCCGCCGCCTCGGGAGCCGGAGGAGGGGCCGCGGGCAGGCTCGTGGTCGGCGCTGATGCGGCCGTGTCCGTGGCGGTCTCACTGCCATCGGTGGCCTTCTCGGCGAGTCCCTTGGTCTCCGCCTTGAAGATCCGCAGGGACCGACCGAGCCCTCGAGCTGCATCGGGAAGCCGCTTGGCGCCGAAGAGGAGCAGGATCAGCGCGACGATGATGAGCCATTCCCAGCCCTTGAGATTCGGCATGCTCGCTCTCCTCTGCCCGGTTCCAGCGCCCGGATCCCCCACCCGGTGCAGCTGCCCTGATCGATGTTCTGGATGCCTACCCTACGTGATCAGGGTAGGCCGCGGCCGCTGCTGCGGCGCGATCGGCCACGCACCGCACGAATTCCGGGGGCTCCAGCGCACGGGTACCCCCCGCGAGGGAGAGCACGAGGCCTACTCCCCAGTCGAGGGACAGCAGGGGCACGCGGAGCAGGCTCCGCCCGTCGGCGTCGGCGCCATGGATGGTCACACCGTCGACCACGTCCGCCACCCAGCGATCCTCGGGCTGCACCGCGATCAAGGCCCGGACGGGCTCGCTGGGCTCCTCGTGCGTCGGTGCGTCGGGGATCACTGGCAGGTCCGCGGTTCGGGCCGCCAAGATGCGGTCGAAGCGGAACGAGCGCACCCCCTCGGCCAACGAACACCAGGCCTCCAAGTAGCCCAGGCCGTCGACGATCCTGACGTGCAGGGGCGCAACCAGGCGCTCGGTGACCTCTCCCCTGGTCGCAGAGGCGTACGTGAGGGCGAGGCCGCCACCAGTGCGCAGGGCCCTGTCGATGACGTCGGTCACCTGAGGATCCACGGGCACATCGATCTCAGGAATGCCACCCGCAGGATCGTCGTCGGTCAGCGCTGACTCGATCTTCGACATGGCGCCGAGGATGGCCGCGCGGTCCTCGATCCCCGGGAGCTGGGCCAGCGTGCGCAGGGCGATGAGCAGGGTTACGGCCTCCTCCTGGGTGAGCCGCAAGGGTCGGGAGAGCGTCTGGGGGTCGATGACCCTGATGATCCCGTCATCCCAGAAGTCGATGTCGACCAACTGGTCCGGACCATGCCCAGGCAGCCCGGAGACGACCAGCAGCCACAGATCACGCTCGAGGTCCTGCGGGCTGACGCCGAACTGCTCGGCCGTCTCCGCAATGGTGACTCCGTCGTGGGCGATGAGCCACGGCACCAGCGTCAGCAGGCGGGCGAGGCGTGTGCCTGCTGACTCGTTCATGATTGCTCCCCAGAGTGCTCGTCAGCGAAGGCCTCGAGGCGCTGACGGACGGCACGGGCGAGATCCGGCGGAGATAGGACGACAGCATCCGTTCCCGCCGCGCACACGGCGCGGACGAGAGCCTCGTGCGTGCCCAGTTCGACTTCGATCTCCGTGGCCGTCCACCTGTGCGGGTCCCGGACGGCGCAGCGACGCAGGGCCGCAGCTCCCCCCGGTCGCACGCGCAGAACAGCCCGGTGCGGAGTCGATCCATCGTCACCG
>CAIZPS010000142.1 GCA_903934925.1 uncultured bacterium | reverse complement strand
GTCGCCGTCACCGTCTGCGACGACCCCGCCCGCGTCAATGTCACCTCATGCGACGACAGCACGCCGGCCGTGAATGCCGACGTGGTCGTAGACGTCCCTGACGAGAACAGTGACGTCGACGTGAGGTCGACCGTGCCCGTGAAGTTTGTGACCGTCCGCCCACCGGAGTCCTGCGCGGTGATCTTGACGTTGAACGCCGTCCCCGCCGTCTGGGTGCCGAGTGCCGCACCACCCGTCGTGGTCACCGCGAACTGCGACAGGGCCCCGTATGCCGTGATGGCCGTCGACGCATCGGACTGCGTTCCATTGCCATTCGCATTGATCGGCGTCACCTTGAACGCATACGTCGTACCCGCCGTGAGACCGGTGACAGTGCACGACGTCGACGTGGAGCTCGACGCCGACGTGCAGGTGCCCGCAGCAGCCGCGGAGTACGCACCGCCGCCTGCAGACACCACCACCGAATAACCCGTGATCGCCGAGCCGCCGGTGAAGGTCGGAGCAGTCCAGGAGACCGTCGCGGTGGTCGGCGCACTCGCCGTTCCCGTCACCGACGTGGGGGCACCGGGCACGGCAGAGTAGGAGACGATGACGACACCGTCGCCACCGTCCGCCCCCGTAGCCGCGTTGTTGCTGTTGCCGCCGCCACCACCGCCGAGGCCGTCTGTGCCTGCCGATGCCGTTCCGGTAGACGCCTTCCCCGACGCTGCCCCACCGCCACCGATGCCACCTGCCCCCGGGTTGCCGGCAGAGATACTCCAGTTGATGCCGCCGCCACCACCACCCCCATAGGCGACGTTCGCGCCGGCGATCGAGAAGATCCTGCCGTTGCCACCGGTTCCACCACTCTGACCAGTGCCGTCAGCGGCACCACCCGCACCTCCGGCTCCGCCGCCACCGCCGGATACGCATGCGGACCCGCCGCCTCCATGGCCCGCTCCACCAGCCGTGCCGAAGCCTGCTCCAGCAGCAGTCGACGTTCCTGCGTTCGGTCCGGGGGCAGATGAGCAACCACCGCCGCCTCCCGACCCACCCGCGACACCCGCGACACCGACGGCACCACCACCGCCACCGCCTGCAACAGTGACCCCCAGCACGGAACTGCTACCGCCGGACCCCCCTGCACCACCACCGCTGGCCACTCCACCAGCACCGACAGTGACCATCTGCGTACCACTGACCGGTTGCCCGGAAATCAGTCGGACCTCGCCGCCACCGCCGCCACCGCCGATGCCGCCGCCGCCTCCGCCACCGCCGGCGACGAGCAAGGCATCGACCGTCGTCACACCTGCCGGTGGCGTCCAGGTGCAGGTACCCGCACCCTGAAATTCGACGACTGTGTATGGCGTTCCACTGTTCGAGTACGAGTACTCGATCGGCGTGCAGGCCGACGTTGCTGGTATTGCATACCGGATGATGACCATGCCGGAGCCACCATCACCGCCGACCGCCATCGCACTGGTGCAGGCGCCTCCACCTCCGTCGCCGCAGTTCGAACCACCGCCCCCGCCGGCGCCTATCCCCGTTGCATCCTGCCCATTGGCGTCAGCGGCTCGCCGTGCACCTCCAGCGCCACCACCGCCCGTACCGCCTGCTCCGGGAGATCCAGCCGACATAGGACCGTTTACACCGCCGCCTCCACCCGCTCCGTAGGTGACGGATGACCCCGTGATGCTCGACGCGAAGCCGTCTCCACCGTTGCCGGCGGACTCTGCCTCCCCGTCGGCATTCGAACCCGCCGTGCTGGCGCCACCGCCGCCCGCAGCGACGCACTTGTTACTGCCTCCACTGTTTCCCACGCCACCGGCCTGACCCAGGCCTCCACCGGTGAGGACCGAGGCGCCCGCAGCGGGTTGCGTGGAACAGGCGCCACCACCGCCCGAGCCACCAGAGCGGCCAGAGGAATTCGACGTGCCGTACGAACCGCCTCCGCCACCGCCGTTCACCGTCTTGCTGAAGGCGGTCGTGTCGCCCCCATCGGCTCCGCCGCCACCGCCGCCGACCCCACCGGCCCCGACGGTCAACGTGTAGGACGTACCCGGCGTGACGGCCTGACCTGTGACGGCGAGGACCTCGCCGCCACCACCCCCGCCACCAATGCGACCGCCGCCGGCTCCTCCCCCCGCGACAAGTAGCGCGTTGACACTGGTGACGCCCGTCGGTGGCGACCACGTGCAGCTCGATCCTGCAGTGATGGACACGACCATGTCGGTCCCATCCACGGCCGACGTCGCCGTGCATGTCGTCGCGGTGTCGATGCTGTACCGGAGCACGACAACGCCCGAACCGCCGTCTCCGCCGGGCCCGGCGAAGCCCTCATTTCCGCCACCGCCACCGCCTGTGTTCGCGGTGGCGGCAGCCGGTGGGGTACCGACAGACGCGAGGCCAGCCGCACCTCCTCCGAGGCCACCGCTCCCACCGGCGACACCGGTCAGAGCACCGCCCCCGCCGCCGCCTGCGAAGTAGACCGACCCAGAGCTGGTCTGACCGATGCCCAGGATGGAGGCGACGGTGGCGTTGATCCAGGCGACCGTGGACCCGACCCCTCCTGCGCCACCGGCTGATGTCGACCCCTGGGCTCCTGAGCCCCCAGCACCGCCGCCACCACCACCTGAGCAGCTCTGGTTCGCGATGCTGCAACTCGCCGACGCCGTCGCACTCGCACCGCCCGAGTTCCCCTGTCCGCCTGTGCCAGCGCCTCCCGCGTACGAGGCGCTAGTGGACCCTGCGCCACCACCGCCGGAGCCACCGCTGAGTCCCGTCTGGACCCCATTCCACCCACCACCACCGCCACCACCGGTCGAGGTGATTGAACCGAAGACGCTGTTCCCACCACTCGAGCCACGACTGTCGCCTGATCCGCCATCACCAGCGACACCGACAGTGACGGTGTAGGACGAGCCCGCGGACACGGAGAGCGAACTCGTCCGCAACCCGCCCGCGCCACCGCCGCCACCCCGGCCGACGCCACCGCCACCGCCTCCGCCAACGACGAGGTAGTCCACCGACGTCACGCCCGTCGGCGCGGTCCAGGAGCAAGATCCCGTGTCCTTGAAAGCCACCACCCGGTACGTGACACCGCCTGAGGTGTACTGAGTCGACTCCGGGACACAAGTGCCGCTTGCAGCCGTTGCGTAGCTGACAATGACGATGCCCGAACCGCCCGCGGCACCCGCGGCTGACGCACTGCGGTTGGTGCTGCCGCCGCCACCACCACCGCCTCCCGTGTTGGCAGAGCCGGCCGTGGCGGGAGTCGATGCGAGCTTCGCTCCATTACCGCCACCACCCGTGCCTCCCGTCCCCCCGTCACCATCCGACGGCGACGAGCCAGAGCCATCCCAGGTGCCACCACCGCCGCCGCCACCGCTGTAGGTGACGGCCACTCCCGTGATCGACGATTGGTACCCGGCGCCGCCGGCGCCGCCCGTCCCGCCCAATCCACCAAGGTCTGCACCGTTCGAGCCATTCGCTCCGGCACCAGCGCCACCACCCGCGGCATCCCAGTCCGGTGAACCACCCGTGCGGGCCGTTGACGTACCTGTGATCGTGGTTCCGGAAGCTCCGCCACTGCCCGATCGACTGGTGCGCGTACCCGAATTCCCGGTGTCGACGATCCCACCGCCGCCGCCACCAACCGCGGTAAGGCTGGTACCGAACACTGACGATCCACCAGCCTGCCCGCTCGTCATGCCGGTGAAGGCACTGGCTGATGTGCCGGCACTGCCACCCGCGCCCCCCACGCCCACCGTGACGGTGACCGGACTGCCAGCGGTCACGGCATTGCTGCTGTCGGTCACAACTCGGCCACCACCGCCACCACCGCCAGCAGTCGCGAACGACTCACTGGACGTGTTGTTACCGCCGCCACCACCGCCGCCACCACCAACCACAAGGACGTTGGCAGCAGAAACTCCTGTGGGGGCTCTCCAGCCTCCGGCGGCCGTGAGGTAGGAGCGGGGGAAGGTGACCACGGTGTTGCTGCCACTGCTCGTGGTCTGCTTGATGTCTGTGTAGGTAGGGCTGTTTACCGTGCGCAGGTTGGTGGCGCTCGTCGCACCGCTCACGCGGTTGTAGACGGTGCCCGTGCCGGTGGCGCCTGCTGGGCCCTCGTTGAAGTCGTAGAAGGCAATGTGGTCGTCAGATGTGACCGAGCCGCCCGAGTACATGCTGTACGCGTGCATGTCAGCCGCGATCGCCGATCCATCAAGTCCCGTGTCGTACAGCTTCACCTGGTCGATCTGACCCGGAAAGTAGGAATTGGGCCCATCGCCATACGCACCCACACTGAATTGGTCAGTGCTCGTCGATAGCCCTGATGAGTAGGTCTGGGAACTGACAAGTTGTCCATCGACGTAAAACGTGACGGCATTGCCAGATCGCGTGAGCGCAACATGCTGCCAGGATCCAATTCGAATGGGCACTCCTGAGTCCCACCCAGTCCATCCAGATGATGAACCGAACCTGAACTGCCAGGTCGTTCCCATGGCGTAAATCGAATATGCAATCTGCTTGAAGACGACATTGCAGACATTGGTGCATGTGGCTGCGGGCCTCACCCATGCTGACACGGTGATATCGGAATCGATATCGAAACTGCTCGAAGATGCGGTCGCGTACGAGCCTGCCGTGTTCCCGTTTCCGTTGAAGGTCATCGCGAAGTCTTGGTCGCCGCTGGAGATGGTGGCGATCTGGGCGAGGGTGAGGATGCCTGCTCCGCATGTGTAGTCGGGGTTCGCATCGCAGGTGGGGTTGGCGAAGTTCTTGACGGAGTCTTTGCCGGTCAGTGCCGCGTAGGCTTCGTCGGGTGTGATGGTGGTGTTGCGGGCGGCGAATACGGCTGCGCCAGCCGAGACGTGGGCGGCGCTGACCGAGGTGCCGAAGTCGCCAGTGCGGGTGGGCTGGTCAGGTGTCTGTGCACCGGTATTCGACGCGGCAAGTACGGGTGTGGTGGTGTCACCACCAGGTGCCGAGATGTCGATCGTGGATCCGTAGTTGGAGTAGTCCGCACGGACACCGGTGCTCGTAGTCGACCCGACGGTGATGACTCCGTTGCAGTTGCCTGGCGCGTACTTGGTGGCGTCGTCGTTCGCGTTGCCGGCCGCGGCGACGAGAATGCTGCCGCGCTCCCGGGCTCCATCGATGGCCTGCTGGAGCGCCACTGGGCAGGTCGCCTCGACCGAGAACGACATATTGACGACCTTGCTCGGATTCGCGTTCGCCGGCACCCCGTCGACCACTCCCCCGCTGGCCCAAGTGATCGACGCCGCAATGTCACTGAGCAGGCCACCACGCCAGGACAACCCCCGGACCGGCTGGATGCTCGCGCCCGGAGCGACATCGGCGATCAGGCCCGCCATCTTCGTGCCGTGCCAGCTGCTGCTGCGGACCGGCGGCGTCTCGCGCCAGTCCCCCGGGTCCGTCGGGTTCGCGTCCCGGCCAAGCGACCCGAAACGAGCGGTGTCGGCGTAGTCAGCGTCGAAGGCCACCGGTGGGGCATTGGGCTGCCGCGACGCCATCAGCTGCTCCGGGCTCGACACGAAGTCGTACCCCGAGACGAGCCTGGACTGAAGGTCCGGGTGATCGGTGATGCCGGTGTCGATCACGGCGACCGTCACCCCCTCCCCGGCACGGTTTCTCTCCTCGACCGCGGTGGCATCGACCCCGTACTCCCCCGACAGGTTCCAGTCAGCCGAGGGCACGGCTGAGGAGTCCGACGCCGTGAACAGGAACTGGTCGGGCTCGGCCCACTCCACGGCCGGATCCGCCTGCAGGTCCGCCGCGATCTGCTCGGCCGTCGCCAGATCCACCGGCTCGCTGAGCTCGACCAGCACCGAGTCGTCACCCACCTGCTCGGCCACCCTCAGATCGACCTCGTCGACGCGGGCCTCCCCCGGGACGCTGCCCTGGCCCTGCTCCACGGTCGTGCCGGGAGTGAACTCCACGATCAGGCCCGCGACGACCCCTTCGGCCCCGGTCGCCGGGGTGGCAGCCACCGGGCCCGCCGGCTCACTGGCCCCCCTATCGGTGACCGAGTAGACCCGGAACGTCGCTTCCACCCCGTTACGCAGGCCGCTGACGGTCGTCCCGGACGCCGGAGCCACGACCTCGATCACCCGATCCGCGGAGCCCTCCACCTGCACCAGCACCAGGTAGCGCTCGGCCGGCACCACCGAGAGGTCTCCTTCGGTCGCGGGCACCTCGGACCATGCCAGCCGAACCGCGTTCACATCACCCGTCGCTGTCAATCCGGTCACCGGCAGCGCACAGCCCAGCACCATCTGCTCATCACTCTCCGATGCCGAAGGTGACGCAGACGGTGACGGAGACGCCGATGACGACGCTGATGCCGCAGGTGACGATGTTGCAGGTGACGGCGTTGCAGGTGATGCCGAGGTCGAGAGTTCAGGTGACGACGAAGTCGACGCCGACGATGCGGGCTCCGGCAGCTCCGCACTCGCGGACTGCGCCTCCCGATCACCACTGCGCACCTGCACAGCATCGTCACGGGACTCCGCGTCAGGCGACGACACCGGAGACGCCGATGTTGTGGTCGACTCCGAGACCTCCGGAGACTGCGACGGTGACGCGGACGACGACACCGCGGGTGACGCCGATGCCAACTCCGACTCCGAATCCGACTCCGACTCCGACTCCGACTCCGACGGAGAGGTAGCAACGACGCACAGGTCAGGCACGACTGCTGTCGTGACAGCCGGTGCCGCAACCGCTGCGGGCGGCACCGCGAGTGCCAGCAGGGAAGCCACCAGCGACGAGCCCACCACGGCTGACGCCATGGAGGAGACACGCCGCATGACAACGCCCCCCGGGCTCAGGCCGCGTCGCTGGTTCAAGGCGCACGGTGATGGTCCCCAATCGTAAATTGCCCCCTTCGTGGCACCAAAGTTCATGAGGGAATCCCTCACGCTCACCTGCCGCCGGGAACCCCGCCATCCACGCAGGACTGGCGGCCCGGCATCGTCTGAACCGGCAAACTCTCAACTTGAGGTTAAGAGTTCAGGTCCGCTTTCCTCACGAAACCCGCCCTGAACCGACCCAGGCGGGCCGGTGACATAGCGAGAGGACCACACAGCGATGGCGGGCGATGACCCGGAGGTCACCACCCGCCATCGGGGATCGTGCTGGTGCGTCAGGCCTGCGCGAGCCGCTGGCGCAGTGCGGTGAGCTGCCCCTGCAGCTCCTGCGGCACCCGGTCGCCGAACTTGGCGAAGTACTCCTCGGTGAGGTCGGCCTCCGCCGACCACGTCACCGGGTCGATCGCGAACAGCTCGGCGAGCTGCTCGTCGGTGACGTTGGCACCGCCGAGCGGAAGCTCGCCATTGGCCGGGATACGGCCGATGGGAGTGTCGACTGCATCGGCATCACCCTCGAGTCGACGGATGATCCAGTCGAGCACGCGTGCGTTGTCGCCGAAGCCGGGCCACAGGAACTTGCCGTTGGCGTCCTTGCGGAACCAGTTGACGGCGTAGATGCGCGGCAGCTTTGACTCGTCGGTGAACGAGCCGATCTTCAGCCAGTGGCCCCAGTAGTCGGCCATGTTGTAGCCGCAGAACGGCAGCATCGCGAACGGGTCGCGGCGCAGCTGGCCCACACCGCCGACGGCCGCCGCCGTCATCTCGCTGGAGACGGTCGCGCCCATGAACACGCCATGCTCCCAGTCGAACGACTCGGTGACGAGCGGCACGTTGGTCGCACGACGGCCACCGAACAGGATCGCCTCGATCGGCACGCCCGCTGGGTCCTCCCAGTTCGGGGCGATCGACGGGCACTGGCCGGCAGGCGCCGTGAAGCGGGCGTTCGGGTGGCTGGAGGGCTCACTGGAATCGGGCGTCCAGTCGTTGCCCTTCCAGTCGATCAGGTGGGCCGGGGGCTCGTCCGTCAGGCCCTCCCACCAGATGTCGCCGTCGTCGGTCAGCGCGACGTTGGTGTAGATGCAGTTGGCCGTCAGGGTGCGCACGGCGTTGGCGTTCGTGGACATCCCGGTGCCGGGGGCGACGCCGAAGAAGCCCGCCTCCGGGTTGATCGCGTAGAGGCGACCGTCCTCGCCGAAGCGCATCCAGGCGATGTCGTCGCCGACGGTCTCGACCTTCCAGCCAGGGATAGTCGGCTCGAGCATGGCGAGGTTGGTCTTGCCGCACGCGGACGGGAAGGCCGCGGTGATGTAGTGCTCCTTGCCCTTGGGCGAGGAGAGCTTGAGGATCAGCATGTGCTCGGCCATCCAGCCCTCGTCGCGGGCCATGGCCGACGCGATGCGCAGCGCGAAGCACTTCTTGCCGAGGAGGGCGTTGCCGCCATAGCCGGATCCGAACGACCAGATCTCGCGGGTCTCGGGGTAGTGGACGATGTACTTCTCGTCGTTGCACGGCCAGACGACGTCGTCGCGGCGGTTGCCGTCGGCGTCGACGAGCGGGTAGCCGACGCTGTGGACGGCGGGAACGAATTCGCCGAACTCACCGATCTCGTCGAGCGCTGCCTGGCCCATGCGAGTCATGATCCGCATGTTGACGACGACGTACGGCGAGTCCGAGATCTCGACGCCGAGCTGCGAGATTCGCGAGCCGAGCGGGCCCATCGAGAACGGGATGACGTACATGGTGCGGCCGCGCATGCAGCCGTCGAACTTGCCCTTGAGCAGGGCGCGCATCTCCGCAGGATCGGCCCAGTTGTTGGTGGGGCCGGCATCGACCTCGCGCTGTGAGCAGATGAAGGTCCGGTCCTCGACGCGCGCGACGTCACTGGGGTCGGAGCGGGCGAGGAAGGAGTTGGGACGGATCTCCGGATTGAGGCGGATGAACGTGCCCGCGTCGACCATCGCCTGGGTCAGCCGCTGCCACTCGTCGTCGGAGCCATCGGCCCACACCACGCGATCCGGCTTGGTGAGGGCGGCGACTTCCTCGACCCACTCCAGCAGCTGCTTGTTCTTGGTGGGCGCGTTCTCCAGGCCGGGGACCGTCATGAATCGCTCCGTTGCGAGGTGATGCCACGGCCCTCGTGGTCGTGGGATCGCCCAAGCATGCACCCGTCCCGGGGAAGTGACGCGCCGGAAAGGGCATGAAAGCGCTGTCCTGTGACCAAGTGCACAGGGGGTGAGCCCATTTCCTGTGACCCAGTGCACAGGCACCCGGGCTCAGCCCTCGGTGACCACCCGATCGATGAGTCGGGCATAGCCCACGGCCCCGGCTGACTTCAGGTGGATGCCGTCCGAGTAGAACCACGACGGATGCCGCTTCGCCAGCGCCTTCCAGTCCACGACGGTCACGCGACCTGCCGGGAACGCCTGTGCGCACCTGCGGATCACGACGTTGTTCGGCCGCTCCCAGCTGCGTCGCACGGCGACCGTCAGCAGGAAGACGCGACGCTGAGGTCCGGCGTTGGCCACGATCCTCTTGCAGGTCTCCAGTGGGAAGGTGCCATTGGTGCCAAGATGCACGACGACATTCCGCGGCAGCGAGCCACTTCGCTTGCGCACCATCGCAGGCGCCGAGTAGGACTGCCGACTGACCGCAGCATTGACGGCATAGCCGCGCCGCCTCAGCTGGCCCTTCGCGCCGAGCATCACCGAGTCGCCGATGGCGTACCCCACAGGCTTCGCCGACGGGCGCGGCTCCGCGATCGCTGACGGAGCCACCAGTCCCGACATCACCATGATCGCTGCCATCAGGACTCCTGCGCGTGCCAGCGGACCAGCAAGCTTCATCGAGCACCCAGCGCATCACCCATGCGGTGCACGATCGTCGTCAGGATCGCCGGACTCGTCGCCATGTTCAGTCGCACGTGGCCGGTCCCACCCTGACCGAAGGTCGGCCCGGCATTGACGGCCACGTGCGCCTTCTCCAGAAGTACTACCGAAGGATCGTCACCCGGGCTGTAGGCGGAGAGATCGAGCCATGCGAGGTAGGAGGCGTCAGGCATCACGTAGCCGACGCGTGGCGCATGCTCGGCCACCAGATCCGCGACGAGACGGCGATTGCCGTCGAGGATGCCGATCACCTGTTCCAGCCACGGACCGCCCTCGGCGTAGGCCGCCACGGTGGCGAGCACTCCCAGGTGTCCGGTGCCGTAGACCACCTCCTTGGGCAGCCGGTCGCGCATGACCGGGGCGGTGCGCTCGGTGGCGACCATCTGGGCGCACTTCAGACCAGCCAGGTTCCAGGCCTTCGACGCCGCGACGAGCGCCAGGGCGTTCGCGTCGTCCCCCGCCACGGCGAGGTAGGGCGTGTGCTGCGCGCTGGGCATCGTCAGCGGGGCGTGGATCTCATCGGAGATCACCGCCACCCCGTGCCGATCGGCGAGTTCCGCGATCCGCTCCAGCTCCGACCTGCCGGGGACGGTGCCGGTGGGGTTGTGCGGGCTGCAGAGCAGCAGCGCAGTCACCTCCGGACGCGCGAACGCTGCCTCGAGTGCAGGAAGGTCGAGGGTGTACCCGCCCTCAGGCGTCCGAGCCATCGGCACGTCGACGATGGTGCGTTCAGCGATGTCGCGGATAGTGGTGAAGAAGGGCGGGTAGACCGGCGAGTTGATGATGATGCCGTCGCCGGGCTCGGTCAGCAGGCAGATCGCCCAGTTGACGCCACTCAGCACATCGGGGACTCCCGTCACGCGCGAGACTGGGACGTCCCAAGCCCACGTGCGCGCTGCGAAGTCTCGGAAGGCCTCGCGCAATCCCGCACCGGACTGGTAGCCGGTATCCGAGCGGTCGATCGCATCGCGCAGGGAGCGTGCGATCGGCTCGGCGAGGGGGAAGTCCATCTCCGCGATCCATGCCGGGATGACGTCGGGTCCGTAGGCGCGGTACTTGACGCTCTGCCGCTCGCGCAGCGTCGCCAGATCGATGGCGTCGACGTCGAAGGAGGTCACGGATGGATCATGCCGCAGCAGGGGCTGAGATCCCGCGGAAGCGCCGCAGGCGCAGGCTGTTCGTCACGACGAAGACGGATGAGAACGCCATTGCCGCGCCCGCGACCAGCGGATTGAGCAGCCCGACCATTGCCAGCGGAATCGCGGCCACGTTGTAGGCGAAGGCCCAGAACAGGTTGCCCTTGATGATGGCCAGCGTGCGGCGCGAGAGCCGGATGGCATCCACCACCGCGAGCAGGTCTCCGCGCACCACGGTGATGTCGGCGGCCTCGATCGCCACGTCGGTGCCGGTTCCCATAGCCAGGCCGAGATCCGCCTGCGCCAGCGCTGCGGCATCGTTCACGCCGTCGCCGACCATTGCCACGACGGCCCCCGTGCCCTGCAGTCTCGCCACGGCGGCCACCTTCTCCTCCGGCAGGACATCGGCGATCACGTCGGCGATCCCCACTTCCTCGGCCACGGCGCGGGCAGCGGCGCCGTGATCACCGGTCAGCAGGACGGGGGTCAGGCCCAGCGCTCGCAGCTCAGTGATCGCCGCGGCACTCGTCGGCTTGACGGTGTCGGCGACCACGACGAGGCCGATCACCTCACCGTCGGCGGCGACAAGCACGACCGAGCGGCCGGCACCCTCGTGGGCCGTCCGCGCTGTCGCAAGCCGAGCGGGCTCCGTCAGCGACCACTCGGTGAAGACCCATGACGGCCGTCCGGCGACGACGGCGACGCCGTCAACGACACCCTCCACGCCGCGGCCACCGTGACTGCGGAACGACTCGACCTGCACGATCGTCACGCCGCGCTCCAGGGCTCCTGCGGCGATGGCGCGCGCCACCGGATGCTCCGAGGCGTTCTCGACCGACGCCACCAGCCCGAGCAGCCGCTCGACACCCGTGCCGTCCGCGCTCACCACATCGACGAGCGCCATGCGACCGGTCGTGACGGTGCCCGTCTTGTCGAGCACGATGGTGTCGACGCGGCGGGTGGACTCGAGCACCTGCGGACCCTTGATGAGCACACCCAGCTGCGCGCCACGACCAGTTCCGACCAGCAACGCCGTCGGCGTGGCCAGCCCGAGAGCACACGGGCAGGCGATGATGAGCACTGCCACCGCTGCCGTGAGGGCCATCGAGACCTCGCCGGTGATCACGATCCAGCCGACGAGAGTCACGATCGCCAGGACGATGACGATGGGGACGAAAACCGCCGACACCCGATCGGCGAGTCGCTGCACGGGGGCCTTGCCCGCCTGGGCCTGCTCGACGAGCCGCGAGATGCGGGCCAACTGGGTATCGGCCCCGACGCGCGTGGCCTGGACCACGAGTCGCCCGCCGACGTTCACCGTGGCACCGACGACGGATGATCCGGGACCGACCTCGACCGGCATCGGCTCACCCGTCAGCAGGCTCACATCGATCGCCGAAGCTCCTTCGACCACGACTCCGTCCGTCGCGACCTTCTCCCCCGGCCGCACGACGAACAGGTCACCGACCACCACGTCGCTGATCGGCACCCGGGTCTCCACGCCACCGATGCCTCCGCGCAGGACGGCGGCATCATGCGCACCCATGCTCGCGAGCGCACGCAGTGCCTCGCTCGACCGGCTCTTGGCCCGCTCCTCCAGGTAGCGCCCCAGGAGGATGAAGACGGTGACGGCTGCCGCCACCTCCAGGTAGATCTCGGATGCCCCTGACCCGCCATGCGGGAGCAGGGAGAACGTCATCGTCATCCCCGGCGCACCGGCACCGCCGATGAACAGTGCATACACGGACCACAGGAACGCCGCGAGAACGCCCATCGACACGAGCGTGTCCATGGTGGCCGCACCGTGGCGCAGGTTGACCCAGGCGGCCCGATGGAAGGGCCATGCGCCCCAGACCACTACCGGCGCAGCGAGGGTGAGCGAAGCCCACTGCCAGTAGGTGAACTGCAGGACGGGAACCATGGCCATCAGGACGACGGGGATGGTGAGAGCCGTGCTCACCAGCAGCCGCTGCCGCAGATCATTGCGTCCGGCTTCCGGCTCCTCGGGTGCATCATCCGAGTGCGCGGGCTCCGGCGCGATCGCGTGGTAGCCCGTGGCCTCGACCACGGCGATCGCGTCGTCAATGCTCACGTCGTCGGGAAGGACGACGTGAGCCTTCTCCGTCGCATAGTTCACCGTCGCCACGACACCGGGCAGCTTGTTGAGCTTGCGTTCGATGCGCGCGGCGCACGACGAGCAGGTCATCCCCTCGATGGACAGGTCGACGTCAGTCATGACTAGGAAGCCAGTGAGTAGCCGGCCTCGCCGACGGCAGCCTCCACGTCGTCGAGCCGCAGGGGCGCATCGCTGGTCACGGTGACGATCGAGACGTCACCCGGCAGGAGTTCGATGACGACATCGTGGACGCCGACCAGGTGCCGCATCTCTTCATCAATCGCGGCTACACAGTGATCGCATGTCATGCCGGTCACGCGATAGGACTCCGTGATCACGACTGCCGCCTATGCCAGGGACAGGAAGAGCTTCTCGAGCTCCTCACGAGTCAGGGGTGCGTCGTCTCCCTGCTCCCAGCACTGCTGCAGGCCGTTGGCGACGATCTTGAAGCCGGCACGGTCGAGGGCCTTGGAGACGGCTGCGAGCTGCGTGACGATCTCGCCGCAGCTGCGCTCGTCCTCGATCATGGTGATGATGCCCTCGAGCTGGCCCTTGGCTCGCTTCAGGCGCATGAGGATGTCGCGGGTGACGGCGGGATCGGTCTCCATGCCGACAGGATACCCCCCTACCCCCCGGGGTATCGTGCCGTCATGACCCACTCCCATGGCAAGGCAGTGCTCGACGAACTTGCGCCGCTGGGGCGCGAACTTCGCAAGGCCATTCCCGACGTCTACCAGGGCTTCAGCGCGCTGCACGGCGCCGCCTTCGCGCCGGGTGCTCTCAGCACCCAGGTCAAGGAACTCATCGCACTCGCCATCGCCGTGGTCGACCGCTGTGACGGCTGCATCGCCTCCCACTCACGGGCCGCCGTCAAGGCCGGTGCGTCGAAGCAGGAGGCCGCCGAGGCGATCGGCGTGACGTACCTGATGGCCGGCGGGCCGGCGACGATCTACGGCCCTCGCGCGTACGCTGCCTTCTGCGAGTTCCACGACGCAGCGCATTCGCACGACGCAGCGCATTCACAGGCGCCCGCCGAGGCAGGGAATCCCACTGAGCAGTAGCCCACCATCCAGCGAGCGCACGCCGCCGCCCAGGGCGCTGCAGGCCTACCTCGCATCCGCGACGCTCGCGCGGTCGGCAGCGGAGTCCGCCGGTCCTGCACTCCTGGTCACCACCATCGCCGTTCTCGGCAGTGCGAGCACCGGCTCGTACCTCGTGGCCTCGCTGACCGTGACCGCCGCCATCGCCGGTCCCATCGCCGGAGCCCTGATCGACCGATCCTCCTCCGCGCGTCGTGGCTTCGCTGCGTCACTCCTGGTCATGGCCTTTGGAGTGGCGACCATCGCCCTCACCATCGGACGGGTGCCGCTGCCGGTCGTCATCTGCCTCGCCGTCGTCGCGGGCCTTGGCTACCCGGCCCTCACCGGGGCCTGGAGCGCGCAGTTGCCCGATCTCGTTCCGCCGAGCAGGCTTACCCGTGCGTACTCCGCCGACGCAGCCACCTACAGCGTCGCCGCGGTCGTCGCTCCCCCAGCAGCAACGGCCCTCGTGGGGTTCTCGGCCGTCGCACCCCTCGGATTGACGGCACTCCTGCTGCTCGTCGCACTCGGGACTCTGCGCCTCGTCCCCCTGCGCACGACCCCACGGCCCCGGCAGCACGCCTCGCTCACGGCCAGCCTGCGCGCAGGCGCATCCACCATGACGCGCATCCCGGCCCTTCGTCGATCCACGCTGATCACGACGGTGGGGTTCGCCGGCCAGGCACCGGTGTTCGTCGCCGCACCGATCCTCGCCCTCGAGGAGGGGCGCAGCCTCGGATTCACCGGCGTCATCCTCGGCACCTTCGCCGTCGGCGGCCTCCTGAGTGCCGCATGGTTCACGCGGCGCCCCGTCGTGCGACCCGATCGCGCCATCATCGTCAGCACGATCCTGTCGGGCGTCTTCCTGCTCGCGCTCGGCCTGGCGCCCACCACGCTGCTTCTCCTTGCGGCGGCCTTCGCCATGGGCGCCTCCGAGCCACCGCTGATCTCGGCGATGTTCCGTGTGCGCGTGCGGGAGTCACCTCCCGGACTTCAGGCGCAGGTCTTCAGCACCTCCGCGAGCCTGCGCATGACCGCCTACGCCATCGCGACCGCCGTCAGCGGCTGGCTCCTGGGCTGGGGCGTGGCCTGGGTGATCGCCTTCGGTCTCGCCCTGCACGCCGTGGGCCTCGCGCTCGGCCTGCTGCTCGGCCCAGCCCTTCCGGACCGCCGGCACTGGCTGCGCCGGGACTGATCGGCGGGCCGCCGCTACCCTCGGCCACCATGACGACGAATCGGCCAGGACGCATCGCACTCGTGGGCAGTGGCGAGTACCTGCCCGTGATGCACGACATCGAGGCCTGGCTGCTCGCCGATCGACCCGCTCGCTACGTGCAGCTCGCGACCGCGGCTGCCCCGGAGGGTGATCGCGTCCTGGAGAAGTGGCATCGCCTCGGAGCGGAGGCCGCCGCGCGACTCGGCGTCGAGCAGGTCATCGTCGACGTGCGCACCCGCTCCGACGCGGACGACCCCGCGCACGCCGCGGCCATCGCAGGCGCCGGGCTGATCTACCTCTCCGGTGGCAGCCCGAGGCACCTCGCCACGACGCTGCGGGGCACACTCACGTGGACGGCCATTCTCGCCGAGTGGCGCTCGGGTGCGTCCATCGCCGGATGCAGCGCCGGCGCCATGGCCCTGGGCGGCTACGTGCCGGAGATCAGGCATCCGAACAAGGGCGGCACCGACGGCCTCGGGGTCGTTCCCGACCTGCGTGTGCTGCCGCACTTCGACAAGTACAGCCGGTTCATCCCCGACGCAGTCATGCGGCCACTCATCTCCCCCGGCAATGTCGTGGTCGGCATCGACGAGGACACCGCGCTGCTTTCCGATGGTCCTGACTCCGAGCTCGAGGATTCCGACGACTCCAGCACCCGGACGTGGGCGTTCCGGTCACGCGGAATCGGATCCGCGTGGACCATTGAGCATGACCGTAAGCACCGGGTCAACGCGCCCCTGCAACTGCGCGTGGCCACGTGACCGAGGACCTGCCGCGATCGACCACCTTGCGCCCGGGGATCCGCACGTTCAAGCCCCGCCGCTCCCGCATCACTCCGCGGGCCGAGCAGGCGCTCGCACGTCGCACCGATCTGCTGATCCCGTTCCAGGATTCATTGCTCGACCTCGCCCGAGTGTGGGGAGAGGGGACGGACGTGATCCTGGAGATCGGGTGTGGTGACGGTCGTGCCACCGTCACCATGGCCGGGCAGCAGCCGGACGTCGGCATCTGGGCCGTCGACGTCCACACCCCGGGCCTTGGAACTCTGCTGGCCGACCTCGACGTGGGCGCCATCACGAACGTGCGCGTCACCGAGGCAGATGCACTCGCGGTTCTCGAGCGCATGGTGACGCCGCACTCCCTCGCAGGTGTTCGAAGCTATTTCCCCGATCCCTGGCCGAAGGCTCGCCATCACAAGAGGCGTCTCGTCCAGCCCGGCGTCCTCGCGCTCGTGCGCAGCAGGCTGCAGCCGGGGGCTGCCTGGCATCTCGCGACGGACTGGCAGGAGTATGCCGACGCCATCCTGGCGGAGTTCGCGGCGGATCCCGGCTGGATCGGTGGCCTGATCGAACGCCCCGCTGACCGACCCATCACGCACTACGAGCAGCGGGCCCTCCGCGAGGGACGCACAGCAGTGGACCTGCAGTTCATCTCCCGCTGAGCATGACCCGACCACCGGCTGCCGCCTGAACCGGGTCACCGGCACAATGGGCGCATGCCCTCTGCAGACGCGCCCCTGACCCCGAACCGTCGCCTCGGCACGACCGACGTGCTCGTCTCGCCGTTGTGCTTCGGCGGCAACGTCTTCGGCTGGACGGTCGACGCCGACGAGTCATTCGCCCTGCTCGACTCCTACGTCTCCGCGGGCGGCAACTTCATCGACAGCGCCGACGTCTACTCCGAGTGGATTCCCGGAAACACCGGCGGTGACTCCGAGCGCATCATGGGGCAGTGGCTCAAGGCCCGCGGGAATCGCGAGAGCCTGATCATCGCGACCAAGGTCGCCAAGCTCACCAGCCGTCGGGGCCTCGCCCCGGACAACATCCGTGCTGCCCTCGATGACTCCCTCGACCGCCTGCAGAGCGACTACCTCGACCTGTACTACGCGCACGAGGATGACGAGAGTGTCCCGATGCTCGAGTACCTCCAGGCGTTCGATGAGGTGGTGAGGTCCGGGCGAGTGCGGGCTCTTGGCGCCTCGAACTTCTCTCCCGCGCGACTGACCGAGGCTCTGCGACTGCAGAAGGAGCACGGGCTCGCCCCCTTCGTCGCGATCCAGGATCTCTACAGCCTTGTCGAGCGCAGTCGATACGAGCGCGAGCTCGCGCCGATCGTCGCCGAGCACGGACTCGCGTCCCTTCCCTACTACTCCCTCGCCAAGGGATTCCTGACCGGCAAGTACCGGCCCGGCGTCGAGGTCGACAGTGCGCGCGCCAAGGGTGCACTGGTGTACCTGAACGAGCAGGGTGAGCGGGTGCTCGCCGCACTCGACACTGTCGCTGCGGTGCATGACGTCTCGCTCAGCGCGGTGTCCCTCGCCTGGCTGCTCACCCGACCCGGCGTGACGGCACCGGTGGCCAGCGCTCGTACTCCCGAGCAGCTCGCGGATCTGCTGCCCATGGGCTCGCTGCACCTGAGCG
>CAIZPS010000141.1 GCA_903934925.1 uncultured bacterium | reverse complement strand
GTCTGCAAGAGTCTCCCGCGCCGACGAGACCGACTCTGCGTAGGACTGACGATTGAGCCGCTGGGTGCGCTCGGCCTCGATGAGGTTCTGCTGCGCCGCGGCAAGGGTCAAGGGCGCGGTGTCCGCGTTCGCGACCGCCTGCGCGTAGGTGCTCCGAGCTGCCGCGAGTGCCTGACGCTGCGTGGTGTCGTCCACCGAGGCGAGCGCCTGATCCGTCGTCACCGCGTCCCCCTCGGCAACGTCCACGGAGTCCACGATCCCGGTGGTGCGGAAGGACAGGTCGACGCGTCCGGCGGTCTCGACGGTGCCGGTGGCCGTTACGGTCTCGCTGACCGACCCACGTTGCGCGGGAACAGTACGCCCGGTCTGCTCGGCTGGCTGGGGCGCCAGCAGTGCAAGGCCTGCACCGATCACGACCAGAAGCAGCAGGCCCAGACCGATGTTGATCCACAGGACCCGACGCCTCATGTCAGGGGTCTCACATACTCGGCAGCGACAGGCCGGTGTTGGCGTGGCACCGGTAGCCGTGCGGGTTCTTGTAGAGGTACTGCTGGTGGTAGTCCTCCGCGAGGTAGTACGGCACATCTGCCGCGGGCTCGATGTGCGTCGTGATCTCGGGGTAGCCGCGATCGGCGATGACGCGCGCATAGGCGTCGCGGGTGCGTGCGGCGAGGTCGGCCTGCTCGGGTGTCGTGGTGAAGAGGGCGCTGCGGTACTGGGTGCCGATGTCGTTGCCCTGCCGATAGCCCTGGGTGGGATCGTGGTTCTCCCAGAAGGCGCGAAGTACGTCGTAGGCGGTCAGCACGGACGGGTCGTAGGCGACCATGACGGTCTCCGTGTGGCCGGTGCGGCCTGAGCAGACCTCCTCATAGGTGGGGTTCGGGGAGTAGCCGCCCATGTAGCCGACGCTCGTGCTCACGACTCCGGGCATGCGCCAGTAGATCTCCTCCGCCCCCCAGAAGCAGCCCATCGCCAGGTAGATGTCCTCGGTCCCGTCCGGCCACGGGCCGGTGAGCGTGGATCCGAGGACCAGGTGCGGGGCAGGATTCGGCAGCACCGGGGCCGCGCGTCCGGCGAGGGCCTGCTCAGGGGCGACCATCGTGGACTTCATGCCGAAGATGCTCATGGGGACAGGGTAGGCGGGGGAGTGGCCGGTTGCTCGTGGCGGGAGGACTGGGCGACCTCAGTCGGGAGCGGAGGCGGTCTTGCGGTGCAGGGTCTCGGGCATGCGAACCACCATGGCTACGGCGACGAGGCACAGGGCGACGCCGAGCCCGAAGGCCCAGTCGAAGTCGGCGGCATCGATGATCAGGCCGGCGAGCAGGGGCCCGGCGATGGCGCCGAGGTCCGACATCATCTGGAAGGTCGCCACGACGATTCCTCCGCGTCGGCCCCCCATGATGTCGCCGACGGTGGCACTGGGTGCCGTTCCGAGGAAGGCGCCAGCCGCACCCTGGATCGCCATGGCAGCGAAGAACAGCGCTGTGCCGGCGACTGCGGGCGTGCCCCAGCCGTTGGCGGCAACGTCGGCTCCGGTCAGGACCAGCATCCCGATCGCCGTGCCGACCGTGCCCCAGAGCATGGCCTTGCGTCGGCCGTCGGTGTCGGCCATGCGGCCGGCGGGCAGGAGCAGCACGGCATTGACGCCTGCGGCAATCAGGAAGCCGATGCCTCCGATGGTCGCTGTCTCGCCCAGTCCTTCGACGACGAAGAGCGGAACGGCGGACGAGCGCAGCCCGAAGACGACGAAGCCGGCGACGAGGTTCGTCGTGATGGCTGCCTGGTAGGCGCGATCGCGCAGGGCGGTGCGCAGCTGCTGGAGCCGGTTCTCCTCGCCATCGGCTACGGCGGCCTCGCGCTCGCGCAGCCGAGTGCCCCTCAGCAGGACCATCGAGATCGCGGCGGCGAGGAGCAGCCCACCGGCGTAGACGAAGAAGGGTGCCCGGATCGACCAGGCGACGACGAGGCCGCCGACCGCGGGACCTGCCACGCCGCCGATGATGAATCCGCCCTGGAAGGCGCCTGCTGCGCGACCGCGCTGCTCGGTGGCGACCACGCGCAGGAGCAGCGCCATCGCGGAGACGGAGAACATGCTGGATCCGATCCCACCGACTCCTCGGAGCGCGAGCAGTTGCAGATAGGTCTGGGAGAAGCCCGCAGCGACGCTGGAGAAGGCGACGATCAGCAGCCCGCTGGTCATGACCGTTCGCTCGCCGAATCGGTCGACGAGGCCACCGGCCAGCGGCGCCGTGACGAAGCGCATGAGGGCGAAGACCGACACCACCGCGCTCGCCTCGAAGGCGGAGACCCCGAAGGTGCGAGCGAACACCGGCAGGACGGGAATGAGGATGCCGAAGCCGAGGGCCACCGTGAACGCGACCGCCGTGAGTACGGCCACCTCGCGAGGCAGGCCGGCGAGGAGCGGGGTGCGGCGGATGGCTCGTCCGAGGCGCTGGACCGCTGCCATCACCGCGTCACTCTATCCTCCGACTGTGTCCGCCTCCGCCGTCTACGCCGCTGAGGACCAGTGGTCCGGCGTCCTCGATCGTGGTGGGATCGTGGACTTCTTCGGATCGCGCATGGACGTGCCGATGCAGCGTCGATTCGGTGACCTCGAGACGGTCCAGGCGTATGTCGATCTCGTCCTCATGCAGGACGACGTTCGCCGGGAGTACCCGGCAGCAGGCCCGATCACGGTGATGACTTCCCGTAGTCGCACACGTGCGCTCTACCTTCCCGAGTCGTGCTCGATCCAGCTGCCCGCAGAGCTCTGGGCCGGTCGTGAATCGGTGGTGCTGCACGAGGTGGCTCATCATCTGGCGTGCAGTGTCGGGGTTGCACCCGCGCGAACGTCCGGTCGGTGGCATGGTGCCGAGTTCCGCTCGGCCATGCACACGGTCGTGACCTGCATGCTGGGTGATGCGGCCGCACTGCTCCTGCGTGCCGGATACGACGCGGCTGGAGTCCGCTGATGGCGGCGACCATCGAGCGCATCGCTGCCCTGCTGGCCAAGGCCGAGCGCACCGAGATCGAGGCCGAGGCGGAGGCCTATCTGATGAAGGCCCAGCAGCTGGCCACCCTCGCCAGTATCGATCTGGCAGTGGCGCGCTCGCGCACGGCCAGGCGGGAGCAGCGTCAGCAGCCCGAGTCACGCACCACCACGATCGGCGAGAAGGGCAAGCGGGCCAATCGGCACCTCATCACCCTCTACATCGCCATCGCTCATGCGAACGACGCCCAGGTCGACGTTGCGGCCAACTCCACCTACGTGATCGGCTACGGCATGCCCGGCGACCTCGACGTGATCGAGGCGATGTTCGGCTCGCTGTGCGTCCAGATGGTCCACGCCGGCCAGGGATTCGTCACAAGCCGCGTGTGGGTTGGCGAGACTTACGTCGCTGTCGAGAATCGTCGTCGCCGAGTCAAGGACCACACGGCTCAGACGGCTCGCGCTGCTTTCTACCGCGCCTACATCCAGCGCATCGAGGAGCGGCTCGCAGAGGCGCGTCGTCAGGCGATGAGCGACATTCCGGCCGCTTCCACGGGTGGCACCGATCGCGCCACTGCGCAGGTCGTCCTTCGCGAGAAGGCCGTCGAGGTGACGGACTTCCATCGACGGAACTCGGACGCCCGGGGCAGTTGGGGCGGTTACTCCGGTGGTGTGCGCTCACCCAGCGGTTCAGCGGCGGCGGCCGGCCGGACGGCGGCATCGCGCGCCCGGCTCAGCCCCTCCACCGGCATCGG
>CAIZPS010000140.1 GCA_903934925.1 uncultured bacterium | reverse complement strand
GCGCAGACGTCGTGGCTGAGCTGCTCGACACGACGCAGCGACGGCTCGCCCAGATCCAGGCCGTGCCGGACGGGGAAGAAGTCATGAGCCCCTTCGGTCGGCCCACGCCAGTCGAGCGACTCATGCGGGTGCGCACGCTCGACGTCTGGGTCCATGAGCAGGACATCCGTCTGGCCATCGGCCAGCCCGGAGGCATGGAGTCGGATGCGGCGATGGTCACCCTGCAGCAGTTCATGGAGGGACTTCCTCGGCTGTGGGCCAAGGCGGCGCAGGCACCAGCGGGAACCACCGTCCACCTCGTCATCTCCGACGTGGGCCGCGGAGTAGAGGCATGGGCCGTCAGCAAGGAGGACGCGCGCGGCGAAGTGAGCCACCCCGTGGTGGAGCCGACTGTCACTCTCACCCTCTCCTGGTCTGACTACCTGACCCTGAGCGCAGGACGAGCACCCGTGGATCAGGTGATCGATCGGGTGGCCATCGACGGCGACCACGCACTCGGACAGCGCCTGCTGTCGTCCATGACCATCACTCCCTGAACCCGCTGGTGCACAATGCCTTCATGAGTCAGGACCCCGCCCCCATTCGTGTCTTCCTGATGGACGACCACGAGATCGTCAGGAGAGGGCTCGCCGACCTCATCGGTCTCGAACGGGACATGGAGGTCGTCGGCGAGGCAGGCAACACCAAGGACGCGCTGGTGCGCATCCCGATCGCGAAGCCCGACGTCGCCGTCCTCGATGTCCGTCTGCCCGACGGAAGTGGAGTCGAGGTGTGCCGCGACGTCCGATCCGACATGCCCGAGGTGCACTGCCTCATGCTCACGTCGTACGCCGACGACGAGGCTCTCTTCGACGCCATCATGGCTGGTGCGTCAGGCTACGTGCTGAAGGAGATCCGCGGGAACGACCTCATCGACGCGATTCGGCAGGTCGCCGCAGGCAAGTCACTTCTCGATCCCCTGGCGACTCAGAAGGTACTGGAGCGGCTTCGAAACGGGGAGAAGCACGATGACCGTCTCGACGTGCTGTCCGACCAGGAGCGCCGCATCATCGAACTCATCGGCGAGGGCATGACGAACCGGCAGATCGGCGAGCAGATGCACCTCGCTGAGAAGACGGTCAAGAACTACGTGTCGAGCCTGCTGGCCAAGATGGGCATGGAGAGACGCACTCAGGCGGCGGCGTTCGTTGCACGCATGTCCGCCGAGAACGATCACCGCTGACGTCACATCACGGGTCGAGGGGGACGCGCCACATGAGTCGCGTGCCACCATCGACGGAAACGCGCTCGAGTCGGCAACTACCGCCCAACTCCTGCGCCCGGGAGTCGATGTTGGCCACACCCGAACGTCGACCGACACCCTCCTCGGCGACCCCGACTCCATCGTCAGTCACCACCAGAACGACATCACCTGACTCGATCTGAACGATCACCTCGACATGGCGGGCCTGAGCGTGCCGAGCAACGTTGGTCAGCGCCTCACGCAAGGCGGCCACCAGGTGCTCGACAACGTCCGGGCCGAGCATGGAATCGACAGGCCCGGTGAACCGCACAGCCGGTTCGAAGCCGAGCAGACCCGCCGACTGCGAGACCTCCCGCAGCACTCGACCGCGTGCGCTCGACGTCGGCCCATCAACAGGCTCGTGCAGCGCAAAGATCGTCTGGCGGATCTCCCTGATGGTCTCGTCAAGCTCGTCGACCGCACGCGAGACCCGCTCCGCTGCAGCGTCCGGCACGTCGTCGATGCGCGTCGTACCTTGCAGCATCATCCCCGTGGCGAAGAGCCGCTGGATGACGAGGTCGTGCAGGTCACGAGCGATGCGATCGCGATCCTCGTAGACCGCGAGTCGCTCATGCTCATGACGCGCCTCCTCTAGCACCAGGGTCACCGCTGCCTGCGATCCGAAGGAGTCAGCGAGTTCCACGAGATCGTTCGGAAGGTAGTCGCGGGGGTCGGACCAGATGAGAACAAGAACACCGAGTGTCCGATCCGCGGTGCTCAGCGGAACCACCAGGGCTGGTCCGAGCTCATCCGGCTGCTCGCCCAGGAGCACATCCTCCGCACGACCGATGACGTGGCTCTGCCGACTGGCCATGACCGAGTGCGCAACGGAGCTGGTTGGCAGTCGCTGGTTGGGCCAGCCACCCACGCAGTCGAGAACCGCCTGAGTCGCCGTCGAGCGCGCGTCGCCTTCACGCGCACCGGCCAGATCCGGATCCGGTCGGCCGTCGACGATCCCGACTGCAAGCGCGTCGTCCTCCACCAGGGCAAGGAACACCACATCCGCGCCAGTGAGGCCCCGAGCACGGTTGGCGATCAGGGCCAGGACCTCATCGGTCTCCCTGCCCTCCAGGACGGCATTCGCGATGTCAGCGACCGCCCGCTGCCACTGCTCGCGGGTGCGGGTGCGCTCGTACAGCCGTTCATTCTCGATCGCCACCGCAGCTGCCGCCGCGAGAGCCATCACCGTGCGTTCGTCCTCCGCCGTGAATCCGCCCGGGGAGCGCTTGTCGGTGAGGTAGAGGTTTCCGAACACCTCGCCACGCACGCGCACGGGAACGCCGAGGAAGGAACTCATCATCGGATGGTTGTCCGGGAATCCCACCGATGACGGATGCGTGGACAGATCATCGAGACGGATGGGAACCGGATGATCGATCAGCAGCCCGAGAATCCCACCACCGGAGGGGAGGTCGCCGATCTCGTTCGCGTCTGACGAGTCGATGCCCACATGAACGAACTCGGAGATGCGCCCGGTCGGCCCCAGGACGCCGAGCGCACCGTACGTGGCGTCGACGAGTTCCACCGAGGCCTGGACGATGCGCCGAAGAGTCGAGTGGAGCTCCAGTCCGGCCGCAACCGACACCACCGCAGCGAACAGGCCGTGCTCACGGTCATGCGGCCCCGTCATGACTGGGAGCCTACGCGGCAGGGGTGGCGCCTGACCTGCTCACGATGATCGGCCCGCCCCGTGCTCGCCCGACGGCTAGCCTTTCCTCTTGTGACCCTGCGCACGAGGACCCTGCTGGCGTCCGGCATTGCGCTCGGTGCGCTGGTGATCATGGGCATCGTCGTGCTCGCGCAGTTCAGCCTCACTGCCGCGACCAACATCTCCATTCAGGACGCCATGTCGCCCGCCGTGGAGGTTGCTGCAGATGTGAGTCTCGAGCAGGCCCGGGCGAGCGGTCACCTCTCGGACTACCTCCTCATGCAGCGCGATGCATCCGTCGACGACTACCGGCAGTCACTGGGTCGCGCCACAACCCTGCTGGACGAGCTGCGCACCAAGACAGCCGACGACCCCGGACTCTCCGAACTCGTCGCCTCTGCGCTCGCGTCCCAGCGAGCCTGGGTCAAGGCGGACGGGGAGCCGGTCATCGAGCTGATGGAGCAGGGAAAGCGCACACGTGCCATCCGGGTCACGAGCTCAGAGGAGGCATGGGCCGCGTACGACGCGATGGTCATGGCATCCAACACACTCCACGACGCCCTCAACCAGAAGCGCAACGACGCAGCCGACTCCCTCGCCGGATTCACCCGCATCCTCGGCGTCACGCTGTTCGTCGTCGGAATCCTCGTGCTGCTCGGACTCGTGCTGTTCTTCCTCGGTCTGCAGATGTGGGTGCTGACGCCACTGCTGGCTCTGCGAGACGACATCATGCGTGCCGTGCGCTCCCCCGGGCACACCTCGCCCATCCGACCCTCCGGCCCACCCGAGATACGAGCGGTGGGAGCGGATGCCGAGACGCTCCGTCGCGATCTCGTCAGCGAGATCGATGCGGCGGAGGCCGCTCGCGAAGGGCTCATGCAGGATGCACCGGTAGTGGCGGCGATGCAGGCCGAACTGGCCCTCACCGACGCACCCGTGGTTCCCGGTTTCCGCCTGGCGGGCTACATGCACTCGGCAGAGGGTGTCGTGGCCGGGGACTGGTGGGATGCCATCCGGCGTCCTGATGGCAGCCTCGCTCTGGTTGTCGCGGATGTGTCAGGGCATGGTGCAGGTTCTGCGATCACCGCCGTGCGAGTGCGATCCGTTCTGCGCACCGCACTTCGCACGGGCGCTGCTCTCGATGAAGCGGTTCGGGTGGCAGCGGCGGCGTGTGCTGAGGACGACAACTTCGTCACCGCCATCATCCTCAACGTCGATAGAACGACAGGAATGATCACGTGGTGCAATGCCGGCCACCATCCCGCAATCACTGTCACCCGCGACAAGGACTCGGCACTGTGCGAGCCCACTGGACCGCTGATCTCGTCACTGGGCGGGGATTGGTCTGTGCGCACGAGGTTCTTCTCCCCCGGTGACGTCGTCGTCGCCTTCACCGACGGCCTGGTGGAGTCACGCAATGCCGAGGGCGAGGAACTCGAGTCCGCCGCGGTCGGGCAGCTGATCCGTGCCATGGACGGCCCGGTGCGCGAGAACCCCGGCGAGCTGATCACCCGGCTCATGGCGCAGGCACGTCACCGCGCCGTCGACTGGCGCCGGGACGACGTCACGATCATCGCCGCGGTGCGCGAGTACTGAACGCATCGCCGCGGTGCGCGAGTACTGAACGGTTCGAACCCGCACCTGCGCGAGCGGATTTCCGGACGTCAGCGGGGACATGGCACCATGGCTCCATGCGCCGACTCCACGCTCACCTGAGCCCCCGCACCCTGACCGTTACCGCCGTCGCAGGAGCCCTGATCGCCTCCGTGGCGATCGCCCCTCTCGCCTCCGCAGCACCGAAGGGGTCGGTCGTCAAGGACGACCTCTTCGGCATGCACGTCTTCAACGTCGAGGACGGCGTATGGCCGACGGTGCCGATCGGCGGCCTTCGCCTGTGGGACAACGAGACCACCTGGTCCGTGCTGGAGCCCGCCAAGGGGCAGTACGCCTGGGGCAAGCTCGACGCCGCAGTCGCCAACGCGGAGAAGAACGGGGTCAACGACATCCTGTTCGTCCTGGCAGGCACTCCATCGTGGGCCACGGACGATCCCGCATCCGGCGGCGCCGCAGGAGTCCTTCCCGGTGCCGCGGGCATGCCGCGCAACATCGCCGACTGGGACGCTTTCGTGACCCAGGTGGCGACGCGCTACAAGGGCCGCATCTCCGCCTATCAGATCTGGAACGAGGCAAACCTCTCCACCTTCTCAACGGGTACTCCGGCCGAGTTGGCTGCTCTCACCAAGAATGCCTACGGCATCATCAAGAGCATCGACCCCAACGCGACGGTCGTCGCTCCCAGCATGGGCACCCGCCTGGGCAGCAAGGGCTCCCAGCTCAGCAAGAAGTTCATGCGGTTCTACGGTGCCTACCTGCGTGAACTCCAGAAGGTCAACTGGCCAGTCGACGTCTGGGCCGCGCACACGTACCCGGCATCGCTCGGCACTCCGATCGACCGCGGGCTGCTGATCAAGGGCTACCAGAACGCCCTGAAGAGCTTCGGTGCTCCGAGCAAGCCGATCTGGGACACCGAGAACAACTTCGGCCTCGCCGGCCCCGGGCCGCAGAATCCCGACCAGGACATCACCGACAACCGCGCCGCCGACTGGACGGCACAGACCTACCTCGACGCACTGCGCTACGACATCAGCCGCGTCTACTGGTACGCGTGGGGTCCGGAGAACGACCTCGTCGGGATCCAGATGTACGCGGGCACGCCCGCCGCGACCGCCTACGCGACGCTCCAGGACTGGATCGTCGGCACCACGTATGAGGGCTGCACGAGCACAAAGGTCGTCGAGTGCACCTTCACCAAGGCCGGCGCCACCACCAAGGTGGTCTGGACCGAGAGAGGTGCGAAGAAGTACCGGACCAAGGGCTTCACCGAGGTGTGCTCTCTAAATGGAACCTGCACGCCGATCTCCGGGGGCTCGATTCGGGTGTCCTCGCCCGTTCTCCTCACCAACTGACCTGCCGTTGAGCGGTGAGT
>CAIZPS010000139.1 GCA_903934925.1 uncultured bacterium | reverse complement strand
GGATTCGGGGGAATGCTCAGAAGGTGTGTCCCGTTCCCTGCCGGGGAACAAGACAAGGGGACGGCGAGCAGTGGGGTCGACGCGGCGGAGGAGGCCGCGCACGCGTTCCGTCAACGCCTGCGCGCGGTGGTGCCTCCCCCGACCCATGTCCGTTAGCGCATCGCCGCGGGGCGGGAGCCAATATCGATGAACTTCACCAATTCCTCCGCATCGGCGTTGAGCACCATGGCGCGAGATTGGTCGGTCAAGGTGATGCCATATGCGGCCCTGGCATAGTCCCGCACATGCGGGGGAAACGTGCTCGACATGCGAAACACCAGTTGGGCGTACTTGTCCGGCATTGCCGTCTCGCTCGAGGGGTAGCGCAGCGGCTCCACGTTCGCGCTGGTGACGTGCACGTTGTATAGCAGCGCAGAACCGTCATTGGTGGTCAACGACTTAACGACGGTCGCGTTGTGCTCGGGATCGCCGTCCGTGGACTCTCCGTCTGTGATGTGAAGCACCGTGGGAGGAAAGCTCGTCGGATGTGCATCCGACCACGAAGCCACCAGCCGTGCCGTCTCGGCCATGGCGGCCTGCATGGGCGTGCCCCCCGAACCGTGCGCGTCAATCCACACGGGAAACTTCACGGTCTGGGTGACCAGTCCGCCGGCACCGTCATCTACCTGACGCTGGCGATCCTCCACCCGCAAAGTGTTGTCCGCGAGTGTTGAAATTGGATGCAGCCATGTGGAGGACAAGGCCCCTGCCAGTGCGTTACGAACAGAGTTGTCACCATATTGCAGCACCGCGACATCGAAGTAGTCCCGCACACCCTCTTCCCGCGTGCAGCGAACAACGAGGTCACGCAGAGTTTTGTTGACCACGTCAGCCACGAACTGCGCCTTGGTGCGTCCTGAAGCCATCGTCTCGTTCATGCTGGCGGACTGGTCAATGACGAAGATGTATGCCGTGGGATTGGCTCTGCTGATTTCTGCCTGATACATGGCACCCCCTAGGCGGGAAAGATTAGCCGGTGGAGCCTCAGCCGGCACCTACGCGGTCCTCGCATTCCAAAACCTTCATGCACAGGGCCTCGACCTGCGTGGCCAGGCTGATGCCCTCGGCGTCCTCCCAAACTGCTGCGATGATGCCTACGACCTCACCGCGTGAGTTGACCAGTGGCCCACCCGAGCTGCCCGGTCCGATGACGGCATCAGTGGACAGCGTGCTCTCCTTGGGCACCACCGCGCTGATGACCCCCACCGAGATCGAGTTGCGGTAGCCCAATGGGGCACCGGCAGCCATGGCCCACTGCCCGCGCGCGGTGGCGGTGCTCATTGGCAGGGCGGGCAGGGTCAGGTCAGGCACCTCGAGGATCGCCAGGTCCCGCTTGACGTCCCAGGACACGACCGTGCCCGTCAGTCGATTCCCCTGGGCGTTGATGCGGACCGTGCGGTTCTTCTCGCAGCCTTCGATGACGTGCTCGTTGGTGACCACGATGCGCCCCTGGCCCGACAGGGGTGAGGCATCCAGCACCACCCCGGAGCCTTCATCCTCCGCGCCGCAGCGCACCAGGATGGTCGATCCCACGACGGTGTCGATCAGGCCTGGAAGATCCGGGGGCGCCGCATACAGGTCACTGCCGTCACCACTGACGCCGTCGCCACTACCACCACTGGCTTCGTCCTCACCCTCACCAGCCGCTGACGGCGCCGCAGGCTCCTGCTCGGCAGAAGTGCTGCTCACCCGGCCCCAGCCGAATCCCAGGGCGACAGCCCCG
>CAIZPS010000138.1 GCA_903934925.1 uncultured bacterium | reverse complement strand
TGGACTCCGTGGACGTTGCCGAGGGGGACGCGGTGACGACGGATCAGGCGCTCGCCTCGGTGGACGACACCACGCAGCGTCAGGCACTCGCGGCAGCTCGGAGTACCTACGCGCAGGCGGTCGCGAACGCGGACACCGCGCCCTTGACCCTTGCCGCGGCGCAGCAGAACCTCATCGAGGCCGAGCGCACCCAGCGGCTCAATCGTCAGACCTACGCGGAGTCGGTCTCGTCGGCGCGGGAGACTCTTGCAGACGCGGAGTCATCGTGGGCCGAGTCGTGCCTGACGCCTGGTGGCGTGTGCCCCGACGATGCCGTGTGGTCCCAGCTTCGCGCCGCTGAGGCCGCGGTCGTCAGCGCTCAGACCGCCTACAACCAGGCAGTGCAGACCGCGACGTCAACCGCGTCCACCAACCAGATCACGTTGAACCAGGCGCAGGTGAACGTCGAAGCTGCGCGCAGCAAGAAGACGAGCCAGTGCGACACCTACGGCTCCGAATCCACCGCCTGCTGGAGTGCCGTGGACGGCCTGCGCTCGGCAGAACAGGCCTACGCGCTGCAGGTCAAGACGAATGAGGCTTCAGATATCGCCAGCCAGCAGTCCCTGGTCAACGCCGACGCCAAGCTGACCGACGCCAACGTTGCGCTGCGGAAGCTGCAGTCGTCGCTGCGCTCCACCGCAGCAGACGCGGTCCGAACTGCGCGCAATGCGCTCGACTCGGCCCTGCTGTCGCAGAGCAAGGGCCTTGAGCTCGATCGCCAAGCGGTGCAGGCGGCGTCGGAGGCGGTCGCACAGCAGTCCGCCGCCCAGCAGGAGATCCAGGTGGGGACCTCCAGCGTCACGCCAGCCCAAGCAGCCGTTGAGGTTGCCGAGGCCGGCCTCATCTCAGCACGTCAGGATGTCGCCGACACCGTTCTGCTGTCGCCTGTCGACGGCATCGTGGCTGCCGTCGACCTGGAGCCCGGCGACCCGGTCTCCGCTGGGACCACCGTCATGACCGTCCTCCCCGACGCACCCTTCGAGATCGTTGCCGAGTTCTCCGAGGCAGATGCGCTCAAGCTCGCGCCCGGCCAGCCTGCCACGGTGAGCTTCGACGCCCTGCCCGGCACAACAGCCACCGGCGTCGTCACCTCCATCGCGACACTGCCGACCACGACCACGACGGCCTCTGGTGCCGTCTCCACCGGCGGCGGAGTGACGACCTACAGCGCCACCATCACCCTGGACGAGTCCCCCGAGGGCGCCCGTGAGGGCATGAGCGTGAGCGTCGTGGTGACCACGCAGCAGATCGACGATGTCATCTGGGCGCCCACGGCGGCCATCACCACCACCGACGGAGTCAGCACTGTCACGATCCGCACGGGTCAGGTCGACACCGTCGTCACGGTCACCACCGGGCTCGCCGGCGACTCCGGCACCGTCATCACCAGTGGGGTGGACGAGGGTGACGACCTCGTCATCGAGGTCGGCGAGCCCAGCACGTTCCCGGGCTTCGGTGACGGGGACGGCGGCTTCGGCGGCCCTCCGCCCGACCGAGACGGGTGACCATGACGCCCGTCATCGATCTGCAGGAGATCACGAAGACATACGGGTCCGGTGACACCGCGGTCCAGGCACTCCGGGGCATCAACCTCCAGATCATCCGAGGCGACTATGTGGCGATCATGGGTGCCTCGGGATCAGGCAAGTCGACACTGATGAACATCATCGGCGCCCTTGATGTCGCGACCTCTGGTCACTACGCCCTCGACGGGATCGACATCGACGATCTCGATGAGGGGGCCCTGTCGATCGTCCGGAATCGCAAGATCGGCTTCATCTTCCAGTCCTTCAACCTGATTCCCCGCACGTCCGCCCTGTCCAACGTCGAACTGCCACTCGTCTACCGCGGGGTTCGTCGCCGGGAACGTCGACGTCGGGCGATCGAGGCCATGTCCGCCGTGGGTCTCGCGGACCGCATGCACCACATGCCGAACGAGCTGTCAGGGGGGCAGCAGCAGCGCGTCGCCGTCGCCCGTGCACTCGTGGCGGAGCCCTCCCTGCTTCTGGCGGATGAGCCGACCGGCAACCTCGACAGCCGCTCCACCCGTGACGTCCTCGACCTGATGGCAGCGCTGCACGATCAAGGACGCACGATCGTCATGATCACCCACGAGGACGATGTCGCGGAGCAGGCGGGACGGATCATCACCCTCGTCGACGGGACCATCGCTCACGACCGTCGCACGACCGCTCGATCGACGGTGACCTCGTGAACATCCTCGAGACAATCCGCATCGGCCTGCAGGGCATCGCCGCAAACAAGCTGCGCTCCGGACTGACGATGCTCGGCATCCTCATCGGCGTCGCGGCCGTCATCGTGCTCATGGCCATCGGCAACGGCGCATCCGTCGCCGTGACCTCCAGCATCGAGAGCCTCGGTACGAACACGCTCACTGTGCGCCACGGCACCTTCGGCGGCGACGATGACTCCAGTCGGACCCAGTTCAAGGATCTCACCGTCGACGATGCCCTCGCACTGATGGATCCCGTGCTGGCCCCTGACGTGCAGAGCGCGACCCCTGTGGTGTCCGCCGCCACCACCTGCACCTTCGGCGGCTCCAGCTACTCCACGACCGTGACCGGCAGCTGGCCCAGCTACTTCGCCGCTTCGAACAGCACCATCGCAACGGGCACTCCCGTCACGACGGATGACGTCGTCAACAGCCGACGCTCGATAGTGCTGGGACAGACCGTCATCGGCGAGCTCTTCGGCGACGAGGACCCCCTCGGACAGCAGATCACGTGCGGCGGAGTGCCCTTCACCGTCGTCGGCACGATCGAGGAGAAGGGCAGCAGCGGCTTCCTCGACGCCGACGACGTAGCGGTCGCTCCCCTCAGCACCGTCCAGAGCAAGCTGACGGGCTACGGCAGCCTCGACTCCATCCTTGTCCAGGCGACCTCGTCGGAGACCGCCACGGCAGCGGAGTACGAGGTCACCGCCATCCTCGACGAGCGCCACGGCACGACCAGCGAGGACACCCGTGACTACCAGATCCTCAACTCGGCATCGCTGATCTCCACCGTGCAGGACACCATCGGCATCTTCACCGTCCTGCTCGGAGCCGTGGCCGCGATCAGTCTGCTCGTGGGAGGAATCGGCATCACCAACATCATGCTGGTGACGGTCACCGAGAGGACTCGGGAGATCGGCATCCGCAAGGCGATCGGCGCCCCCAAGTCGGCGATCTTGACCCAGTTCCTCATCGAGTCGATGGTCCTGTCCGTCATCGGCGGAGGGATCGGTGTCCTGCTCGCCCTGCTGGCGACGCGGATCACCGTTGCCGGAGTCACACCGGTCATCGTCCCTGCTTCGGTAGTCGGCGCCTTCGTCGTGTCCGTCTCCATCGGCCTGTTCTTCGGCAGCTACCCCGCGAACCGTGCTGCATCCCTACGACCGATCGAGGCACTGCGCCATGAGTGAACCTGAACAGACCCTCGGCCACGTACCGGCCGATGTCGAACCGGCCGACCACGTACCGGCCGACCACGAACCGGCCGATGACGACCTGCGCGCCCTCCTCGCTCGACGACAGCACGCCAAGCCCAACCGCACGACCTGGATCCTGCTGGCGCTGCTCGCCGTGGCCATCGGATTCGTCCTCGGGTCCTGCACCCAGCGGGCAGTGTCGACGTTCAACGATCGCATGGCGCCGCCTCCGGCGAATGAGTCCACTGCGGTGCCGGGCGAAGCCTCCGGCTCGTAGTCTGGAGCCGTGCCCGCGCCGATCGTCCTGCTCGCCCCCGGGGTCTACCGAATCCCGACGCTGGGCGATGCGATCAACTCCTTCGCCTTCCTCGACGACGATGGCCAGGTCACGCTTGTGGACTGCGGCCTCAAGCGGGCCCCCGGCCGCATCGTGGCTGCTCTCGCCGGCATCGGCCGTCACCCGTCCGACGTCACGCGCATCGTGCTGACGCACGCCCATGGCGATCACGCAGGGGGTGCGCACGACATGGTCGATCGGTCAGGGCTGGCAGGTGTCGACATCCACGAGGACGACGTCGACTACATCACCCGCGGGGTCGAGGCTCCTGGGCCTGCCGGTGGGATGGCGCGGCTGCTCCGCCGGGGCCCGACCTCGCGATTCGAGCCTGTCGCCGTGAGCGAGGCGCTGACGGACGGGCAGCTTCTGCCTATCGCCGGTGGTGTCCGTGTTCTGCACACGCCAGGGCACACTCCCGGCCACGTCTCACTGCTGCACGAGTCAAGCGGAGTGCTGATCACCGGAGACGTCATCTTCAACCTCGCCTGGCGGATGACGTGGCCGGTGTCGTTCGTGTGCACCAACGCCGCTCTGAACAAACGCTCGGCGGCCGTGCTTGCCGACACCTCTTATCAGGTTGCGGCCTTCACGCACGGGCCGGAGATCCGCGATCGCGCCCGCGAGCAGGTGCGCGACTTCGTGCGCCGCAAGGGCTCCGGGTGACCGCCTCGCGCGACGACGTCGAGCGGGAGCTGCGCAGGGTCGTCGACCGCCTGAACTCCATGCCGCTCAACCGGGCTGCCGAGGCATCAACCGCGGTTCAGGAATGCGCCGCGGACCTCGTCCGACTGGGAAGGTCGTGGAACGTGCCCATTCCCGCCGCGGCGGTCCTGCCCACCCTCGAGCCGCAGGGTTTCGGATCGATGATCGCGGTGCTCGGAGCGGACTGCCTCGACGCCGCCGGCGCCGACACGGACTGGGAGCCCATGCTCGCGACCCTGGTCACCCTGCGGCGCGCCCTGCCCTGACCTGACTGAGGCCATGCGCCACGATCACGGTGCGTGCGGATGCCGGTACGAGCGGGTCACCTCGGCGACCGTGGTGGAGTACTCCGTGTACCAGCGGTCGCGGCCCTCCTGCTGAGCCTGCAGGTGCTCGGCCACCTGCTTCCACGCCTGTGCGCTGCTCTCGTCGCGCCAGTAGGAGACGGTGATGCCCGCACGGGTCTGAGGATCACGCACGGACACCAGGCTCACGAAGCCGTCCTGCTCACGAGCGAGGGCGTCCATGCGCTCCGCCATGGCCCGGTAACCCGCCTCGTCGACGGCGGACCTGGTACTGGTGAAGATGACCGCGATCACCGGACTCCCTCCTCACACGTCGAGACCTGCCCCTTCGGGACATCCCACCATCAGGTGGACCCGAAGCAGCAGGTCTCGACGGACGTGCGGCTAGTTGCGACTGAAGATCGCCAGCAGGCGCAGGAACTCCAGGTACAGCCAGATGAGGGTGACGAGCAGGCCGAAGGCCATGCGCCACGACTCGCGCTCCGGCGCCCCCGCCTTGATGCCCTGGCTGATCGCCTCGAAGTCCAGCAGCAGGAAGAAGGCGGCGATGAGCACGCCCAGCACGGCGACGATCGGGCCGAAGCCGGTGCCGTAGATCCCCATGCCGTCTCCCCCGCCGAACAGGGACCAGACCAGATTGCCGACGCCGAGGATGAGGTACGAGACAAGAGCGACCAGCATGATGCTCTGGAACTTCTTCGTGACCTTGATGACCCCGGTGAGGTAGAGCGCCAGCATCACGCCGAAGGTCACCATCGTGGCAACGACCGCCTGCAGGATGATGCCGTCGGCAAGCGAGCTGTACATGTAGCTGATGCCGCCGAGGAACAGCCCCTGAAGCGCACCGTAGAGAAGCACCAGGGCCGGGGACACGGACGACTTGAAGGCGTTGACGAGGCCGAGGGCCAGGCCGCCGATCATGCCGACCCACATCAGCCACGGCATCGAGGGGGCGAAGGTCCAGCCCACCACGGCGAAGACGACCGTCAGGACGAAGACGGCGAACGTCTTGACGATGACGTCGTTGATGGTGATGCGGGCACCGCCGGCGGCCGTGACCTGGGCGAAGGCCGAGTCGACCTCGGCACCCGAGCCGCCGGCCGCGGCCTGCTGGTAGGCGGAGACGCCCTCGTCATAGGCGTATCCGGAGGTTCCGGGCGCGCCCTTCTTGTTCTCGTACCGGGACAGGACTGGGTTGTTTGACTGCATGATCCCAATGTAAATCACGAAGTCCATTTCGCCAATCAGCGGGGGGCGCTGCGTGCCCCCAGTGGGAGTCGAACCCACACTGTGCCGGATATATGAGGGCGTCCACCTGTGCCCGTTGTCCCTCAATCTGTGAGGGATTCCACGAGGGGACGACACACACGGACGACCCGCACGGGGGCGCAAAGGGTGTCGGGTTAGGTGTCAGACACCCCGAACAGGCGGTCGCTCACGTTGTCGACGACCTCGAGCCGCTTGCCCGGGAGCAAATGGGCGTACGTGTCTGACGTGATCGAGGCCCGTC
>CAIZPS010000137.1 GCA_903934925.1 uncultured bacterium | reverse complement strand
GTGCCGGAGGACCAGTTCGTCTGGCTGGAGGGCGAGCTCGCACGGTGCCAGGCTGAGGGGCGGCTGGCGATGATCTGCAGCCACCACAACTCGTTCACCCTGGACAACAACGCGACCCCAGTCTGGGGCGGCCCGCGACTGGTGCACGCGGAGGAGTTCGTCGCGATGCTCAACCGCTATCCCGTCCTCATCGCGTGGCTGAACGGCCACACCCACATCAACACGCTGACGCCGCATCTGCGCGACGGTGGGGGATTCTGGGAGATCACGACGGCATCGTGCGTCGACTTCCCGCAGCAGCAGCAGTTGGTGGAACTCGTCGACAACCGTGACGGCACGCTGTCGATCTTCGTCACTGCGCTCGACCACGCCGCGCCTGCGACGTGGAGCCCGGGGGATCTCAGTCAGACGGGTCTTGCGTCCCTCAGCAGGGAGCTGGGCGCCAATGCCTGGCTCAACAACCCCGCTCTGCGTGCCGGGACCCCGTTGGACCGCAATGTCGAACTGCTCCTTCCTGCGCCGTTCGATCTCAGTCGCATCACCGACGAGACGCTCGAGGTCGAGCAGATGAAGGCACGCTCGCAGCTGATGGCCCACGGAGGTGCAGCATGAGGCCGATCACCGTCGTCGTGTCGGCGGTACTGCCGGCCCTGCTCGTGCTGCCGGCGTGCTCCCAGGTCAACGAGCTCACGCCCGTGAGCGGAGACACGATCACCAGCGTGCGCAATGCCACGTACGACGTCCTGGTCGAGCAGCAGGTGCCCATCCTCGAGGCCCCGGTGTGTGCGGTGAACGAGGCTGGATTCACCTGCATCGGCTCAACGATTGACGGATCGGAGATCCGGTCGACGGCCAGTGGCACGACGCCTATCGACCTGGTGGTGGAGGTGGACGGGCAGTCCATCTTCACCGGCACCGTGCAGGACGTGCTTGATGCGGCATTGCTGGAGGCATCGTGACCGCGAAGACGCGGCCCGTGCCGCTCTACCGGTGGACGGCGCTCGGAACGGCAGTGGTGCGCATGTGGCGCGCATGGCGAGTCCTCATTCCCGTGATCATCGCCAATGCGGTGATCCAGTCGGTGCTCCTCCTCGGTCAGCCTCGCCCGTACCTGACCGTGCCGTTCGTCCTGCTCGCCGTGCTCTCCTTTCTCGTCTTCGTGCTGGCGTTCTGCGCCGTGGCTTCGGCGGTGCTTCAGGCGACGACGGGGCCGGTCGAGGTGGCGCAGGTCATGGCACGGGTGCGTGCTCGCGCGCTGCCGCTGGTCGGCTGGACTCTGGCCTGGGCTCTTGTCGTGACGCTGGGGTTCACGCTGTACGTCATTCCAGGATTGATCGTGCTGGCCTTGACGCCCTTCCTTCTCATCGCGGTGGTTGACGGGCAGCGGAACCCGCTGCTCGTCAACTTCCGTGTCATCGGTGAGCGCTGGGGTCGATGGCTCGTGACGGTCGTCATCGTGGGAGTACTGCTCGGCGTGGTGTGGCTGCTCACGAATGTTGACGGCTTCTTCGTCGGTGGCGCGCTCGGTGCGCTGATCGGGTGGCTGGTTCTGGGCCTGATCACGGCATGGCTCACCTGCGGATGGGC
>CAIZPS010000136.1 GCA_903934925.1 uncultured bacterium | reverse complement strand
TCCGGCGCAGCATCGCCACGGGAGGAGCGAGCGCGGTGCGCCCGGCCGCCTTCGTTGACGTGGCCATCCCGGCGGGCTGGCTGCACGATCGCTGGTGGAGCCTCATGGCGACCGCTCGCGAGGAGATGCGGCTGGACGACACCGCCGTCATCGACTACCGGATCTCCCCCGGCCAGGAGGTCGGCCTCGACCGGGGCCACCAGGCGCGCTCACCCCTCGACCGCCTGAGGGCGGGTGCCGGGCAGCTGGGCACCACGGCCGGTCGCCTCCGCGACCTCCAGCAGCTGGCACGGGTGGCCACCCCAGCGACGGCCCCCGAACTCCGGGGCGCTCGTCTTCTGCGCAACCTCGTGTAGTCAGCCGACCCAGCGCAGGTGCGTCACGCACACGTGCGCCTCAGGTGACCCGATGCCCAGGAAGGGCACCGACGTGCACACCGGCTCCGACGGCAGTGACCATGCGGGCAGCGAGGCGACGAAGGTGTCGATCTGCTCGCGCTGCGGTGCGTACATGACGATCGATGAAGGCTGATCCTGCGCCAGGAGATCGATGCCGTCGTTTGTCAGGGCCGGTCCTTCCGGAACGTTGTTGTACCAGCCCCACAGCTGCATCCCGGCGATGCCGGCCGTGAGGCGATCCGGATCCGTCCAGATCATCACCTTCTCGCCCCGCGTGGTGTTGGCGAGGACGAATTCCTCTGCGACCACCTTCGACCGCATGAGCATCTCGATGTTGAACTCCTCGTAGGCGGCGCGAAAGGGGAACTGCCCGTAGGTGCCGAGGAGTCCACGGCCGTTCTGCAGCAGCTGGGCTCCCACCGCCAGCGAGCCGAGTGCCACGACTGCCACAACACCAGCAGCGACCGCACGCTCACCACGGGCCAGCACGGCAGCCACGATGACGATGCCGAGGACGAGCAGGGCCATGAGCACGCCGACGAAGTAGGGCAGGTCGATCGACCAGTGCCCGCTCCAGATCACGAGAGGCACGATCAGGAGTCCGAGGAGGAAGCCGGGCCAGCCGATCCCGCGGCGACCGGCCATGGCCCCGAATGCGAGGGCCACCGCCGCGAGCGCTCCTGGCCACAGCTTCGCGACGTAGGTCGGTGACTCGAGCCAGGGTCCGGGCACGAGCACGTAGTAGACGACGGTGAAGGCCACGCTCATCACCGAGACGAGCAGCGCAGCCACCGCACCCCGCGACCAGCGGGTCGTCACCGCGACCACGACGGCGATGGCGATGGCCAGCACGGGAAGGAGCAGGGCGATGTCGCGCTGCCATGTGGTCGAGTCGCCGATGAACGAGGCGTAGTCGAGCTGCGCGTTCCACGTGAGATACGTGTCGAACCAGTTGCGGCCCTCGAAGATCGCGAATCCGGAGATGAGGAACATGACGAAGACGACGGCAAACCCGGAAAACGCGATGCCGACGTCTTGGAGCAGGTGCCGCCACCTGCCCGCACCGTCGACCACGAGCCGCATGATCCGCAGAGGGATCCAGATCGACAGCCCCAGCAGGAGTCCGTACGGATTCGTCATCACCAGCCATGCGGCGACCATCCCTGAGACCAGCACCGTCAGCCATGGCCACCGTGGTGATCCGACGACGGGCCAGGCGCCCAGGAGCACGAGCAGCAGGACGCCGGCGATGACGGTGCCGGTGAGGTACGAGTTGCCGACGAAGCTCAGCACCACTGTGTTCAGGGCGGCGAAGGCACCCATCAGTGACGCGAGCTGCCAGGTCGACTGCATGCGCACGAGGGCATAGACCGAGCCGACAATGATGATCAGCAGCAGGACTCGCCAGATCTCGAAGCCCAGCCACGGATCCACGGTCGTGACGAGGAAGCGCACCGGGGCGATGTAGCCCAGGCGCGTCCAGGTGTACGCCGGCTCGGACCTGGACGTGACCTCATCGCCGAAGAGGGCCAGGGAGGCGTAGAACTCAGAATCGGGGGAATTGAAGCCCGTCCAGCGCTCGGCGCCCGAGAAGCGGGCTGCCAGAACGCTTATGGCTAGTACGAGCAGCCAGTCGAGGAGGCGTGCACCGCGGCCCGTCGACGTCACATCGGCAGCATAGGAGGTTCGATGCCTGCCCCTAGGCTTAGTGCATGCCGGCCATCTGGCTAGACGTCACCGACCTCGTCGAGTTCCTGCAGCGTCAGGAGTCGGTATCCGGCGTGCAGCGCGTCATTGCCGAGACGGCGCCGCTCCTCATGGCGGCTGATTCCGGAATCACGCCCGTCGTGCTCGATCGACCCCGGGGGGTCTTCGTGCCTCTCACGGCCGCAGAGATCGAGCGGCTCCTACGGCAGGGCGCCCAGTCGACGTCGAACCTGACCCGTGAATCTCTCGCCCGCGCCGCTGACGCCTGCCTCGCCCGCGCGCACACCGCTGATCCCGTCGCGATCACCCCGGAGTCCGTCATCGTCTTTCTTGGCGCGGTGTGGATCAACGACGCCCTCATGCTCGCGGCGCGCGACGCCCACGCGCAGGGAGCAAAGTGCGTCTACCTGCTCTACGACCTCACACCCGTGCTCGAGACCGGCCATACGGCGGCCGTCAACAAGCTCTTCGATCGCTACCTCAGCCTCATCACCCAGACCGGCAGCCGCATTCCGGCAATCTCGCAGTCGAGTCGGCGTGACTACGAGCAGCACTGCAGTCAGCGAGGCTGGCAGGCACCGGCGGGTGCGGCGACAGGGCTGCCCTGTGGTCTCACTCCCCACGGGTTC
>CAIZPS010000135.1 GCA_903934925.1 uncultured bacterium | reverse complement strand
GTGTTCGGCGCGAAGGCGCACGCCGGTGCCCAGCGAGTTGGGGGCACACGTGCCGCAGCGAAGGCCGCGCTCATGGACAAGCCCGAAGTCAAGCGCGCGGAGGAGACCGCGGCCCTGCGCGAGCAGTTCGCCCCCGGCAAGTACACCCCGCGCATGGGTTCGGGCGAGATCCTCGACATCCTGCGTGGTCGAGCCCGCCAGGACATTGCGAACGACGTCGAGATGATCGACACGTCTGGAGGCGATGGCTCTTCCCTACCGCTGGGAGTTCCGGTCAACGGCGAGCAGGAAGCGGCCTTCGATCTGGCCTTCGGATCCAGTGCGCGTGAGAACTACCACACGCTGAACGAGGGGGCCGCACCTGATGGGCATCTCACGGCAGCGGGTCGGGGGTACTTTCCGGTGCGACAGCCCGCGCCCTTCGACCCCTACGGCGAGGAAGAACGACTCGTTCGCCAGAAGCAGGATATGGAGCAGCAGCTCGCGGATCTCCCGTCGGGCGAGGCAGCCGACATCGCCGATGCCGAGGCGCTGCGCGCGCATCAGTCCCGCATGGGGGACTACGACGCTCGCCTGGAGGAGTTCGAGAGGGCCGATCCGGGTGCCTTCGCCGGCGGCGGTGAACGCCGTATGGCGGCGTGGGATCAGGCGAACCCACGGCCCGAGCGCCCGAACACGATCCATGACCAGCGCAACGCCCTGCAGGCAGGCATCAGCAAGCTGTCGGACCCCAAGGAGCAGGTCGCCCAGAACTGGTCTGCGCATCGGAACGGGGTCGAGACGTACCGGCGCCGTCAGGAGTACCTGAGCCGATACGCGCCCGGCTCGGCGCAGCTGAACCCCGACATGGGCGGCTACGAGAATCAGCAGGCCGGCAACGCCGATCTCTACGACGCCTATCGTCGGGGGCTGCCGCGACCGGTGCCCCCGGCTCCGGAGGAGGAGAGGGTCGAGGCTCAACAGCCCGAGCGGCAGAACCCGGCGCGCATCGAGGACGCCGACGCCTCCGTGCAATCCGAGGAGTCGGAAGGCGAAGCCCAGCCATCGAGAAGGCGCATGAGCACCGGACCCTTGCTGGATCCCGAGCAGTCCCGTGGTCTGGGCACTGTGGATCGCGGCGGCGGTGTCGTGGACATGGATCTGGGGCGCGCCTTGAACTCAACCCCGCGCCTGGAGAACAACATGCGGCGGTACTGGGGCGATGCTGATGAGGACTTCGACCCGGACGTCGACTCCCTTGACTATGCGCGCGACGACGAATTCATCATGGGGGTCAAGGACAGGGCGAATCGGGCGGTCGTCGCCGGGCAGGCGGCCGGCAATGATGCAAAGGAGTTTCGGAAGAAACTCACCAAGGTCCACGAGAAGCGTTCGGGCGGCGTGCTCAACCCCAAGAATTGGGGCTGGGTCCAGCGAGGCCGCGAGAAGAAGCTCCGGGCGCAGCTCCAGGCCGCGTACCCGACACCGAAGTCGTTGGCGCAGGGGGAGGGACCTCGGGCGATCGAGGGGCAGCAAGAGGTCCGCGAGCCATCGGATCAGGGGCCCGTCGCCCAGGACACCCACGAGCCCCGGCATCGAGCTGCCGCGCCAGGAAAGTCCAACCTGAAAGTGCGCGGAGGAGGTGCTCACACCAATCAGACCCTGCTGCCAGAAAGCAAGGCTGCGCTGCAGGCGGCAGATGCCGCGGTCCAAGAGGAGGCCGCGGCCGGTGTGCCTTTCGCGGCGGCAGGTGCGTACGCGGGAAAGCATGACGTCACCATGGTGGGAAGCGCAGACCGCAAGCCGCGCATCACAGGAGCGGCCGCTCAGGCCAATCCACTGCTCACCGGTCAGCTGCTCTTCGGGGTGCAGCAGGCGTCTCCCGCGGTGTCGCCCGAGGCGCGCGCGGGCCTGAAGCAGTACGCCTCCGCCATGGATAAGTCCAACGCGGCGGAGGGCGCGCTTCGCAGCGCCACCGCACGGCAGGTGCGGGCCGATCAGGGCAGTGTGGCCATGCCGGGCCCGGATCTCACCGGTGACCTGCGTGGCTTCCGCACGCCCTTCTACAACGGCTACTGGAATCAGGAGATCAGCGACCCGAAACCGACAGCACAGGCTCGAACCGGGAAGCGCGTCCATTTCGACGCAACGGCTGAGCAGGAGCCCCTTGAGGCTCGCGACCCGAATCGTCCGTTCGCCCAGGCGGACGCGCACCACCAGGCACAGAAGGCCTTGCGTGCGGCCGGTACCTCCAAGCAACTGGAGGCGCTCAGGAAGTTTGACCCCGAGGGATGGGTGAAGGCTGGGGAGGCGGGCGCTGCGGTCCATGACGTGGAGCCGCGGGTCCCGTTCGCTCCTGTCCAGCCGCAGGCCCCCGTTGATGCCGGCGGGATCGAGGAGGAGTCGGAGGAAGAGAAGTCGGTGCGCTCCAGCGCAGACTTCAGTGACACCGGCACCGAGATCGTCCACCGTGGAAGTGGCAGCCTTGATGACCTCGACGAGGGGCCGATCGGCTTCGGCCAGGGGACGGAGCTCGGCGACGACGAGAACGGTGCCGTTGGTGGTGGCCCGGGCCCGATGATGTTGCAGAAGGGGGCCAATGGGGCATGGGAGTACAGGGAGGAAGAGCAGAAGGGGGTTGGGCCAGGGCCGCTGGTTTCGCAGGCTCCGATTCCCCGCCGGCAGGACGTGCGGGCACGAGACCCGTTGCCTCAGGTTCCCTCGTCGGCATCACGGCCGGAGTACCTCGACACGGGCGCCGTTGGTCTTCGCCGTGACCAGCGGCTGATGGACCCGCGTGAACTGGCGCTCTTGGCGAACTCTGCGAATCCTGCACGCGCGCAGCGCCAGTTGCCCGCCATCCAGAGCGCCGTGAAGCAGGCGCAAGGCGCGGAGACAACGGAAGCCGCCACGGCTGCCTGGCGGAAGGTCGACGAGCTGCAGAAGGGCGTCGTCAACCGCCGCTGGTCCGGGTACCGGCCCTCCGATCCGGCCAATGTGCGAGCTGCGGACGCACGAACCGAATCCCGCCGCGACCTGATGGGTGAGCGGATGCTCGACGTCTCGACGTCCCACGAGGGCCTCGACCTGCCTTCCGCGCGGATGCCGGATCGTCGACTTCAGCTGGGAGGTGATGAGCAGGCCCGGATCCGTGGCTTCGAGATGCCGGGTGACGACTTCAACATGTTCAAGAATCACAACGAGGCCGCGCTGCTCGTAGAGGACATGTACCGCAATCCCGCGGGCTACTTGCCGAAGGCCGTGGGGGATCGCGGTGAGGAGGAGATCCGGGGGGATGAGGAGGAGATCCGGGGGAATGAGGAGGAGGTTCGGGGGAAACTGTTCAAGGACTATCGCACCTTGCCGGCGCGCAGGAAGGAGTTGCAGGACATATTCGTGAAACGCGAGCGTGAGGCGGCCAAGCGAGTCGACTTCGGCAGCAAGCGCGCCATCGACGATTCCGGCGCCTGGACGGCCGATGCTCGCGCGGGCCAGGGCCCCATCACGGTGGACCACCAGCCGGTCTACCCAGAGATCGGAAATCTCGACGCGGACGCCAACCGTGACTTCGGCGGGGCCTGGCGGCGTCAGGACACCGATCAGGTCGTACAGAATGCGGGCGTCTTCGGAGGACGGGGCCCCAGCCCCTTCATGGAGTTCCACGGAGCCCCGATCCCCGAGGATCAGGTGCTCCAGGCTCCGGCAGCCGGCTGGGACGCCAAGCCCAAGAAGCCGGGCTGGTTCGCGGGCAAGGAGAAGAAGGCTGCGTACCAGCAGGCGAAGCAGGATCGTGCTGGCGTTGTCGCCCGGGCCTTCGGCGCGATGGGAAGGGATCGGGCACCCGGTTATGTTCAGGGGTCGGCGTTCGGCAGGCAGGAGTGGGCTCGCCTCGACCTAGAGCGCAAGGCTCGTCACGACGCACTGCGCATGAGGATGCGCGGCCCCAACGTTATGGGCAACGTGCTCTTCGGTGTGGTCCCGGACCCGAAGAAGCCCAAACGCAAGTAGATCTCGTCAAGCTGCGGCGCGCAGGCCCCCGCGAAGCCAGACTCGGTGCTCATGTCATCGACAACAGTGCGTCTCGTTTCATCGACAACAGCGCGTCTCGTTGAAACGTCACGGCCCTGACCACGAGCTGGCAACCATCAATGCCCGGGAGCGCTTGTTGGGCCCCTCCGAGGCGCGTCACGTCGTCCTTCAGAACGCGGCGACTCAACACCCGGGCTTGGTGGCGCGCCTGAATGGCAGGGGCGCCACGTTCTTGTAGGTGGCGTTCGATGGGCTCGATCAGGGTCTGCTGCTCCACGCGCGGGTCTGCTGCATCCCAGGCCGCTCCGATGATGGTGAGCACGTCAGGCTCGTGCGTGAAGTCCAGCGCGGACGCGCGCAGCAGGCGAAGGCTTGCCCCGCCTGGCATCGCGTACTCGCCGGGCAGTGCATTGGCGCGCGTGATTGCTGTCTCGACATACCCGTACGCGAGCGCGATGCCGAGGGCGTCGCGCGTCGAGCCGTAGGAGACGAAGCACTCGCCGTTCGGCGCAGCCCGCCACGTGCCGATGCACAGGAAGTCACCGTCATGCGGGTAGGCGGGAGCATCGGGGTGGTGGTTGACAAGATCGAGCATCGGCATGAGATACGACGTCGGCTGCTGGTCGTTCAGTCGCAGCTTGATGGTGCGGGTCCGCAGCATCGCTGCCGCGCTCGTGGCTGGTGAGAACGGTGGATGCAGAGACCTGATGAGCGAGATCGCGTCCGCATCGGTGATCGTGGCGCGCGGATGCGTCGTGCAGAAGCGCTCCCACGTGCCCGCGGCGGCCATGACCGCTGTGCAGGCCTCGAGCACCTCGACCTGCTGCGGGGTCAGGTGGTCCGGAGTTGCGACGACTCGCAGCGGAGGCTCGTCCGCCCACGTCACGCCCTCGACAGGCACGAGGGTGCTGTGGGGAATCCGCATCAGCCAGGGATCGTCTCCATCGGCCCACGCGGAGAGCTGACCGTCGGTCTCGACGATGCGAAGGCCGGGATGGAAGTCGGCGCCAGCCTCATGCATGAGGTCGACGAGGCCGGTCAGGGCCCGCCTCAGATCGCCTGACGTCGTCTCGATCCGCACGAGTGCATGATCACTCATAGGGACTTGCTGGGGGTTCAATCGCCTCGATACCCGACACGGCCAGGGTCGGAATCGGCACGGTGCTGCCGGAGATCGCGAGATTCTCGGGGAGCCAGGTGCCGGTGACGGTCACCCAGGTCTCGGCCGCCGGCTCGGCCCAGTCATCGGGGGCGCCCGCGATCTTCACCCGGACCGGCTGCGCATCCGCCGCGCAGCACGACATCGACTGACGGGCCAGCCACCAGCCACCAGCCGGATCGGGGGTGACGAACCCGGTTAGCTGCACCTCGCGGTCGAGCACGGTGGCGCCGCCGCTGTCGATCGTGCGGATGACGAAGTCCGTCACCCGGATCGGTACCGGGTCCCCCTCTGGCAGGGGCAGCTCGTAGTCCTCGCTCACGACGACGGGCACGGAGTTGCCTTCGGCCCGGGCTGCGTCGTAGGCACCGAGAGCGGGCGGTGCAGCAAAGAACAGGATCACTGCGGGCACCAGCAGGAACCAGGCACTCATCGGCTCGCGGTGGCGATGTGCGTGGTCATCGCCGCCGTCTCTGCCTGCCTTGCTGCGATCGCGCACGGCGTCGACGAACCACAGCACGGCGAGGATCACGATCACTGTGCCGGTCACGAGCAGTGGGATCTTCATCACTGGCTTGACGTAGGCCATGAACATGTCCGTCACGCTGATCGAGATCAGCCCGAGGCCGAGGAGATTGAGCATGATCGCCTGCATCACCTTGGTCATGTCAGCAGCCACCACCCGATGAGCGTGCTCATCAGCACCGCGACGACGAAGGTCGTCGGGGCGAACCGTGCCGCGAAGCGACGCCCGAAGATTCCTGCCTGCATGCCGACCAGCTTGAGGTCGACCATGGGGCCGACGACCATGAAGGCGAGCATGGCGGTGGGCGAGAACTGCGTGAAGCTCGCGGCGATGAAGGCGTCAGCCTCCGAGCACACGCACAGGATCACGGCGAGCAGCGCCATCGCCAGGATCGCGAGCAGGGGATTGTCGGCGATGGCGTCCATGAGAGAGCCGGGCACGATCGCATCGAGCACGGCGGCCACGCCCGCACCGACGACGAGGAAACCCCCGGCATGCAGCAGGTCGTGCGTCGCAGTACGGCGGAAGGTCTCGAACCTGGTGCCGCCCTGCAGGTGCTCGCGCATGAGGGGTCGCAGCCACTCGGCCTTCCCGAACCGCAGCCACAGCCAGCCCATCGTGATCGATACGGCGAGCGAGGCGATGAAGCGCGCCACCATCATCTCCGGCTGCCCCGGGAAGGCGACCCACGTCGACGCGAGGACGACGGGATTGATGGCTGGTGCCGCCAGCAGGAACGTCAGGGCGGCAGCCGGTCGTACGCCCGACTTCATGAGCGCCCCACCGATCGGCACCGATGCGCACTCGCATCCGGGCAGCGCCAGCCCGGCGCATCCGGCTACGGGGACGGCGAGCACCGGGTTGCGCGGCAGGATCCGCTGCCACAGGGTCGGCGGCACGAACGCGACGATCGCCCCCGACAGCAGCACGCCCAGCATCAGGAACGGCAGCGCCTGCACGACGATGGAGATGAAGATCGTGGATGCGGTTGTGACGGCGGGGGTGCTCAGGCCGTCGAAGACGCGCAGTTGAACCGCGATCGCCGCGACGATGATGAGCGTCACGACGACCGCGAGCACCTGACTCCTGATCGAGGTGCGGGGGGTCGTGGAGAGGCTCACTCCTGCCTTGGTCCGTTGCTCGCCGCGCGACGACGCGTCACGCCGTACCAGACGGCGGCGATCACGCCCATGGCCACGGCGACGGCGAGCAGGATCATCGGCGTGCTGCTGCTCCCACCCGACAGTTCGACGACGTCCTCGGCTGCTGGGGCGGCAGCTGCCGCCTGGCGGTCGATGGCGCCCTCGGCGGCCTCGCTGGACTCCGCATCGTTGGTCGATGCCGCGGTGTCGGTTGGCGCGGCACTGCTTGTGTCGGGATCGCTGGAAGCGGAGGCGGAGGCTTCAGCCGTCGCGGACGGCGTGACGGAGGCACTGGCCGACGACGTCGGTGACGCGCTGGCGGATTCGCTGGGCGATTCACTCTCGTCGGGTGCGCTCACCCCGACCGGGACGGAATCGCTCGTGATGGCCTCAACAATGAGATCACCTCGTGGGGATCCGTAAGTGGCGACGATGGCGTTGGTGAGATCGCGCCAGGTCTGCTGAGCCTGGGACATGGCGCCGCACACGGCGAGGGAGAAGTTCTGGCGCCCGGAGTCGCCGGTCACCTGAGCGCGCGGGTACTTGGTCGTCGGCGATGCTCCACCGCAGGAGCCGGGATTGATGTTGCCGTTGTCCTTCGCGAGCACCGAGTGGGTGACGCGACCCTTGCACTCGATCGCGCCGAGCACGGGAACGGAGTCGTCGCAGCCGCTGATGAGGCCGTCGGGCACTGCGGCAGAGCCGCCACCGGGGTAGCGCAGGCCCGCGGGGATGTCAGTACGGCTGAGGCCGGGCGGGTTCTGGATGGAGATGGGCTTGGAGGGATCCGCACTGTCAGCCCAGTTGGTGTGGGACCAGAAGTCCTCGGAGAGGTGAAGGGCACGACCAAGCCGGTTGAGGACCTCGCACTTGGCCGTCCTGTCGTTCTTGCCCATGTCATACGGGAAGGAGCACGATGCGGCTGTCGCCTCCTTGGCATTGACCGTGCCCGCCGCATCGACGATGCGCCCCGCGGCGGCCACTGCACGATCCAGCAGTTGCTCGTGATAGCGAAAGCACGTGGTGATCTCACGCGCGGCCGTGTCGCGCGCCTGCGGGTAGCCGCCGAGGTCGAGGTAGTCGCCGTTGTCGCAGTGCTTCTCGCCCGGTCCCAGCCCCTTGCCGGGAATCAGGGAGGAGTCGACGGCGTCGTCGGGCGCTCCGACGGCGCCGAGCTTGCCGGCGGTGCCGGCGAGGAGATCGAGCGTCCTTGGCCCGAACCCATCGTCGGCGAGGATCCGGGTGATCCGCTCGTGCTCGGCCTGCTGGCCGAGGATGCTGGGCGAGTTGTAGGTGCCGAAGGCATGGACGGGACTTGCCCCGAGCGTCGCGAGGACGGTGATACCGATCCCGGCGGTGATAGTGGTCATCCTGCGTCTCATGGTGCTCCCTCCGGCGGACATTGTCTCCCGGGAGGAAGTGGCGGAGAGCCCTTCGAGACCCCCCTGATCCACCGGGGTGCCCAAGGGCTGTCGGCGGATAGCCTGACGCAGGTGAGACGAAGCCGGGCTCGGGCCGTGTTCCTCGTGCCCATGCTCTCCCTCGCCGTGGTGCTCCCACTCGGGTGCTCGTCCCCCCAGCCTGTGGCCGGCGCAATCGAGCAGATCGACGGCGGGTTCCAGATCACTGTCCCGGTGCTGTGGGCGGACCCGGCGTCCGGGGCGAGTGGCGTAGAGCCCGCCCTCGTGTGGGCCGGCGACGATGCCGCTACTGACTTCCGCATCGACCTGCGGGACCTTGAGGCGAAGGGTGCGGGCGCCGCGTGGCAGGCGGCATCAGCGACGGCGGCCGCGGTCGGCTCGCTGTACAGCGGGCTCGATCCGCGCGATGTGGATGTCTCCTTCACCGTCACCGGCCCGATCGACGGCCCCTCCGCGGGAGCCGCGCTCACGGTCGGCGTGCTCGCCGCTCTCCGGGGAGATGCGCTGCTCTCGGGCGTGACGATGACGGGGGCCGTGAGTCCGGACGGCACGATCAGCCGCGTGGGTGGGGTCGGGCTCAAGCTCGCCGCGGCCAAGGAGGCGGGTTACTCGACTGTCCTGCTCCCGCCCGGCAACGCGACACTCATGGTGAGCGGCACGAACGAGACCGTCTCGGCCGTCGATGCTGGTAGTGATCTGGGGCTTGACGTCCGTCACGTCTCCACCATCGCCGAGGCGTACCAGCAGCTGACCGGCATGCCGCTGACGCCGGGGGCCGACGTGCCGTACGTGCTTCCCGCCTCCGTGCGCGATGCAGGCGCGCAGACGGCGCGCGACCTGATCGCGAACACTGCGGAACTCGTGGCGCGGGTACCGGCAGATGCTGCCGAGCGGCCCGTTCTGATCGCAGGCCTAGCACGCGCGGAGGAGCTCCTTGCGGCAGGTGACGCTCCGAGCGCCTACGCACTCGCGGTCGAAGCACTGCTCGTGGCCGGCCGGGTGAACACGGCTCGCAGGTACGACTCCGTCATCGCCGCGAAGGGTCTCGACGCTGCGCGGGATCTGCTGATCGACGAGGCGAAGACCGCGGTCGCTGAGGCGAGCGCGGCCCTGGTTGAGGGCTCCGACATCGACGGGCTCGGGATGGAGCAGGTGGTGCTGCTGCCGACTGCCCTTGCCTGGTCCGCCTATGCCCGGGCCTCTCTGGAGGGCCTGGCTTCCTCCGTTCCCGGGCTGGACACACGGGAGGGGATCCTTGCCGGCGCAGACGTTCTGAGCGAGGCGCGTGACTCGATCGCCCTTCTGCAGCCGGACGCCCTCGAGGTGGTTCGCGCGATGCCGAGTCGACCTCTGCCGTCGAAGGACTGGGCCGCGGAGTATCTGTCCGGCTACACGAACTTCCTGGCGCGCGCAGGTGAGGCGAATGCCGCCTACATCGCCGACGTCGTGTTTCCCTCGATTCCCTCAGCCTCGGTAGGGACTGACGACGTGCGCTCGCTGAAGCCAGTTCTTGACCAGTCCCGTATGGCCCGTGAGGCCCTCTCGACGGCAACCGAGGAGATTCCACGCGAGATCCAGGATGCCGCCATCGCGATCACGGACTTCGTGTCAACGGGGATGTTCATCGCAGCGACGCAGGAGGCCGGAATCACCGGCTTCAACTTGGTGTCGGACGCACCAACCATCACCGACGCAAGTTCCGTCCAAGCGTCCGTCGACTCCCTGCTGGGCATCATCGCCGGGGCCTCGTCGCAGGCGGCAGCTCGCGGGCTGGATGCGGGCTACCCCGTGTGGTCGGCGGAGTGGGGGAGTGCGGCTTTCACGGAGTTGTCACAGCAGGACAGGCTGGGGGCTGGCGCAGTTCTCGCCTTCAGCGAGCTCGCATACGACGTAGTTGCCCTGCAAATGCTCCTTGCAAGCTCACTCGATCAGCGTCAGGCTGCCGCATCGTGAGCACCGGTTCTGCTGCGGCGAGGTCGGAGATTCGTCTGCCGCAGACATCGGTCCTCGCCCAGCTTCGCGCCACTCCGCGGGTGTTCGTCTTCATGGGTGTGCTGGTCGGGGCCGCAGTTTCACTCGGTGCCAAGGAAGTGGCACGCTGGCAGTACCTCAACGAGGCCTTCCAGTCGGAGTGGGGCCTGGGTATCGCTGCCGCCATCACGGCAGTCTCCGTGGCCATCGCGAGCACCACATTGGGCCGGATCATCGATCGCCGAGACCCGCGGCCCTTCGTGGTCGTCGCGGTGCTGCTGCCCGCTGTCAGCAACGGCATGACCGGTCTTGTGCTCATGGCAGGACCGATCTCGCCCGCCTGGGTGCTCGTCTCCTCCGTGCTCGACGGCATCATCCTCGGGATCGCCGGTGTCGCACTGCTCAAGACGCAGGCGGCCTTCGTTCGCCCCGGCGCTGAGGGCGCTGCCGAGATCCTCAACATCCTGCGGGCGGGCATCGGCGGTGTGGTCGGCGCGCTGCTGGCCGGCATGAGTCCCAGCCCCGCCGTGACACTGCAGATCAGCACGGTCCTGCTGCTGGCAACTGCCATGGGCGTGTGGTGGGTCATGCGTCCGATCACGCCGCGGCCACCTTCCCGTGCACGAACGGGAATGATCGTGGCGCTCTCCTACCTGCGACAGACCGGATCACTGCGCAGGCTGGTCCTGATCGATCTCACCCTCGCCCTGGTGATTCCCACCCAGTTGGTGAACCTCGTTCTCGTCGGGATGGACGCCCCTGGGGTGGCGGGACTGAGCATCGCTGCGGGCATGGTGGGCGTGCTCCTGGGTCGGTTGGGCCTCGTCGCTATCGGATTCCGGGGAAACCCACGTCGCCTGCTCGCCCTTGTGGTGGGCGGACTGTGCTTCGCCCAGCTCGTCGGTGTCGTGTTGCTCACCGATGGATGGCTGATCAGGCAGCTGCTCGTGCTGCCCGCGATCATCATCGTGGGATCGGTGTGCAGCACCTACGCCCAAGGGGTCACGGCGGCGATCATCCAGCAGGCGGTGCCCGAGGAGCATCGCGGTGGCCTGGCCTCCGTGCTCGTCACCGGTCGCAACGCTCTCATCTCGATCGCGGCAATCGGAGGCGCGGCGCTCGCCGTCGCGTGGGGCCCTCAGGTGTTCCTCCTCGTCCTGGCGCTTGGGCTGCTCGCGGTGCTGCTGGGCTCACGTCGGTTCGCGTCCGTCCCGTCCTGAGCCCTGAGTCTCGGTGAGCGTCCCGAGACCCTCGTCACTTCCTGCATCGACGATCGAGGCCGAGACGGCACGAGGGCTGCTGATGCGGTGAATAGAGGCGCCGTTGCGCAGCAGACCGTCATGCACGTGAGTCGCGTAAGCGATAGCTCGCGTGCAGCGGGGTGCGCGCGCGGCTGTGTCAGCCACGGCGAGATCCGCGGAAGTCCACCGTTATCGGGTACGCGGTTCACGCAGGGGGTAGCGCAGCATGATCGGGATGGTCAGCGCGACGATCAGTGCCGGCATCACGGAGAAGGCGAAGCGCACTCCCAGCAACGCCGACTCGGGCTGGGTGGCAATCTCGCCGGCCATGGTCGATATGTAGCCGGTCGCGGCCAGAACCACGAGCACGAGAGCAGGTCCCAGGGCGAAGGCGAAGGTCTCCCCTGCTGTCCAGACGCCAGTGAGGGCACCAGCCCGCTGCGTTCCTGAACGAGCGGCATCGTCGTCGATGGTGTCGGGCAGCATGGCGAGCGGGAACATCTGCATGCCCGCGTAGCCCACTGACGTGAAGGAGATGATGACGACGCTTGCGGGCAAGGGGACATAGGTGGCGGAGAGCGAACCCAGCAGGCCGATCACGTAGATCGAAGACGAGATCAGGAAGCCTCGCCGTTTGCCGAGTCGATGTCCCACGACGGACCACAGCGGCATCGACAAGGCCGCTGGTACGAGGAGGATTCCGAAGAGAATGCCGAAGTTGGCGACGCCGAGGATGTTCACCGAGAAGAACGGCGCTGCAGCGAGCACCGCGCCTGCGCCCAGGGCCTGGAGGATGAACACCGTGAGCAGCATTCGGAACGGCTTGGCCTGCCAAGCGATCCGGAACTGGCTGCGCAGCGACCCCCCGAGCGCGGTCATCTCTCTCACGTATCGGGGCAGGCGTCGGACCGTGAACCAGCAAGCGATCATCCCGAGGAAGATCAGCACGGCAACGGCGACACCCATGATCTGGTACCCGAGGTGCGAATCGGGCAGGTTGGCGACGATCTCCGGCGCGCCGATGCCGAAGATGAGGATGCCGAGCAGCTGAAGCCCGACCCGCCATGACATCAAGGTGGTGCGCTCGCGCGAGTTGTCCGTGATCTCGGCGGGCATGGCCACGTAGGGCACCTGGAACAGGCCGTAGGCAGACGCCGCGATCAGAAAGGCGACGAGCACCCAGGCTGCGGCCGCCAATGGGCTGGTGCCCGCGGGCACGGCGAACATGAGCGGGAAGGAGACGAGCATCCCCACCGCACCGATGGCGATGAAGCGTGACCGGGATCCGCTTCGGGCCGCTGACCTGTCGCTCCAGTTGCCCACCATGGGCAGGAACAGCATGTCCCAGACCTTCGGCAGGAGTACGACGATCGACGCGAGGCCGGCGGCTACGCCGAGTGTGTCGGTGAGGTAGATCGGGAGGACGAGCCCGGGCACCGTCCCGAAGCCGGCCGATCCCGCGGCGCCGATGCCGTAGCCGACATACTTCGCTCGGTTGAGCCGGTAGCTGCTCAGGAGGCCCTCCTGCCCAGAACGAGCGACCGCAGAGGTCCCGTTGCGTGCGGTCGCCAGTCTAGGCCGACGGTCGGTGGGTGGGCTGACTTCGTGCGCAGGTCGCGGCCTGCTCCGTGTCGTGACGTGGGTCAGCCGGACCAGTCGACCAGGGCCTGGGCCGTGGTGGCGTCGGTGACGAGGGTGTTGACCCAGCCGCCGAGCAAGGCACCACGGATGGCAGCGACCTTGGTGGTGCCTCCAGCGACGGCGATGGTGCGACCGCAGGCGCGCAGCTGGGAGAGGGTGACGCCGATGACGAGTTCGTCGAGTTCACTCTCGACCGCGTGGCCATCCGCGTCGATGAAGCGCAGGTTCACCTGGCCCACGGCGCCCAGCCGCTTGGCCAGGGCGAACTGCTCGAGGGTGAAGAAGTTGTCGCCGGCGCGACGCGGCGGATCGACCGCGCATGTGCCGATGCCGACGAGCGCCTCATCGACGCTGTCGAGGAGGGAGAGTGCCTCGCGCGCATGCTGGTCGTTGGCGAGCAGCGCCTTGCGCCCCTTGGCCGACTTGAGGACTCCGGGTACGCGCAGAAAGCGCGGCTGCGCCCCGAGCATGCGCGCGACCTGCCGTGTCACCTCGGCTGCTTCGTGCTGGGCGTCGGGGGGCCCGACATCGCCGAGCATCTCCACGACATAGCTCGCGGATCCGCCCGGCATGGCGTCCATGTCGGCGATCGCCTCGCGCAGTGTGCGGCTCCAGGAGGTGAAGCCGACGACGTCTCCGGTGAGGGGCTTCTCCGCGAGGTAGGCGGCCAGGAACTGGCCGAGGTCGCGGATCAGATCCTGGTCATTGGCGCCGGGAACGTCGAGCACGTAGGCGTCGCGCAGGCCGTAGGTCTCGGTGAGGGCGTGCTCGAGTTCGAGCTGGAGTCCATCGGGAGTACGCACGGTGGTGCGCACGACGCCGAGCTTCGTGGCGGACTCCAGGAGCCGGGAGACCCGCGACTGGGAGAGGCCGAGGACGTCTGCCACCTGGCTCTGCTTGAGGCCTCGCATGTGGTAGAGCCACGCGACCCTGGTGATCAGGCGCAGCTGCTCCTGTTCGACCGGCTCGCTCGCCTCGGTGGTCATCCTCGCCCCCTCGAAAAGAAATGCACTGGCAGAAATATTATGCCATCTCCCTTGACGTACCGGACGGGAACTGGCTAACTAGCGTTCTAAGTATTGATGCTAACAAACCATAATTATTCCCACAAGGCCCGGCGGCAGAATGGCGCAGGGCGAGGAGGCGGTCGGGGAATGGAACCGGATCACAGTCGATCGTCGGCGGACCGCCGCGACTACGACCTGATCGTCATCGGAGCCGGCATCAACGGCGTCGGCATCGCGCTCGATGCTGCACTCCGCGGCCTGTCGGTGGCCCTCGTGGAGAAGGAGGACATCTGCAGTGGGGTGTCCGCGTGGTCCGGGCGACTCGTTCACGGCGGTCTGCGCTACCTCGAGCACTACGACTTCGGTCTGGTTCGGGAATCGCTCGTCGAGCGCGAGCGGCTGTTCCGCAACGCCCCGCACCTCGTGCACCCTGTCCCGCTGATGATGCCGAGCTTCCGGCACAACCGTCGATCGCGCTGGCTGGTCGAGATCGGCATGGTGCTGTACGACGCGCTGTCCTGGCGCAAGACGCCCCCGACCCATCGACTCCTCGGTCGGACTGCCACTCTGCGTCGCTTCCCGGGCATCTCGCCCGAAGGACTGACGGGTGCGGCCGTGTTCTACGACGGCCAGCTCGAGCTGGCGGAGAGGCTCTGCGTCGAGGTCGCGCTCGACGCGGTCGCCAACGGCGCCCAGCTGATGCTCCACACCCGCGTGACGGCACCCCTCGTGCAGGACGGACGCGTCGTCGGTGTGGAGGCTGTGGACGAGCTCACCGGCGAGCAGGTCCAGTTGCGCGCACCCGTTGTCTACAACGTCGCGGGCCCGTGGATCGACCGCGTGTTCGCTCCGGACTCCGTCCCCGAGCAGCCCCGTCTCAACGGCGGAGCTAAGGGCAGCCACCTCGTGGTCGAGCGCTTCCCTGGTGCACCCACCGATGTCGTCTACTACGAGTCGCGTCGCGACGGCCGGCTGGTGCTCGTCATCCCGTGGATGGATCGGGTGATGATCGGCACGACCGACGTGCGCTTCGAGGACGATCCCGGTGACGCCCGCTGCGACATCGGCGAGGCCGAGTACCTCCTCGACGAGGTCAACGCCCTGGTCCCGGAGGCGGGACTGACGATGGATGACGTCCTGTACACGCTCAGTGGTGTTCGTCCCCTGCCGTACGAGCCAGGCGTCCCGGAGTCGTCGATCACGCGCACGCATGTGCTGCACGACCATGCTGCATCGGGGCTTCCCGGGCTCGTGACCGTCGTCGGCGGCAAGCTCACGACGTACCGCCAGCTCGCCGAGGACGCAGTCGACGACTGCATGCGCCGTCTCGGCCGTCGGGATCCCGGATGCCCCACGCGCACGCGGAGTCTCCCGGGAGCGCGCGGCTTCGACGGGGAGCAGCTTCGCGCCGAACTGCGTGCCCGGGGTGCTGACGAACGCGTGGCACGTCGGCTCGTCCGCTTCTACGGAGCAGCGTCGCTCGAGGTGTGGTCACTGGCGCAGGCCACCCCCGCGCTCGCCGAGCTCGCGCATGCGCCGAGCGGCATGATCCGCGCGGAGCTCGTGCAGGCCGTCAGCCGCGAGCAGGCGGTGACTCTCGCGGATGTCCTCGCGCGACGCACGCTGACCGCATTCGAGCCCGGCCACGGCCTGGAGTCCGTGGACGGCATCGCCGACGTCCTTGCCGATCTCCTCGGCTGGGACGCGGAGCGGCGGCAGAGCGAGATCGATGGATACCACGCCTGGCTCTCGCACCTGGACATCCCCGACCCGGACGGACCAAGGTCCGATTCCTTCGGCGCTGGGGCCGCGACGACCGAACGGACACGCGCATGACCACTCACGCATCGGATTCGCGACCGCTCGTCCTCGCGATCGACTCGGGATCCAGCAGCCTGCGCACCATCGTGGCTGCGCTGCCCGACCGCATCATCGCCGATGCGCGCCAGGAGGTGCCCTGGCTCCACCCGCAGCCCGGCTGGGTCGAACTCGATCCGGTGGCGCTGTGGGAGTCCGTTCGCCGAACCGTCGGGCAGGCACTCTCAGCCGCGCAGGTCGACGACTCCCGGATCTCCGCGGTGGCCATCACCTCGCACCGGGAGACCGTCGTCATGTGGGACCGTCACACCGGTCGACCGGTGCACGACGCGGTCGTGTGGATCTCCAAGCAGACGGACGACATCGTCCGGGGCTGGGACGAGTCCGGCATCGGAGCCGAGTTCGAGCCGCGCACCGGCCTGCGCAACGACTCCTTCTTCTCCGCCGGCAAGCTGGCCTGGCTGCTCGAGCACGTGCCGGGTACGCGCGCCGGGGCGGAGTCGGGCGACCTGATCGCCGGCACCATCGACTGCTGGCTGCTGTGGAACCTGACCGACGGAGCCGTACACGCCACAGATCCGTCCTGCGCCTCGCGCACCGCGCTGTTCGACCTGCAGCGCTGCCGGTGGGACGAGGAGCTCTGCGCGATGCTGGGCATCCCCGTCACGATGCTTCCCGAGGTGCGTGCGACCGACGGCGACTTCGGCCGGGTGCGCGCCGACCTGCTGCCCTCGCAGCCGCCGATCCGAGCGGTCGTGGCCGATCAGCAGTCGAGCATGTTCGGGCAGGCCTGCTTCGAGGAGGGTGCGATCAAGCACACTCTGGGCACGGCCGGCGTCCTCACCGTCACCACGGGTGAACGACCCGCGAGCTTTGCGGGCCTGACGTCGAGCGTTGCCTGGCATGTGGCCGGACGCACGGCGTACGAGGCCGAGGGCGTCGTGTTCCACAGCGGCCAGACCCTTCAGGTGATGCGGGACAAGTGGCGGCTGCCGGTCGCGGCGTCGGAGATCGACCACCTCGCCTCGGCCGTCCCGGACACGGGCGGGGTGTACCTGGTACCGGCGTTCGGCGGCATGGCTGCACCCTGGTGGGATCGCGGTGCGCGCGCGTCGGTCCACGGCATCACCCTCGACACCACCCTCGAGCACCTGGTGCGTGCCGCGGTGGAGTCGATGGCCTACCAGGTCGTCGACATCGTCGAGGCCGTCCGGGCCTCGGGCCTCTCCGTCGAGCGCATGAAGGTCGACGGTGGCGGAGCCTCGAGTCCGCTGCTGTGCCAGCTGCTCGCCGACCTCACCGGCGCCGAGGTGCTGCGGCCGCAGGAGTTGGAGCGCACGTCACTGGGCGCCGCTCTCATCGCGGGCATCGGCATCGGGGCGTTGGCGGGCACCGACGAGGTCGCGGCGTCGTGGGCGGCCGCTGACGTCTTCACGCCGATGATGTCCGACGACGATCGCGAGTCGGCCTACGCCGGATGGCGCGAGGCGCTCGCCAGGACGCTGACCGCCGACTAGGGATCGCTCAGGCGGGATCGCTCAGGCGGAGTCGCCTGCGCGACGGCTGCTGCCTTCGCGTGTCAGGCGCTGCGCGGTCTCGACGTCGGTGACGAGAACGGTGACCCACCCGCCCGCGAGCGCAGCCTGAAGCGCCTTGTGCTTGCGCGCTCCTGCGCTGACGGCCCATCGCTGTCGGGCGTTCGTCAGCTGATCCAGCGTGACGCCGATCGTGAGCTCGTCGAGCGAACTCGGCACCGGCCGGCCCTCGGCGTCGAGGTAGCGCATGCACACTTCGCCGACGGCACCGGCTGCCTTGACCTCCTTCAGCTGCTCGGCAGTGAAGAAGCTGCGGCCCGGGGTGATGGGAGGGGAGGGCTCGAGAGCGCCGATGCCGAGCAGGGCGATGTCGAGGCGGTCCAGCAGGCGCAGGGTCTGCTGGACGTAGGAGTCCTGCCGCAGGAGGTCCTGCACCACCTGCGCGTCGGGCAGGACACCCGGGGCGCGCAGGAAGACCGGGTCGGCGCCGCACATGGCGGCCAGGATCTCCGTGCTGCGCGCAGCGTCGTGCTGCAGCTCCGGGGGCCCGAGGTCGCCCGTCAATTCGACCACCGTCGTCGTGCCCAGATGCAGCGGGAGCAGGGCGTCGACCATGTCGCGCAGGGTGCGGCTCCAGGAGAGCCAGCCGATGGTCGGCACCGGCGCGGAGACGGTCGACAGGATCCCTGCGGCGGCCACCGCGAGGTCGCGCAGGACCTCGCCCTCGCCCTCACCGGCGGACTCGACCACGTAGGCCGACTCGAGGCCGTACTGCTCGACGAGGGCTCGCTCGAGGTCGGCATGGGTGTGCTCGGGAACGGACACGACCGTCCTGATGACCCTGCTCTCCTCGGCCTGCTGCAGCAGCCGTGAGACGCGCGACTGGGAGATGCCCAGGCGCGCGGCGATGTCCATCTGCCGCTGCCCGTGGACGTGGTAGAGGCGTGCGACCTTGGTCAGCAGCCGCAGCGATCCCTCGTCCTCCACGCGGTCACCCTAGCGAGGAGCGATCCCTCCGGACCGGCTCCGGGACCTGCGGGGGCGCGGCCAAGATTTCCGGAAAAGGGGGGAGACAAGAGCTCAGTGTGCATGTATTCTCACGCTCTAAATACATATCCCTGCACGGGAGCGGCCCGGCAGGCGCACCAGGAAGGAGCGACGTCATGGCACAGGGTGACTACGACGTCCGCGAGTTCCGGATCGACATCCCCGATGCCGATCTGGAGGACATGTACGAGCGGCTGCGCCGGACGCGCTTCCCGCAGGACTTCGCCAACGACGACTGGAAGTACGGCTACAACACGGCCTACCACCGTCAGCTGGTCGACTACTGGATCAACGAGTACGACTGGCGCGATGTCGAGCGCCGCATGAATGAGTTCCCGCACTACAAGGTCGACCTCATGGGAGTGCCGCTGCACTTCATCCACGTCAAGGGCAAGGGCCCCAACCCGATGCCCCTGCTGCTCCACCATGGCTGGCCATGGACGTTCTGGGACGTGCGCAAGGTCATCGGGCCATTGACGGATCCGGCCGCCTACGGTGGAGATCCCGCGGACTCGTTCGACGTCGTGCTGATCTCCCTGCCCGGCTACGGATTCTCCTCCCCGCTCACCGAGCCGGGGTGGAACTGGTGGCACACCGCGGATCTCGAGAACACGCTCATGAAGGACGTTCTGGGATACGAGAAGTACGCGACCGCGGGCGGCGACTGGGGAGCCCTCGTGGCCCAGCAGCACGGTCACAAGTACGCCGACGATCTCTACGGCATCTACACGCACTTCCCGGCGCAGATGAGCCACTACCTTCCCGAGCACCCGGATGCTCCTCCCGGAGTCCTCTTCGATCCGCAACTGGGTCTGCCGGCGGCCAGCGAGTACAGCGCTGACGAGGCCGGCTGGTTCGAGCGTGGAAAACTGTTCGTGGAGAACGAGAGCGGCTACGGAGAGATCCAACTGACGAAGCCGCAGACCCTCGCCGCCCTGGTGGCGGACTCTCCCGCCGGGCAGCTGGCCTGGATCACCGAGAAGCGGTACTTCTGGGGTCTGGCCGAGCGCGGCGTGGGCACGGAGGCCTTCGAGCGCGTGTGGCCCAAGGAGGACCTCGTCACGACGGCGGCGGTCTACTTCCTCACCAACACCGGAGGCACGTCGTCGCGGTACTACTGGGAGTGCCGCGGCAACCCCTGGAAGCCGTCGCATACGAACTTCCCGGTCGTGAGCGCGCCGACGGCCGTCGGCATCTACCCGGGTGAGATCTACAAGCCGCCGATGACCTGGACGGAGAAGTACTTCAATCTGCAGCAGTACCGGGTGCACGACGACGGTGGCCACTTCGCGCCACTGGAGGTGCCGGACATCTACGTGGACGACGTGGCGACGTTCTTCCGCCAGTTCCGCTGAGGCCGGCCCGTGCCATCCCGGAGCCCGTCACGCCGCAGGCGTGACGGGCTCCGTCGTGCTCCGGACCGGTGCGGGC
>CAIZPS010000134.1 GCA_903934925.1 uncultured bacterium | reverse complement strand
GGCTCCTTGCCCTGGTAGCCGCTCAGCAGCTGGATGACCTGCTGGCGGACTCGGTTGAGGTCAGCGCCAAGCTTGACGAGGACCTGGGCGGCGACACCCTCGCCCTCGCGGATCAGGCCCAGCAGGATGTGCTCGGTGCCGATGTAGTTGTGACCGAGTTGCAGAGCCTCGCGCAGGGACAGCTCCAGGACCTTCTTGGCGCGCGGGGTGAAGGGGATGTGCCCGCTAGGGGCCTGCTGGCCCTGGCCGATGATCTCCTCGACCTGCTGGCGCACGGCCTCCAGGGAGATGCCCAGGCTCTCGAGGGCCTTGGCAGCGACGCCCTCGCCCTCGTGGATCAGGCCCAGCAGGATGTGCTCGGTGCCGATGTAGTTGTGGTTCAGCATCCGCGCCTCTTCCTGCGCGAGCACCACGACCCGTCGGGCCCGATCGGTGAACCTCTCGAACATCCCAAGCACTCCGTTCCGTCGCCGTGAACCAACCATAACCGGGAGTTATGGCGCTCTCCCCCGGACCAACCCTCTCGCGCTACCGGATGTTCCGCCACAGGCGGCCAAGCGCTACGCCCAGCGCGAACACCCCCAGATTTGGTCCGCTTTCCGGATCACTTCTGCAGATTTGATCCGGGATCGGCGTGAATCTGCCCATTCCATCCGCCAGCGGATGCTGTGCCCATTCCATCCGCCAGCGGATGCTGTGCCCATTCCATCCGCCAGCGGATGCTGTGCCGAGCCGCTCAGCCGATCACCCGTGCCCCAGCGACCGGGCCGGTCGCCGTGCGCACGGTGCGGCACAGCCCGGTGGAGGTCAGCCCCACCGCGAGGTCGAGAGCATGCTCGCCATCCCGGGCGAGGAAGGCGCACGTGGGTCCACTGCCGGACACGATCCCACCCAGGGCGCCGAGATCGTCGCCGATCTCCAGCAGGTCGGACAGCGATGCCCGCAGGGAAATGGCCGCCGACTGCAGGTCGTTATGGAGGGCCTTGCCGAGCAGCAGCGGATCGCCGGCCGCCAGAGCCTGCAGCAGCATGTCCGAGACATACGGCTCCGGGGTGGAGCGCCCCTCTCGGAGCCGATCGCACTCGGCATACACCGCCGGCGTGGACAGGCCTCCGTCGGCGAGGGCGAACACCCAGGAGAAGGACCCGCGGGACAGCACGGGGGTCAGCCGCTCGCCACGACCCGTGCCGATCGCCGTACCCCCCTGCAGGGCGAACGGCACATCGGAACCGAGGGCCGCCGCCAGGACGGAGAGCTCATCGCGGCCCAGGCTCCCGCGCCACAGGGCGTCGCACGCGACGAGAGCGGCTGCCGCGTCGGCACTGCCACCGGCCATGCCTCCGGCGACGGGGATGGCCTTGTTCAGGTGGAGCTCGACGTCAGGAGCGAGACCCAACCGCTCGGCCACGAGGGTCGCGGCCCGGTGGGCGAGATTCGCGTCATCCAGCGGGAGGATTTCCGCCCCCTCCCCGGACACGCTCAGTCGGATGCCCCCGGCGGACGGTCGCGCGATCACCTCGTCGCACAGGTTGACGGCATGAAAGACGGTCGCGAGCTCGTGAAAGCCGTCCGCACGCAACGGGCCTACCGACAACTGCAGGTTCACCTTCGCGGGCACCCGGACTGTGACCGATGCCGCACCCATGACCGCAGGCTAGTCCGCCTCGACGAGGGAAGCCGTCCCGAGCGCATCGGCAACCCGCGCGAAGTCGTCCACCGACAGTTGCTCACCGCGAGTGGACGGATCGACACCTGCCGCGCGCAGGGCTGCCTCCGCCGCACCGGGTGACCCCGCCAGTGACGCCAGAGCGGCACGCAGGGTCTTGCGGCGCTGCGCGAATGCTGCGTCGACAACGGAGAAGACGGCAGTCATTCCCGAGCGGCACTCTGGAGGCTCATGACGGGTCATGCGCACCAGCCCAGACTCGACGTGCGGAGCAGGCCAGAAGACGGAAGTGCCGACATCGCCAGCGGCCTCGACAGAGCAGTGCCACCGGGCCTTCACGCTGGGCACCCCGTACACGCGACTGCCGGGGCCGGCGGCAAGCCGGTCCGCCACCTCCTTCTGGACCATGACGAGGATCTTCGCCAGCGACGGGAACACCTCAAGCAGGTGCAGCACCACGGGGACCGCGACGTTGTAGGGCAGGTTCGCGACGAGGGCCGTCGGCTCACGGGGAAGCTCGATGATGCGGAGCGCGTCGGCGTGGAGGACGGTCAGCCGATGGGCGTGACCCGGGAGTCGCGCCTGCACGGTGTGCGGCAGTTGCTCGGCGAGCACAGGATCGAGCTCCACGGCGATCACCGCCTGCGCGTGCGGGAGCAGGGCGAGGGTGAGGCTGCCGAGTCCGGGCCCGACCTCCAGAACGACGTCGTCAGGAGTCAGGCGCGCTGCGCTGACGATCCGCCGAACCGTGTTGGGATCGGTCACGAAGTTCTGGCCCAGCCGTTTCGTAGGACGCAGGCCCAACCGCTCCGCCAGCGCCCGGACGTCGCGGCCGCCGAGGAGGGCCGCCGCGTCGGCGCGCTCCGCCGGCGTCGCCCCTGCTTCACTCACCAGGATCCGAAGGCGCGTTGGGTGTTCTCGTAGAGCAGGCGGCACAGTTCTGCTTCACCGGTACCCCGCCGCTCCGCCATCGCGCGGACGGTGTGCGGCATGAGGTAGGACGCGTTCGGCCTGCCTCGATGGGGCACCGGTGTCAGATACGGGGCATCGGTCTCGACCAGGAGCAGGTGGTCGGGCGTCACATCAAGAGCCTGACGCAGCGACTCGTTCGCCTTGTAGGTGACGGGACCGGCGAACGACAGGTACCAGCCGCGATCGCTGCAGTAGCGTGCCATGTCGGCGTCACCGCTGAAGCAGTGGAAGACAACTCGCTCCGGAGGTCCCTCGCTCTCGAGCACGCTGATGACATCGTCGTGGGAGTCGCGATCGTGGATCACCAGCGCCTTCCCGAGGCCCTTGGCGATCGCGATATGGCGACGGAAGGAGTGCTGCTGGGCGGCATGCAGAGGAGCATTCGTGCGGTAGTAGTCGAGCCCCGTCTCGCCAACGGCGCGGACGACATCGTCTGCTGCGAGCACCGCGATCTCGTCGATGGCCCGATCGAGTGCAGCTGCTCCCTCGCGCTCGTGGATGCGCGCGGCGTCATTCGGATGGATCGCCACCCCGACGGCGACATCGGGCCGCGTGCGCGCGAGCTCGATCGAGTGACGCGCGTACGCGACATCGCAGCCGATCTGGACGACCTTCGGCACACCGACCGACGCCGCCATCGCCAGCAGTTCGTCCGGGTCAGGTACCGACTCCCCGTGCAGGTAGCGGTCGTGCAGGTTCAGGTGCGTGTGAGAGTCGATGACGGGGGCTGCCAGTGGCGCGGGCGCCTCAGGTGGCAGCACCTGGGACTGCTCCGACGCCACTTACGCTTCCTCGATGCGAGGGAAGAGCGAGTCCCCCTTGGTGATGCGGGTACCGGCGGGCAGCTGCCCCCAGCTCGCAACGTCGACGATGCGCTGCTCCGCACGGGGCCCCAGTTGCGCCTGCGCACCCAGCTGCTCCCACAGCGAGGACATTGCCTTGGGCATCAGCGGGTTGTACAGCACCGCGATAGCGCGGAGCGACTCGCAGATCGTCGCGAGGACAACATCGAGGCGCGCCGACTGAGCCTCGTCCTTCGCCAGGACCCACGGCTCCTGCTCCGTGACGTACAGGTTGACGAGATCGATGAACTCCTTGACGGCGACGATACCGGTCGAGAAGTCGAGCTCGCAGAACGCGGGATCAGCCACCGAAACCGTGCGGGCTAGAGAGTCGACGATCTGCCGCTCGGCATCGGTGAGGTCGTGACCGGCGGGAAGCTCACCGTCGCGGTAGCGCACCACCATCGCAGTGCCGCGTGAGGCCAGGTTGCCCAGGCCGTTCGCGAGTTCTGCCGTGTAGCGCGCGTGCATGTCCTCCCAAGAGAACGATCCGTCCTGGCCGAACTGGATGGCACGCAGGAAGTAGTAGCGGAAGGCATCGGAGCCGAAGGTGTCGATGATCTGCTCCGGTGCGATGCCCGTCAGCTTCGACTTGGACATCTTCTCCCCGCCCACAAGGAGCCAGCCGTGGGCGAAGACCTTGCGGGGCGGCTCGAGCCCGGCTGCCATGAGCATCGCCGGCCAGTACACCGCGTGGAAGCGCAGGATGTCCTTGCCGACGAGGTTGACGTCTGGCGGCCACACGCGGGCGAAGCGCTCAGCGTCTGCCGTGCCGGGCTCGGCGCCGTAGCCCACGGCCGTCGCGTAGTTCAGCAGGGCGTCGAACCACACATAGGTGACCTGCTGGGCATCCCAGGCCAAGGGAATGCCCCACGAGACGCTCGAGCGGGACATGGAGATGTCGACCAGGCCCTGACGGACGAACGACATCACCTCGTTGTACGCGCTGCGCGGCTGGATCGCCTCGGGATGGGCCTCGTAGTGCTGCAGAAGGCGGTCCGCGAAGACGCTCAGCTGGAAGAACCAGTTCGTCTCCTGCAGTTGTTCCGCCGGACGTCCGTGCACGGGGCACACGAGCTGCTCCGCGAACTCACCCTCGCCCTCCGCGAGGTCGCCCGCGAGCTTGAACTCCTCGCAGCCCACGCAGTAGGGGCCCTCGTACTCGGCCGAGTACACGTATCCGTTGTCCTTGACCCGCTGCCAGAAGAGCTGGACGCGATCGCGATGCCGTGGCTCGGTCGTGCGGATGAAGTCGTCATTGGCAGCATCGATTGTCTCGAGCACGGGCAGCCAGGACTGCGCAACGAGTCGGTCGACCCACTCCTGGGGGGAAACCCCGCCCTTCTCGGCCGCCCGCTGCACTTTGGTGCCGTGCTCGTCGACTCCGGTCAGGAACCAGACCTCCTCGCCACGCTGGCGACGCCAGCGCGTGGCGACGTCGCCCGCGGTGGTGGTGTAGGCGTGGCCGATGTGAGGGGCGTCGTTGACGTAGTAGATAGGCGTGGAGAGGAAGAACGCCTTGGGCTCGGCCATGCCGCGATCCTACTTTCGCGCCGGCGAGGCCTTCACGACCGCGTCGTAGACCTCCCGCTTCGGAACCCCGGCCCTGCGCGCCACATCCGCGATCGCCTCGCGGCGAGGGATGCCGGCGGTCTCAGCTGCCTCGACCGCAGCCACCCAGTCCGGCGCGGCGCGCAGACCCGACGATCCGCGGACCTCGTCTGCACTGGCACCGGAGACGATGACGGTGATCTCACCCTTGACTCCCTGCCTGGCCCACTCGGCGAGTTCTCGCAATCCCCCGCGCCTGATCTCCTCGTACGTCTTGGTCAGCTCCCGACACACGACACCGGCCCGTTCGTCGCCCAGCCCGTCGGCGAGTGCGGAGAGCATGTCGGCGAGCCGATGTGGTGCCTCGAAGAAGACCATCGTGCGCGGCTCCGCGGCCAGGTCGGCGATCCGTGTCTTGCGCTCCCCGGCCTTGCGCGGGAGGAACCCCTCGAAACAGAACCGGTCAACGGGAAGGGCCGACACCGCGAGGGCGGCCAGCACAGCACTTGGCCCCGGAAGGACGGAGACCGGCACGCCACGGTCGGCGGCAAGGGAGACCAACCGGAATCCTGGGTCGCTCACGGTCGGCATCCCCGCGTCGGTGACGACGAGCACCACATCGCCTGCTTCAGCCCGGTCCACAAGCTCGACGGAGCGCTCACGTTCCACTGCGTCGTAGAACGAGACGACACGTCCGCTGATGGTGACGCCCAGATCACCAGCGAGTCGACGCACCCGCCGGGTGTCCTCGGCTGCCACCACATCGGCCGAGCCGAGCGCATCGACCAGGCGCGGCGATGCGTCGCGCACATTGCCCAGTGGGGTGGCGGCCAGCACGATCCGGCCCGAACCTGCGTCACCCATGCCGTCATCCTGACAGCGGACCTACGATGACCCGGTGACCGCCACGGGGACAGCCGCACCGACGCACGGTGCCCCCCGACGCGACATCGCATCCCTGCCTGACCGCCTCGTGCCGCCTATGCCGTCGCGCGGGTGGATCGGCTGGATCGGCCCCGTCGTCGTCATGATCATCGGGGGGCTGCTGCGCTTCGTCGAGCTGGGTCGGCCCCATGCCGTCATGTTCGACGAGACCTACTACCCGAAGGACGCACTGTCGCTGCTGCGCAACGGCGTAGAGATGGCGACCGTCGAGAACGCCAACGAGGTCCTTCTGCAGTCCGATGGCAACTGGCGCACCGTCGACATCTTCACGTCCGAGCCAGCGTTCGTGGTTCATCCTCCCGTGGGAAAGTGGACCATCGCCGTCGGCGAGTGGCTGTTCGGAGCCACCCCGTTCGGATGGCGTTTCGCGGTGGCCCTGCTGGGCACGCTCTCAATTCTGATGATTGCCCGAATCGTCCGCCGGCTCACGCGCTCGGACGTCATCGGAACTCTCGCCGGGCTCCTACTCGCGATCGAGGGCATGCATCTGGTTCTCAGCCGCACTGGGCTGCTGGACCTGATCCTGTCGTTCTGGGTACTCGCGGCATTCGGACTGCTGCTGATCGACCGCGACGCCACTCGCGCCCGTCTCGCGCGACGGGTCGAACGCGACGGGATCGTCTCGACTGCCACACAGTGGGGGCCACGCTTCGGACTGCGTCCTTGGCGGTGGGCGGCCGCCTTCGCTCTGGGCATGGCGGTCGGCGTCAAGTGGTCCGGCCTATGGTTCGTCGCACTGTTCCTCCTGATGTCCGTCGTCTGGGACGTCTCCGCGCGCCGAGCAGTCGGCGTGACCTGGCCGTGGCGTGCGACGGTGCTGCGCGACGCCATACCTGCCGGACTCGTCTCTCTCGCCATCGTCGCCGTGGTCTACCTCGTCTCGTGGACAGGGTGGATCACCAGTGACATGGGGTACGCGCGCGACTGGGCAGCTGGCCAGCCCGCGAGCATCGTCCCCGAGGCCCTCCGCGCCCTCATCCACTACCACTCGGAGGCGTGGAACTTCCACGTCGGCCTCAGCAGCGAGCACTCGTATGCCAGCAATCCGCTGTCGTGGCCATTCCAGGCCCGTCCGACGTCGTTCTTCTACGAGAGTGTCGATGACGGAATGACCGTGTGCGGCGCAGCGACGTGCTCGTCAGCGGTCACGGCCCTCGGCAACCCGCTCATCTGGTGGTTCGGCATCGCGGCCGTGCTGTTCCAGCTCTGGCGGTGGATCGGCGCGCGGGACTGGCGCTCCGGAGCCGTGCTCGTCGGCATCGCCGCTGGATGGCTGCCGTGGCTGCTCTACCTCGACCGTACGGTCTTCACCTTCTACACGGTCGTGATCTCGCCCTTCGTCGTCATGGCCGTGGCCATGACCCTCGGAGCGATGCTGGGTTCGACCGATGCGACACCTCGGCGCCGACGCGAGGGGGCGCTGGCCGTCGGCCTGATCGTGCTGGCGATGGTGATCGCCGCGTGGTGGTTCTATCCGGTCTGGACGGGCGAGGTGATCCCGTACGACTCGTGGCGCATGCGGATGTGGTTCGAGTCGTGGATCTGATCGGCGTCACACGAACTGATCCGCTTTCCGGATGAGATCAGCATCCCAGACGCGAAACCGGCGCAATTCTGCGGAATTGAGCCGGTAAGCGGATGAAATCTGTGGAGCTGAGGGGACTCGAACCCCTGACCCCCTCGTTGCGAACGAGGTGCGCTACCAGCTGCGCTACAGCCCCTGGAACAGGAGTGCAGGGTAGCAAGGCCAACGCCAGCCCCCGACAGGGCTACTGGTTGGCCGCCCGGGCGTCGCGGTAGTCGACAACGGGAATCTCTGCGGTGTCCGCAGAATGATCCACGTCCGCGTACGACGGAACGGGCTCCGACGCCGGGCGCGAACGCATCGCGCGCGCCGTCTCAACCATCGCCTCACCGCTCCACTCGCCGGAGTGCGCCCGGTCGATCTCCCGCGGTACGGCGGACGCCCGCGGAGCGCTGACATACGTGGGAAGCGTGGTCGGCACCGCATCCCAGGCATCGTCGTCATCCCAGGCATTCCAGGACTCCCAGTCGTCGGCCTGAGCACTGACGACAGCAGGCGCCTCGTCAGGCCGCTCCGCGCGCCGGGCCGTCGAGCGGCCGGACTCCCGACGAGCCGACACGCGGGCAGATGGACGCGAGGAGGTGGCAGCGCGCGCCGAAGCCGTCATGGCAGTGGCCAGGACGAAGGCGACGACGGGGACAGCGGCCAGGATCGGGACCCACTTGGGAAGGACAGAGGCGATCGCCAGGAGCAGCGTGACCAGCAGGATCGCGGTCAGGGTGCCGAGCACCATGGTCCGGCGGGTCGCCGCAGCACGCCGGACGAGTTCGCGCTCGTAGGAGGGATCAAGGCCCCCGGCGTCGTCTGCCCAGGCTGAACGGGCCGCTCGCTGATCTGGTGCGCCACGCCTCATGCGGGCCTCCGTGTCGTCGTACTGTCCTGCCGCGGACCGCCCCCCCGAGACGGTCGGTGCGGCGGTGGAGTAGTACGCCCCCTGGTCATCGACACCGGATGCGTACCGGGGTCGGCCGCGACCGCCAAGGGTCTTCATGGCCGACGAGAAGCGCGCGGTCGATCTGACTTCGCTGATCTGATCGTGACGGCGCAGCCAGATGGGGATGAGCACCGCAGCCCACAGGCCGATGATCACTACGTAGATCACGCCTGTCACGGTGGGAACGCTATGCCGACACGGCGGAAACATGGGGGAGGCCGAAGGTTGAACGTCTTCGGCGTGTCGCGTGGTGCTGGCGGGGCGTCAGTGAGTCGTAGGTGAGTTGTCAGTGAGCTGTCAGAGACGTGTCAGTGCGGCTGGCGCGCGACGCGCGAGGTCAGGCCCTCCGGGAAGTCCCCCGCCATGGCCACGAACACCAGGTGGTCCCGCCACTGGCCGTCGATGTGCAGGTACGAGGTGCGGTCGCCCTCCAACCGCAGCCCGAGTTTCTCCACCACCCGCAGGGAGGCGGCGTTCTCGGGTCGGATGTTGATCTCGATGCGATGCAGCTTCAGATCCTCGAAGCAATAGTCCAAGGCCATGGCCACCGCCGTCGGCGTGATTCCGCGACCAGCCAAGTCCTGATCGATCCAATAGCCGATGTAGGCGGAGCGCAGCGAGCCCCACGTGATGCCGCCGACGGTGACCTGACCGACGAGGTCGCCCTGGTAGGTGAGGGCCCAGGGCAGTACGCGACCCTCGCGGGCCTCCCGGCGCAGGCGCCGCACCATCATCGAGAAGGTCGGGATGACATCACCGGAGGTGAGCCCCTCCATCGGAAGCGTGGCCTCCCACGGCCGGAGCCACTCAGCGTTGCGCCGCCGCACCTCGCGCCAACGCCGGGCATCGGTCTGGCGCAGGGGACGCAGCCCCACATCGCCGAGGGCGAGAGTGACGGGCCAGGGCCGCATCGCCATGACGCTCACATCCGCGCAGTGAACTCGGTCAGCCAGGTTCTCAGATCCGGGCCGATGTCGTCGCGCTCGACGGCCAGGGTGATGACCGCCTGAAGGTACGAGAGCCGATCACCGGTGTCGTAGCGGCGTCCTTCGAAGACGAAACCGTGCACTCCCCCGCCCGTCTCCGGCGGCATTCCTGCGAGGACGCGCAGGGCATCGGTCAACTGGATCTCCCCGCCTCGCCCGGGAGCCGTGGCCCGTAGCACGTCGAACACCGCCGGGTCGAGGACGTAGCGCCCGATGACCGCATAGTCGCTCGGCGCATCGGCGACGTCGGGCTTCTCGACGAGGTCGGTGACGTGGAGGACGGAATCTCGATCCGTGGCCACGACCGCGGGGCATCCGTACAAGCTGATGGTCTCCCGAGGAACGCGCATGAGGCAGATGACCGACCCGCCGCGCTCCGCACGGACGTCGAGCATCGACTGCAGAACCGGGTCACGGGGGTCGATGAGGTCGTCGCCGAGGAGCACGGCGAACGGCTCGGGGCCCACATGGCTCTCAGCCATGAGAACCGCATGGCCGAGACCGAGGGGATCGCCCTGCCGGACGTAATGGATGCGCCCGAGGTTCGTCGACGCCGTGACGGCGGCGAGCCGCTCCACGTCACCCTTGCTCTCGAGCACCTGCTCGAGCTCGAGGTTGCGATCGAAGTGGTCCTCCAGCGGGCGCTTGCTGCGCCCGGTGATGAACAGGACGTCCTCCAGACCCGCCTCGACCGCCTCCTCGACGACGTACTGGATGGCCGGCTTGTCGACGACGGGAAGCATCTCCTTCGGCGTGGCCTTCGTGGCCGGCAGAAAGCGCGTGCCGAGGCCGGCCGCGGGGATGACGGCCTTGCGCACGTTCCCGTGATTCGCCATGACCCGACCCTAGAGGATCTCGGTGGTGCAGCATGTGCCTCGTGAGCGATCCCGACAGCACCCCCGGTGCCGCCAAGGACGCGCTTCGCGCACGCATCCGCGCCGCCCGGCGCGAGCGAACGCCCGAGGAGCGCGATCGCGCGGCCGGCGCGATCGCCCAGCATGGGAGCCATCTGCTGCGCAGCCTGGCCGACGGACCTGCTGGCGACATGCCGCTGCTCGTCGCCGCGCACCTGTCTCAGCCCACCGAGCCGGGGACAGACCAGTTGATCGGCCTTGCGCACGCCGACCACCACGCGATGTGGGTGCCCCGAGTGGAAGGAGAGGACCTCGCCTGGGTGGCGTACCGCCTCGGAACACCCCTGCACCACGGGCCTTTCGGCATCCGAGAGCCGGAGGGGCCTGCCGTGCGTCCCGCCGACCTCGTGGGCATGGATGTCATGTTCGTGCCCGGACTTGCCGTCGACGAGATGGGACGTCGACTCGGACAGGGCGGCGGCTACTTCGATCGCATGCTCGCGACGTTTCCTCGTCACGTCGACGGTGGGCCGCTCATCGTTGTCGTGCTGTTCGACGACGAGGTGCTGTCGGAGGTCCCGGTCGAGGACCACGACTGCTGCGTCGACGTCGCGCTCACCCCCTCGGGCCTGCTCGACCTCGGCTGATCCACCCCCAGCCTCCCCCGCGAGTGG
>CAIZPS010000133.1 GCA_903934925.1 uncultured bacterium | reverse complement strand
TCGAGCCCGCCGGTGAAGTGGCCGTGCTTCTACGGCATCGACTTCGCCAGCCGCGCCGAGCTCATCGCGAACGGACTCTCGGTCGACGAGATCTGCACCTCACTCGGTGCGGACTCCCTGGCCTACGTCGATCTCGAGCAGCTGGTCGAGGCGACGGCGCTGCCGAAGGAGCGCCTGTGCCGGGCGTGCTTCGACGGTGTGTATCCCGTCGAACTGCCAGAGCCGGAGCTGCTGGGCAAGCACGTCCTCGAGGGAATCGAGCGACGCGCGCAGTCCGTCGGTGCCGATGTCGAGGGCGTCGCCACGCTGCTCGGTGGAGGTGCCACCGACGCCCTGGATCGTCCGTGATGACTCCTGGAGCGTCCTACGCGGCCGCGGGCGTCGACGTCGAGGCGGGTGAGCGCGCCGTGGCACTGATGCGAGCCTCCATCGCCCGGGCGCAGCGCCCGGAGGTAGTGGGTGACTTCGGCGGCTTCGCCGGACTCTTCGACATCTCGGCCTTCTCGCGATTCACCCGGCCGCTGCTGGCCACCTCGACGGACGGCGTCGGCACCAAGATCGCGGTGGCCCGTGCTCTCGACGTCCACGACACCATCGGGATCGACCTGGTCGCGATGGTGATCGACGACATCGTCGTGTGCGGTGCTGAGCCGTTGTTCATGACCGACTACATCGCCGTGGGCTCGGTGGTGCCGGAGCGGATCGCGGCGATTGTGTCGGGCATAGCGGAGGGCTGCCACCGTGCAGGCTGTGCCTTGGTTGGTGGTGAGACGGCCGAGCATCCCGGCCTGATGGAGCCGGACGAGTACGACGTCGCGGGCGCGGGCACGGGCATCGTCGACGCCGATCGCCTGCTCGGCCCCGACCGCGTGACCGTCGGCGACGTCGTCATCGCCATGGGATCGTCCGGCCTGCACTCCAATGGCTACTCGCTCGCACGCATGGTCCTGCTGGGCGATGGTGGTCCGGGCCTGCACGCCTACCGCGATGAACTCGGCCGCACTGTCGGCGAGGAGCTCCTCGAACCCACGCGCATCTACGCGCGCGACTGCCTCGCGCTCGTCGAGGCCGTCGACGTCCATGCCTTCAGCCACGTCACGGGCGGTGGGCTCGCTGCCAACCTCGCGCGCGTGCTGCCCGCGCATGCGGCCGTCGACCTCGATCGATCCACCTGGGCTCCGGCTCCCGTCTTCGGGCTGATCGGTGAACTCGGCCGCGTCGAACGCCTCGATCTCGAGCGCACGTTCAACATGGGCATCGGCATGATCGCCGTGGTGTCAGCGGTGGACGCCGATCGCGCGCTTGCCCTGCTGGCGGAGCGCGGTGTGCCGGCGTGGGTGAGCGGTGAGGTGCGCGAGCGCCGGGCCGGGGAGACAGGCGATGCGGAGGCGAAGGGCGGTGCCGGGGGAGCGGTGCGGGTCGTCGGGGAGCATCCCCGCTGAGCCGTCAGGCCTTGGTGGCGTCCTCGTCGTCGTCGTCGTAGTACTTGGCGTACGGATCGTCAGCGTAAGGATCCTCGACCACGTCGTAGGAGTCGTCGAGCTTGTCATCGGACGTGCTGCTGGGAGCACCCGAGGTGCCC
>CAIZPS010000132.1 GCA_903934925.1 uncultured bacterium | reverse complement strand
TCGACGCATACGCCGACGATCCCATCGTCCGTGTGCTGCCCGCTGGGCAGTGGCCCCAGACGTCCTCCGGCGGTGGTGCGAACGCCGTGCACCTGCAGAGCGCGGTCGATGAGCACGCCGGGCGCGTCGTCGTCGACGCAGCCATCGACAACCTCGGCAAGGGCGCGGCCGGCCAGGCTCTGCAGAACGCCAACCTGATCCTCGGCCTCGACGAGACCGCCGGCCTGTCCGCGAACGGAGTTGCGCCATGACCGTGACGTCTCCTGCCGGGTTCCGGGCCGCCGGCGTCACCGCGGGCCTGAAGGCGTCAGGGCGCCCGGACGTCGCGCTCGTCGTCAATGACGGCCCGTTGGCTGTCGCTGCAGGCGTGTTCACCGCGAACAGGTTCGCGGCGGCGCCGGTGCTGTGGTCTCGTCAGGTGGTCGCCGACGGCGAGGTGCGCGCCGTGATCCTCAACTCCGGCGGCGCCAATGCCTGCACCGGCCCCGAGGGCTTCGCCGACACCCATCGCACCGCCGAGCACGTCGCTGCCGCGCTGACGGCCGCAGGTGTCGAAACCGGCGCGGGGGATGTTGCGGTGTGCTCGACCGGCCTGATCGGCGAGCGGCTGCCGATGGACCGCCTCCTCGCGGGCGTCGATGCGGTCATCGCGGCACTGACCCCCGATGGTGGAGCGGCTGCTGCCGTGTCGATCATGACGACCGACACCGTGCCGAAGACCGCGGCCGTCACGACCGGCGGCTACACCGTCGGCGGCATGGCCAAGGGCGCGGGCATGCTCGCCCCGGCCCTCGCCACCATGCTCGTGGTCGTCACGACCGATGCCGTCATCGACGCCGACCTCGCGGAATCGGCCCTGCGCATCGCGACGTCCCTCACCTTCGACCGGATCGACTCCGACGGCTGCATGAGCACCAACGACACCGTCCTGCTGCTCGCGAGCGGCGCATCCGGGGTGGCACCCGATCCCGCCTCATTCACCGATGCCGTCACGGAGGTCTGCGCGGACCTCGCCCGGCAGCTCATCGGCGATGCCGAGGGGGCCTCGAAGGACATCGACATCACCGTGGTCAACGCCGCGACCGAGGCCGATGCCCTGGAGGCTGCTCGCGCGATCTCGCGCAGCAACCTGCTCAAGTGCGCGATCCACGGAGAGGACCCGAACTGGGGTCGCATCCTGTCGGCACTCGGCACGACAGCGGCCGCATTCGAGCCCGATCGGGTCGACGTGGCGATCAACGACGTGTGGGTGTGCAAGGCGGGCGGTGTGGGGGAGTCACGCGACCTCGTCGACATGACCGGGCGTCTGGCCCGCATCGTCGTGGACCTTCGAGCCGGGTCCGCCTCGGCCTCCGTGCTCACGAACGACCTCACGGCGGAATACGTCCACGAGAACTCCGCCTACTCCACCTGATTCCTCGCCGAGGGCATCACCCCTCGACCCTTCCCCTGACAGGAGTGCCATGACCGACGTGAAGGCCGCGGAGGCCAAGGCGGCCGTGCTGGCCGAGGCGCTGCCATGGCTCGAGCGGTGGCAGGGCGCCACCGTCGTCGTCAAGTACGGCGGCAACGCGATGACCGACGACGCACTGAAGGCGGGCTTCGCCGAGGACGTCCTGTTCCTGCGTCTCGCCGGGCTGCGCCCCGTCGTCGTGCACGGTGGGGGCCCGCAGATCAGCACGATGCTGGCTCGGCTCGGAGTCGACTCGGAGTTCAAGGGCGGACTGCGCGTCACGACTCCCGAGGTGATGGACGTCGTCGGGATGGTGCTGGTCGGCCAGGTGCAGCGGGAGCTCGTGGGCCTGCTCAACGATCACGGACCGTACGCCGTCGGCCTCTCGGGCGAGGACGCCCAGCTGTTCACGGCCGAGCGTCGCGGGGCGCTGGTCGATGGCGAGGAGGTCGACATCGGGCAGGTGGGCGATGTCGTCAGCGTGCGTCCTGACTTCGTCGAGCAGCTCCTCGACAGCGGGCTCATCCCGGTCGTGTCGACGGTCGCTCGAGGGGACGATGGCACCTCCTACAACGTCAACGCCGACACCGCTGCCGCCGCCCTCGCCATCGCACTGGGCGCCCAGAAGCTGATCGTGCTGACGGACGTAGAGGGCCTGTATGCGGACTGGCCCGATCGGGGCTCTCTCATCGCGGCGATCGGGGCCGAGCGACTGCGGGCGATGCTGCCCACTCTGGAGAGTGGGATGGTGCCCAAGATGGAGGCCTGCCTGCGTGCGGTCGAGGGCGGTGTCCCGCGGGCGACCGTGATCGACGGACGCGTTCCGCACAGCCTGCTGCTCGAGGTCTTCACCGACTCCGGCATCGGGACGATGGTGCTCCCGAAGGAGCCAGCATGACGACGACTCCGGGTATGCCCGCACCGAGTCCCTGGCAGGAGCGATGGCAGCACGCCCTCATGGAGAACTACGGGACTCCGGGGATCATGCTCGTGCGAGGCAGCGGCGCCCGCGTCTGGGACGCGGACGGCCGTGAGTACATCGACCTGCTCGCCGGCATAGCGGTCAATGCGCTCGGCCACGCCGATCCGCGTCTCGTGGACGCGATCGCGACGCAGTTGGGCACCATCGGGCATACGAGCAACCTGCATGCGACCGAGCCCGCGATCCGGCTGGCCGAGCGCCTGGTCGCGATGGCCGGCGACACCTCAGCACGGGTGTTCTTCTGCAACTCAGGTGCCGAGGCGAATGAGGCCGCGTTCAAGCTGGCCCGCCTCACCGGCCGCACCGGCATGGTCGTCGCGCAGGGCTCCTTCCATGGACGCACGATGGGTGCGTTGTCGCTGACTGCCCAGCCCGCGAAGCAGGATCCCTTCCGTCCGCTGCCGGGCGACGTGACGGTCGTGCCGTACGGGGATGCAGAAGCGCTCGCCGCAGTCGTCGACTCATCGGTCGCTGCGATCATGCTCGAGCCGATCCAGGGGGAGGGCGGTGTCATCGTGCCTCCCGACGGCTATCTCACTCGCGCGCGGGAGATCGCGGACGCCCATGGGGCGCTTCTCGTTCTCGATGAGGTGCAGACCGGGATCGGGCGCACCGGTACCTGGTTCGCCTTTCAGGCGCAGGGCGTCAGGCCAGACGTCGTCACCCTGGCCAAGGGGCTCGGTGGCGGACTGCCCATCGGCGCGGTGATCGCGTTCGGCGACTGCGCGGGGATGTTCCGTCCCGGCTCGCACGGCTCCACGTTCGGCGGCAATCCGGTGTCCTGCGCGGCCGCGCTGGCAGTGCTCGATGCGATCGAGGCCGACGGCCTGATGGAACGGGCACTCCTCCTGCACGAGCGTTTCGCGACGGGCCTCGTCGAGCGCTCGGGTGGCCTCGTGGATCACGTGCGCGGGCGGGGACTGCTCCTGGCGGCCGCTCTGACAGCACCGCCGGCGGCCGACCTCGAGCGCGCCTGCCGTGAGCACGGGCTGCTCGTCAACGCCGTTGCTGCCGACGCGATCCGCCTCGCACCGCCGCTCGTACTGACGGACGCCGACGTCGACGAGGCCATCGATCGCTGGGAGGCGGCCTGCGTGTCGGTGGCGGAGTCGCGGGCATGAACGGCTCGCCACGCACGGCCACGGCCCGGCGTGCACGGATCGCTGCCCTGCTGGCCACGCACGAGATCGCCTCGCAGGAGGAACTCGGCCATCTCCTGGCGGATGAGGGCGTGCACGTCACGCAGGCGACCCTGTCGCGCGATCTCGTCGCCCTCGGGGCGGTGAAGGCCCGTGACGGCCGTCAGCACTACGTCATCGATGCGGCTGCAGAGGCTGACACCTCGATCCCCGTAGCCGGGCAGGAGGCAGCGGTCGCGAGGGTGGTGTCCGAGCTGCTCGTCCGCGCCGAGGCCGCGGGCCAGATCGCCGTGCTGCACACCCCACCGGGTGCGGCCCAGTTCCTCGCGGGTCACCTCGACCGCAGCCTGACGTTCGATACGGTCGGCACGGTCGCTGGCGACGACACCATCATCATCGTCATGCGCACCGAGCGTGACGCGCAGGAGCTGTGCCAGGCGCTGCTGCGCATGGCCGACCAGAGGAGAGCACCGTGACCGATCCGCAGCCGACGCGACTGTGGGGCGGACGCTTTCAGGATGGCCCCTCGGAGGCGATGACGGCCCTGAGCCTGTCGACCCACTTCGACTGGCGGCTGGCGCCTTACGACATCCGGCAGACGAGGGCGCACGCCTCCGTCCTGCATTCGGCGGGCCTGTTGACCGACGACGAGCGCGCTCGGGTGGTGGATGCGCTCGATGCGCTGGCCGAGGATGTCGCTGCTGGCCGCGTGGTCCCCGACCCGTCGGACGAGGACGTCCACACCGCGATCGAGCGCAACCTGATCGAGCGGCTCGGCGATCTCGGCGGCAGGCTCCGTGCCGGGCGCAGCCGCAACGACCAGGTGGCCACCGACTTCCGGCTCTATCTGCGCGATCAGGTGCGCCACATCGCACTGGCCGTGACCGACCTGCAGCAGTCGCTGCTCGACCAGGCGATGGCCCACATGGATACCTACTCTCCGGGATTCACCCATCTCCAGCACGCGCAGCCGGTCTCGTTCGGGCATGAGCTCGCCAAGCACGTGCACGCCCTCGCACGCGATGTCGAGCGGCTCGCGGACTGGGATCGTCGGGCGGCACGATCGCCGTTGGGGGCCGGGGCTCTTGCCGGCTCGAGTCTGGGCCTGGATCCGCAGGCGGTGGCGATCGAGCTTGGCTTCGACGAGGCCCTCGCGAATTCGATCGACGCGACGAGCGATCGCGACTGGGTGGCGGAGTTCCTGTTCGCCGCCGCGATGATCGGCGTGCACCTCTCGCGGATCGGCGAGGAGGTCATCCTCATGGCCTCACGCGAATTCGGGTGGGCGCGTCTGCACGATTCATGGTCCACCGGGTCGTCCATCATGCCGCAGAAGAAGAACCCTGACGTCGCCGAGCTGGCCCGCGGCAAGTCGGGCCGGCTCATCGGCAACCTCACGGGGCTGCTCGCGACCCTCAAGGGGCTGCCGTTCGGCTACAACCGCGACCTGCAGGAGGACAAGGAGCCGGTGTTCGACACCGTCGAGCAGCTCCTTCTCGTGCTGCCGGCCATGACGGGAATGATCGCCACGCTGGAGTTCGACACCACCCGCATGGCCGCGTCGGCACCGGAGGGCTTCGCGCTGGCGACCGACATCGCGGAGTGGCTGGTGCGTCAGGGAGTTCCCTTCCGTGAGGCCCACGAGATCGCCGGTGCGTCCGTCCGTGCGGCCGAGGAGCGGGGCGTTGAGCTCTGGGACCTCTCGGAGGGCGACCTGGCGTCGATCTCCCCGCGCCTGACCCCTGATGTGCGGTCGGTGCTGACGGTGCGCGGATCCCTGGACTCGCGGTCGGCCTTCGGCGGCACCGCGCCAGCGCGGGTCGGGGAGCAACTCGACGCCCTGCGGAGCCTGCTCGCGGAGCAGCGCATCGCATGGTCCTAGGCGTCGTGGCGTGACGACCTTCCGCGCAGTAGTCGTGTGGCGTGTCCTGCTGGCCGCGGTCGCAGTCGCCATCGCCTGGGGCTCGCTCCTGCCATCGGAGGACCTCCCCGGAAATCTGCTGCTCTCCGACACGCTGCTGCACCTGCTGGGATACCTGGTGCTCGGTGCGCTTGCGGTCCTGAGCCGCTTCAGCTGGCCGTGGGCTCTGGGCATCGTCATCACCTTCGGCCTCGCGCTCGAGGTGGCTCAGGGCATGGGTGGCTCGCGAATGTTCCAGTGGTCCGACCTCGCCGCCGATGCCCTGGGGGCGCTCGCCGGTGTGCTCCTGACAGCTCGCATCGTGCGCGAGGTCGACGCTCGTCGAGCGGACCGAGATCGGCAGCAGAAGCGGCAGACACGCAGGGAGCGTCGAGACAGGCAGCGCAACCCTGCGCCGAAGCGAGCAATGAACCCGGTCAAGGCGGCCGCTCGTCGCGGGGCACCCACGTGGCAGCAGGTGGCGCAGCGTCAGGGCGGCAAGTGCTGGCTGTGCGGCACGCGCACCTACGAGCAGGATCGCGCAAGGGACGCCGCCGGTCGCGAGGCTCTGGGCGCCACGTTTCCGTGCGTGGACTTCGTTGTCGCGGTGGAGTCAGGAGGCACATACGAGGACGCGAATGTCCGGCTCGCCCATCGGCATTGCGCTGCTGCGCGCCGCGCGAACCCGTCCCTCACGCAATTCGGTCGACCTCGGCGGACGTACTCCTGACCCGTGGCAGGCCGGGTCGATCGACCCACGTGACCGGCAATTGGCTGGTCATGACTGCTCTCGCGTCCCCCGTTGGGAGGACCTCAGCGTGTAGCGTCGAAAGTGGCCCTCGGGCCGGGGCGGAAGTCCCTGGACGACGGGATGGTCATGGCTGGGGAGATGAGAGATGAAGGTGCGGCTGCAGCAGCCGCTCCTGACATCGCGGCTCGCCTCGTCGCACTGGGCGCATCGGCGGGTGGTCTGGAGGCCCTGACCGAGTTCCTGGGCGGCGTGGATCCCGGTCACGGCGTCGTCTACGTCATCGCCCAGCACCTCGCGCCCACCCATCCGAGCCTGCTCGTGGAACTGCTGACTCCCGCGACTCGTCTGCCGGTGCGCCTCGCTGAGGACGGCGACGTCCTGACTCCTGACCTCGTGCTTGTCGTGCCACCCGACCGGGACGTCGCGCTGACGCCGCAGACTCTGAGCGTCACCAAGCCTGGCGAGCGCTTAACGCCACGACCCAGCATCGACATGCTCTTCGAGACTGCTGCGCAGACGTGGGGAGATGCCGTCACCGCGGTGGTGCTGTCGGGCACCGGCTCCGACGGTGCAGAGGGGCTCCGTGCGGTCCACACGGCGGGGGGCCTGTCGATGGTGCAGAGCCCTGACAGTGCCAGGTTCGCGGGCATGCCCACCGCTGCGCTCGCGACCGGCGTCGTCGACGTGGTGGCGTCGGCGCACGAGCTCGGCACCCGAAGTTCCTTGCTCGACCTGCGCTCAGTGTCGGGGGAGTGGCATGACGGGAGTGTGCCTGACCCGGACATGCTGGCCGCGGTGACGGCCCAGCTGCGACGCTCGCTCGGTACGGACTTCTCCGGCTACAAGGAGCGCACCCTCTCCCGGCAGGTGCAGCGGCGCATGGCGGTCATCGGAGCTCAGACTCTCGACGACTACTTCGCCGTCCTCGCTCAGGACAAGGATGAAGCCCAGCACCTGGCGAGCAACCTGCTGGTGACGGTGACGTCGTTCTTCCGCGATCCCGAGGCCTACGAGGCTTTGCGCGACGTGCTGCGGTCGCTGCTGGACGCGGCACCCATGGGGGAGCAGATCCGCGTCTGGGTGCCGGGGTGCGCCACGGGCGAGGAGGTGTACTCGCTTGGCATGCTGGTGAGCGATCTCCTCGGCCACCCGGAGGTGCTTTCGGATCGACTGAAGATCTTTGGGACGGATCTCGATGAAGCCAGCCTGGCGGTGGCCCGCCGCGGGCGCTACCCCGAGTCTGCACGGGAGCACATCCCGGTCGAGTACCGGGAGCGCTTCACCGTGGAACAGGACGGCGGCTTCGTCGTGAGCGAGCGCCTGCGCGCCTGCACTGTCTTTGCACGTCACGACGTCGCCGAGGATCCTCCGTTCCCCAGGATCGACCTGCTCTCCTGCCGCAACACGCTGATCTACTTCACCGAGCCGCTCCAGCGGCGTGTCCTCTCCAGTTTCGGGTACTCCCTGCGCTCAGGGGGAGTGCTGTTCCTCGGGAGGGCCGAGAATCTTGACTCGACCACGCGGGGCTTCACCGGTGCCGACGCCCAGTGGCGGATCTTCCGCCGCACCGAGGAGGAGGTCGAGAGGCCGAACTACGCGACCCCCCGGTCGCTCAGCGCCTACTCGCGGCCGGTCGGTCCGGACCAGCGGGTCCCCGTACTGATGACGGCCCCGGCTGAGAGCCACGATGAACTGCTCGAGGCGCTGGTCCGCTCCTCCGGGCAGGTCCTCATGGTGGTCGACGAGAACCTTGATCTGGTCGAGGTTGTCGGAGATGTCGCACCGTTCTGCCGCGTCCCCGAAGGTCGCGTGACGACATCGGTGATGTCGCTGCTGCGCCCGGAACTCCAGGAGGAGGCGCGGGCGCTGCTGCTGCTGGCCCGCACCCAGGGTTCTGTGGTCGTGGGCGCGCCTGAGACGCTGCACGATCCTGCGGTCACCGTTCAGCTTGAGGTTCGGCCGCTTCAACTTGTTGGCAGGGAACTGCAGGTGCTGGCGTTCGAGGTCGACACCGGCCAGGACCCGGTGACTCGGGTGGAGCGGGACATCGCGAACGATGCCCTCATCCGGCAGCTGGAGACCCAGCTCCTCGACAGTCAGCGAACCCTGCGTCGATCGCTTGCGGAGCTGCAGGCGACGAATGAGGAGCTCGAGGCCTCTTCAGAGGAACTGCAGGCGGCCTCGGAGGAGCTGCAGGCGGCGAACGAGGAGCTGGAGTCCTCGAATGAGGAGTTGCAGGCGACGAACGAGGAGCTGGGCACTCTCAACCAGGAGCTGCGCAGTCGCGCGGAGCAGCTGACCCGACTCAACGAGGTTCTGGAGAACATCCAGGAGTCCCTGGATCAGGGCATGGTCATCGTGAACGCCGCGGGAGCGGTGGTGCGCTTCTCGCCGTCGGCGGTTCGCCTCTTCGCACTGATGGACACCGATGTCGGGCGGCTCTTGCAGAGCGTACCGACGACGATCCCGGTCGAGGGCCTCGATGAGGCGATCCACGCCGTGGTGTCCGGCCACGGTCGCCAGCGCCTTGAGGTGCAGAGCGAGCGGATCTCGTACCTGATCGAGGTGCTGCCCTTCGTCGGCGGCAAGGGCACGACGGAGGGTGCGATCGTCACCATGACCGACGTGACCGAGATGCTCGAGCTTCGGTCCACCCTTGAAGCGGCCATCGCAGGGCTGGAGGAGAGGGAGATACTCCTGAAGGCACAGGCGACCTATGACTCCGTCACGGGCCTGCTCAACCGTGGTGCTTTCTCGGAGGCAGTCGTGCGGGAGATCGCCCGCGCGCGACGCGCCGAGAAGCCTCTTGCCCTGGTGTGGGTCGACCTCGACCGATTCAAGGAGGTCAACGACGGCAGCGGACACGAGACGGGTGACGCTGCGTTGCGGATGTGTGCAGATCGGATCTCGGAGGTGCTTCGTGACGGCGACTTCGTGGGGCGACTCGGCGGCGACGAGTTCGGTGTGACCATCGCCGACTATCGTCACGATGCCGAGCTCGATGCCATCGTCGAGCGCATCGTGGTGGCCCTGCGCGATCCGCTCGACTTCCGTGGTCAGGAGGTGCGCGTCTCGGGCAGTCTCGGTGTGGCTCTCTTCCCGGCGGACGCGGACTCGGCTGAGGAGCTGCTGCGTGCCGCCGACGCTGCCATGTACTCGGCCAAGCGGGCTGGCGGTGATGCCCGCGCCTACTTCGACGAGTCGATGAACACGGCTGCGGACGAGCGGCGGGTCCTGCGCGAGCGCCTGGACCGTGCGATCCGCGAGCACGAGTTCGTCCTCCACTTCCAGCCCATCGTGAGCCTTCCGGGTCTAGAGCCCCGGAGCGTGGAGGCTCTGCTTCGCTGGAACCGCGATGGCGAGATCGTCAGTGCTGGGGAGTTCATCCCCTTCGCGGAGGAGACCGGTCAGATTCGAGCACTGGGCATGGAGACCCTCTCGCTCCTCCGGGACGACATCGCACGCCTTCACGCCTCTGGCTTTGGCGACATCGGGGTGTCCGTCAACATGTCCGTCATGCAGCTCGAGGACCGCTTGCTGACCGAGCTGCTTGGCCACTGGCCGACTCCGGGCGGCCTTGAGGGCGTCACGATTGAGATCCTCGAGTCCGCGTTCCTCCCCGATCGGCCGCATGCCCTGCGCACGGTGCACCAGCTCTCGAGCCTCGGCGCGCGAGTGGCCGTCGACGACTACGGGTCCGGCTACTCGAACCTGAAGTTGCTGGAGAACCTGTCTCCGGACTTCCTGAAGCTCGACCGATCCTTCCTCTCGGTCAGGCATGAGCCCGCAGCCCGTCGAGCCCTGCTGACGTCTGCTGTCGTCATCGCGGGCGTTGTCGGTGCGCGGGTCATCGCTGAAGGCGCGGAGACCGACGCCGACCTCGACCTCCTGACGGAGGTGGGCGCGGACATGGTGCAGGGATTCGTGGTGGCTCAGCCGATGCCGGTCGATGAGCTCGAGGCGTGGCTGGCGGCGCGCCTGTCGAGGTAGCCACCTGACACCACGCGTCGTCGCCTGACGCCACGCGTCGCTACCTCGAGAAGCAGCGCTACCTCGAGAAGCAGCGCTACCTCGAGAAGCAGCGCTACCTCGAGAATGAGCCAACCATCAGCCCGTATCGGCGGTCCGCACGCTGAGTCAGGGGTGACTGAGAGAGAATGGTCCGGTGTCCTCCATCGTCGACGAGTTGTCCTGGCGCGGCCTGATCGCGCAGTCCACCGATCTCGACGCCTTGCGGGCGGCGACCGATCCGGGACCGATCACGCTGTACTGCGGCTTCGACCCCACGGCACCGAGCCTGCACCTGGGCAACCTCGTGCAGATCCTGACCGTGCGCAGGTTCCAGCAGCATGGGCATCGTCCGCTCGCGTTGGTCGGGGGAGCAACGGGCCTGATCGGTGATCCGAAGGAGACCGGCGAGCGCACCCTCAATCCGCGTGAGGTGGTCGAAGGCTGGGTCGGGCGCATTCGGGCGCAGCTCGATCGGTTCTACGACTTCGAGGGCACCAATGCGGCCGTGGCGGTCAACAACCTCGACTGGACCGAAGGCGTGGGCGTGCTGGAGTTTCTGCGCGACGTGGGCAAGCACTTCAGCGTCAACCGGATGCTGGATCGCGAGGCTGTGGCGGCGCGACTGGCGAAGGACGGCATCTCCTACACGGAGTTCAGCTACCAGCTCCTGCAGTCCTACGACTTCGTCCAGCTGTACCGGCGCTTCGGGTGCACCCTGCAGACGGGGGGCTCGGACCAGTGGGGCAACATCACCGCCGGCGTCGACCTGATCCGCCGGATGGACGGCGGCCACGCGCACGCGCTGACCACCCCCCTGATGGTCAAGGCGGATGGCACCAAGTTCGGCAAGACCGAGTCGGGCACGGTCTGGCTGGATCCCGACCTCACCAGCCCCTATGCCTTCTTCCAGTTCTGGCTGAACAGCGACGACCGCGATGTGCCCACGCTCCTGCGCACCTTCAGCTTCCGCGCCCAGGGCGAGATCGACGGGCTGCTCGACGCCCTCGCCGAGCGACCCCAGGCCCGGGAGGCGCAGCGCGCCCTCGCCTCGGAGCTGACCGAGCTCGTACATGGTTCGGCGGAGCGGGATGCCGCGGAGGCGGCGGGCCGCGCCCTCTTCGGGCAGGGAGATCTCGGCGAGCTGCCCCTGGCCACGCTCACGGCAGCGCTGGTCGAGGCACCGCATGTTGCCCTGGAGGCGGCGGAGGTGGTGGACGGTGCCCTCCCATCCTTCGAGGAGCTCTTCGCCCGGACCGGGCTGGCGGCCAGCAAGACGGCAGCACGTCGGACCGTCGACGAGGGGGGCGCGTACGCGAACAACATCCGGATCACCGATGCGACCGCCCAGCCGACCCTCGGTGACCTACATCACGGGGAGTGGCTCGTGCTCCGCCGGGGCAAGAAGGCGTTCGCGGGCGTTCGGGTGCCTCGGTAGGACTCGGCGGAACTCATTGCGCGGCAAGGGGTTCGCCGCCTTCTCGTGGTCGGGTGACGGAGCTGCGCGGAGGCCTTCCAGCGGATTTGACCTCGTCGTGGTCGGCGACGTATCCTTTCAAGGCCGCAAGGGAGCACCGGACACCAAGCCGCACTTCTTCTCAGGGACTGAGTCCCGGGAGGGTGCGCCAAGCTAGGCCGGTCCTGCGGAAGCTGACAGAGCCTCCTGGTTCAACACGCCGGTCACGGCAAGTTGACTTTAGAGGGTGAAATCTGTAAGTTTGGAACGTTGCCCCGAATTCGGGCCGAGAGGCCTCGGATCGGTGCGCGCCCGCTCCTTGAGAACTCAACAGTGTGTCACATGTCAATGCCAATACCCCGTTCTGGGGGTGGAGGGCGGTCCTTCGGGCCGTGTTCCGCTCGCAGACGGATTCCTTTGGTAGATATATGAGCACCAGCTCAAATCTGCCAGTTTCACAACTCATTCATTTATGGAGAGTTTGATCCTGGCTCAGGACGAACGCTGGCGGCGTGCTTAACACATGCAAGTCGAACGGTGACGGTGGAGCTTGCTCCGCCTGATCAGTGGCGAACGGGTGAGTAACACGTGGGCAACCTGCCCCAGACTTCGGGATAACTCCTCGAAAGAGGCGCTAATACCGGATACGAACTCCTTGGGCATCCTTGGAGTTGGAAAGTTTTTCGGTCTGGGATGGGCCCGCGGCCTATCAGCTTGTTGGTGAGGTAACGGCTCACCAAGGCGACGACGGGTAGCCGGCCTGAGAGGGCGACCGGCCACACTGGGAC
>CAIZPS010000131.1 GCA_903934925.1 uncultured bacterium | reverse complement strand
GTGCCGGCGCGTCCAGCTCTCCCGGCGGTTCCTCAATGACGCGGTCCGCGCCTGCCGGCAGTTGCGCGGCCAGCGCATGGCCCGGACCTTCCGGCTCGCGGGCTACACCCCCTGGCCCGAGACGTGGGAGATGGACGACACCATGCCCGAGGGGCTGGTTGCGCGTTAGGCGCCTAGGATGGTGGCGTTTCCCCATAGTTGTGCAGTTGCTCAGTGCCGCTGCCCCGATCGAGCGAGGTTGACGTGACGGACTCCCCTGTCGTCGGTACGCAGCGGGTCAAGCGAGGCATGGCCGAGATGCTCAAGGGCGGCGTGATCATGGACGTCGTCACGCCCGAGCAGGCGCGCATCGCCGAGGACGCTGGCGCCGTGGCCGTCATGGCTCTCGAGCGGGTGCCAGCCGATATTCGCGCCCAGGGTGGTGTCGCGCGCATGTCCGACCCGGACATGATCGAGGGCATCATCGGTGCCGTATCCATCCCGGTGATGGCAAAGGCGCGCATCGGGCACTTCGCCGAGGCGCAGGTTCTGCAGTCCCTCGGCGTCGACTACATCGACGAGTCCGAGGTGCTCACTCCTGCGGACTACGCCAATCACATCGACAAGTGGCAGTTCACCGTGCCCTTCGTATGTGGCGCGACGAATCTCGGTGAGGCCCTGCGCCGCATCACCGAGGGCGCGGCGATGATCCGCTCGAAGGGTGAAGCGGGCACGGGAGACGTCTCGAATGCGGTTACCCACATGCGCACCATCCGCCGTGAGATCGCCCGGCTGTCGTCTCTGCCCGGAGACGAGCTCTACGTCGCCGCGAAGGAGCTGCAGGCGCCCTTCGAGCTTGTCAAGGAGGTGGCTGAGCGTGGGTCCCTGCCGGTGGTGCTCTTCACTGCTGGCGGCATTGCCACCCCCGCCGATGCCGCTCTCATGATGCAGCTCGGCGCGGACGGGGTGTTCGTCGGCTCGGGCATCTTCAAGTCCGGAGATCCCGCGGCGCGCGCCAATGCGATCGTGCAGGCGACACGTCACTTCGACGATCCGGGGATCGTGGCCAAGGTGTCGCGTGGCCTCGGCGAGGCGATGGTGGGCATCAACGTCGCCGACATTCCGGTGCATCACCGGCTGGAGGATCGGGGCTGGTGAGCCAGCCCGGTCCGCTGATCGGGGTTCTCAGCCTGCAGGGAGACGTCCGCGAGCACGCGCGCTCGATCGAGCGCGCGGGGGCCCGTGCGGTTGCCGTCGGCTCCGAGGCAGTGTTGTCAGGTGTCCAAGGGCTGGTCATCCCCGGTGGGGAGTCCACCACGATGTCGAAGCTTGCCCTTGCCGACGGGCTCATGGAGCCCTTGCGCGACGCCCGGCGGGCGGGCTTGCCGATGTATGGATCCTGCGCCGGGATGATCATGCTGGCCGACCAGATCGAGGACGCCCGACCTGACCAGGAGGCGATCGGCGGAATCGACATGGTGGTGCGCCGCAATGCGTTCGGCCGGCAGGTGGATTCGTTCGAGATCGACGTCGACGTCCCGGCATTAGGGTCAGCGGCCTTCCCCGCCGTGTTCATCCGGGCCCCATGGGTGGAGTCAGTGGGGCCGGACGTCGAAGTCCTCGCACGTGTCAACCGTGGTGGTGACGAGGGTACGATCGTCGCCGTCCGCCAGGGGGCGCTGCTCGCGACGGCCTTCCATCCGGAGCTCACGGGGGACGATCGGATCCATGGGATGTTCGTGCAGATGGTGTCGAGCCGGTGATGCGCCGGTGACGACGGGCGAGGAGAGGGCAGGGTCATGAGCGGCCATTCCAAGTGGGCGACCACCAAGCACAAGAAGGCCGTCGTCGACGCCAAGCGCGGCAAGCTGTTCGCTCGACTGGTCAAGAACATCGAGGTCGCGGCCCGCACGGGTGGTGGCGACCCGGACGGCAACCCGACGCTCTACGACGCGATCCAGAAGGCGCGCAAGAACTCGGTTCCGCTCGACAACATCGAGCGTGCGGTCAAGCGAGGGTCCGGCGCAGAGGCCGGCGGCGCCGACTGGCAGACGATCATGTACGAGGGCTACGGCCCGAACGGTGTGGCCGTGCTCATCGAGTGCCTGACCGACAACCGCAATCGCGCCGCGACGGAGGTGCGCGTGGCCATGACGCGCAACGGCGGGTCCATGGCCGATCCGGGCTCCGTCGCCTACCTGTTCAACCGCAAGGGCGTCGTGCTCGTCCCGCGCACGGCGTCGATGACGGAAGACGACATCCTCATGGTCGTCCTTGATGCAGGTGCCGAGGAGGTCAACGACCTCGGAGAGGCCTTCGAGATCATCTGCGAGGCAAGCGACCTCATCCCGGTGCGCAAGGCGATTCAAGATGCGGGTATCGACTACGAGTCTGCGGAGACCAACTTCCTGCCGAGCGTGTCCGTTGAGCTCGACGAGGACGGCGCCCGCAAGGTGTTCCGGCTGATCGAAGCACTCGAGGACAGCGATGACGTCCAGAACGTCTTCGCGAACTTCGATGTCAGCGACGAGGTCATGTCGGCGGTCGAGTAGCGCGTGGCGGTCGACTCGGACAGGCAACGGAGGTGGCCTAGGTCATGAACGACTATGTCGGCACGCAGTTGCGAGGCTGGGACGCCGCGACCTTCCGCACTGCGAGCGGGGATCCCGGCATGCGGTCCACGGTGGTCGCGCTGACGGTGCTGGAGCGGGCACCTGACTGGGCGCGGCTCCAGGCTCGGATGGAGCGGCTCACGCTGTGCGTCCCCACGCTGCGCATGCGTCCCCTGTACGGCGTCATGGGACTGTCGGCTCCTCGGCTCGCGGTCGACCCGTACTTCGATCTCAGCGTTCACCTGCGTCGCTATCGGGTGCCCGAGGGCGGTGGCTGGGCCGACCTGCTCGACGACGCGCGGCGCATGAGCCTCACGGACTTCGATGCGGATCGGCCGTTGTGGGAGGCAGCCCTCGTCGAGGGTCTGCCGGGAGGTGCCGCCGCCTTCCTGCTCAAGCTTCACCATTCGATCGCGGATGGCCAGGCGACGGTCATGATGGGGCTGTCGCTGTTCGAGTTCGGCCCGGATCCGGATCCGAACGAGGCGCCCGCGCCGCCTCCGCCGCCGGCCGAAGACGTAACCCTCCGGGAGATCAGCACTGCGAATGCCGTCGACACGATCCGCCGCGTGGGCGATGCGGCGGGTGCGGCCGTCAAGGGGGTGGCGGACTTCGCCAGAGGAAGCGTGACCGACCCAGTCACGACATGGGGCGGGGTGCTGCGCACCTTGACGTCCATCGGCCGCGTGGCGGCCGTTCCGGACGGTCCGATGTCCCCGGTCCTCGTCGGCCGCGGGACGACGTACCGCTTCGCGGTCTTCTCCCTGCCCTTCGCCTCGATCCGCGCTGCGGCAAAGAGGCACGACGGCAGCATCAACGATGCCTTCCTCGCTTCCGTGGCCTGCGGTATGGATCGCTACCACCGCCGTCACGGCGTCGTCGTGGAGGACCTCCGCGTGAATGTGCCGATCAGTCTCCGCGGCGATGCGGGCGACCGATCCGGACAGGCGGCGAACGCCGTCAGCATTGCGCGGTTCCCCCTGTCGATCGCCGGGCTCACCGTGGCCGAGCACATGGAGCAGGCGCATGCACTGGTCGAGCGCTGGCGGGATGAGCCGGCGATCCGCCTGGCCGACCCGCTCGCCGAGATCAGCTGGTTCGTCCCGGTGCCGATGCTGGCCCAGGCGGCCCGCGCCTCGGACTTGACGACGAGCAACGTGCCAGGCCCGCCGCTGACGCTCTACCTCGCGGGTGTCCGGGTCACGCAGGTCTACCCGCTCGTGGCGACCATCGGTGCAGCGCTCAACATCACGATGGTGACGTACGACGGCAACGCCTACATCGGCCTGTCGGCAGACGATCGTGCGGTGACGGACCTCGCCGATCTCGAAGCCGACCTCCGAGCGGGGTTCGAGGCGGTGACGGGAGAGCCGGTTCCGGCCGCCGGCACGACTGCGGACGCCGACGAGCCGATCGGCGACACACCCGCCGCCGAGGCTCCCCAGTCCTGACGTACCCAGCCGATAGCCTTCCGAACAGGTGTTCGGATCATCGGGCGAGGACGACCGGTTGCGTGAGCAGCCAAGGACGAACGGCTGCGTGAGCAGCCAAGGACGAACGGCTGCGGGAGGTGGGGCGGCATGCGGGTGCTGGGTATCGATCCTGGCCTGACGCGCTGCGGCACGGCCATCGTCGAGGGTGCTCCGGGACGTCAGGTTCGTGCCCTTCATATCGGCGTCCTGCGCACCGCGACCGACCTGCCCATCGAGCAGCGTCTGGCCCAGGTGTCTGCCGGACTGCAGGCCCTCGTCGAGGAGTTCGAGCCCGAAGCCCTGGCCATCGAGCGCGTGTTCAGCCAGCACAACGTGCGCTCGGCCATGGGGACGGCTCAGGCTGCCGCCATGGGCCTGCTCATCGCCGGGCAGCGTGGCCTGCCGGTCGCCCTGCACACGCCGACCGAGGTCAAGGCCGCCGTCACGGGCAGCGGGCGCGCCGACAAGGCTCAGGTGACGTCGATGGTGACGCGAATCCTTCGGCTGGAGGCGGCTCCCCGGCCGGCCGACGCCGCCGATGCACTGGCGATCGCGATCTGCCAGATCTGGCGTGGCGGTGCGCAGCAGAAGATCGCGCGGGCGCTGGCGGCGGCCCGATGATCTCCTTCGTGCGCGGCACCGTTCAGGCCGCAGGGGTCGATCACCTCGTGGTCGACCTCGGGGCTGTAGGCGTGCTGGTGCATTGCACTCCCACGTCCGCCGCCGCGGTGCGGGCCGGCGACCACGTGGAGCTGCTGACGACGATGGTCGTGCGCGAGGATGCCTGGACGCTCTATGGCTTCCTCGAGGCGGATGAGAGGGGGGTCTTCGAGCAGGTGCAGACCGTCTCCGGCATCGGCCCGCGCATCGCCCTCGCCCTGCTGGGCACGTTGACTCCGGACGAGTTGCGTCGTGCGCTGGCCTCCGGTGACGAGGCGGCGCTGATGGCCGTCCCCGGTATCGGGCGCAAGGGCGCTCAACGGTTGATCCTCGAGCTCGCCGACCGCCTCGGGGCCCCCGCGGCCCTCGCGACGCGCGTCGCGCCGGGCGCCGGATCGTCCGGCTGGCGCGCATCGGTCACGGCTGGGCTGACCTCCCTGGGGTGGTCGGCGAAGGAGGCCGAGGCCGCGGTGGCGGGAATCGAGCCGGTGCTGGCGGCCGAGGCCGACTCCCGGGGGTCCGACGCCGATGTCGCCGCACTCCTCAAGGCAGCCCTGCGGGGGCTCGATCGATCATGACGATGCAGGCGGGTGCAGAGCCGGACGACGTCGCGGTGGAGGGTGCGCTGCGGCCGACCTCCCTGGGGGAGTTCGTCGGGCAGGATCGCGTCAAGTCCCAGCTCGGCCTTGTGCTCGAGGCTGCGGCTCGTCGCGGTCGCGCCGCTGATCACGTCCTGCTGAGCGGTCCGCCCGGTCTCGGCAAGACGACTCTCGCCGGGATCATCGCGACCGAGATGCAGGCGCCGCTGCGCATGACATCCGGGCCTGCTCTGCAGCACGCCGGTGACCTTGCTGCCGTGCTGTCGAGCCTGCAGCCGGGGGAGGTGCTGTTCGTCGATGAGATCCACCGCACGGCTCGGGCCGCCGAGGAGCTGCTCTATCTGGCCATGGAGGACTTCCGCGTCGACGTCGTCGTCGGCAAGGGTCCGGGAGCCACCGCAATTCCGCTCGAGATCGAGCCCTTCACCCTGGTGGGTGCGACGACTCGCGCCGGTCTGCTCCCGAGCCCACTGCGCGACCGGTTCGGCTTCACCGCGCATCTGGACTTCTACGACGCGGCCGACCTCGAAGTCATTTTGATGCGCTCCGCTGATCTTCTGGGGGTCCCGGTGGAGCCGGCTGGTGTCGCGGAGATCGCGGGACGATGCCGGGGTACCCCGCGTATCGCCAACCGCCTGCTGCGGCGCGTGCGCGATTGGGCCCAGGTGCACGGTGACGGCGTGGTGAGCCAGGGCTCCGCGCGCGAGGCTCTGGCCCTGTACGAGGTCGATGCCCTCGGTCTGGACCGCATCGACCAGGCCGTGCTCGACGTCCTCGTGCGTCGATTCAATGGCGGTCCGGTTGGCCTGTCCACCCTTGCGGTCGCCGTGGGCGAGGAGCCGGAGACCATCGAGACGGTGTCCGAGCCCTTCCTCGTGCGTCTCGGGATGCTCATGCGCACGCCGAGGGGGCGGATCGCCACGGCTGCCGCTTGGGAGCATGCCGGGGTGCAGCCGCCGGCGGGTGCAGCATCCGATCAGCAGGTGCTCGACCTCTGAGCCCCGGAACGACAGGCCCTCGCGAAGCGATGGGCACCCTCGGGTAGCCTCGGATGAGCGCCGACTGGCGCCACCGTCTCCCTGCGCCGCCTGGTGCAACGCTGATGAATGGATGAGGAGTTCGCATGGATCCCACGAGTCTGCTGCTGATCGTGGCAGCCGGTGCCGCGTTCTACTTCCTCATCATCCGGCCCGGCAAGCAGCGGCAGAAGGCGCAGGCGCAGCTCCAGCGCTCGTTGCAGCCCGGCACCGAGGTCATGACGACCTCCGGCATCTTCGGCACCGTCGCGGTGGTCACGGAGGAGGAGCTGAGCCTGGAGGTTTCGCCCGGGGTCTTCATGCGCATCATCCCGGCAGCCGTCGCCCGCGTCGTGCAGCCGGCACCGCAGCCCGAGGTTGACGAGGCGGCACCCGAAGAGGCGTGACATCAGCGCCCTCTAGACTGACGGGCCGGCGCTCGGTCGCCTGTCCTTGACGTGATATCGAAGGAGCACTGTGGCGCCTCCGCCCACCAGCAAGCCGGTACGGCTGCTTGTCGCCCTTGGCGTCCTGATCGTCGGACTCGCCGTGTGGGCCTTCTGGCCTGGCACGGACGCCTCGGTGCGACTCGGGCTCGATCTCCAGGGCGGGACCCAGGTCATCCTCAAGCCGACCCCGGTCACCGAGGGTGCTGCCATCACCGACGAGCAGCTGACCCAGACGGTCTCGATCATTCGTCAGCGTGTCGACGGCCTCGGGGTCGCTGAGGCCGAGGTCACCACTCAGGGCTCCGGTGATGGCGCCGTGATCGTGGTGTCGGTTCCGGGAGTCAACCAGGACCGCGTCGTCGATCTCGTCCAGCGCACTGCCCTTCTCGACTTCCGCCCGGTATGGGCCCTGACGTCCCCGGTGTCCTTGACAGCCACGCCATCACCGTCGGCTTCGCCTGATGCATCGGCGTCTCCCGACCTTTCGGCGTCTCCCGACCCGTCGGCGTCTCCTGCCACGACGAATGCTGCGTCGGCCTCCCCGGAGGCCCCGGAGGCGTCGGCTTCCCCGGAGGCGTCGGCCACCCCCTCACCGTCCGGCTCCGCTGCTCCGCTCATCCAGGCCGACGAGAACACGCCCGAGTTCCAGACCGAGGTCGCAGAGCTCGACTGCACGAACCCCTTGAACTACACCGGCGGACGACCCGATGATCCCGTCAAGTGGCTGGGCACCTGTGACTCCACGGGCGTGGCCAAGTACATCCTCGAGCCGGCGTTCATCAAGGGAACGAACGTGACGAACGCCAATGCGGTGCTCCCGCAGGGTGGAGTCGGCTGGGTGGTGTCCCTGGAGTTCGACGGCGAGGGTGCCAAGGCTCTGGCCGACGCATCGACCCGGTTGAGCGCGCTGCCCGAGTGCGGCGTCGAGGGTGCCAACCCCTGTAACGCCTTCGCCATCGTGCTCGACGGTGTCGTCACGTCGGCTCCGCGCTTCAACGAGCCGATTCTCGGCGGGCAGGCGCAGATCGAGGGCAACTTCACGGCGCAGGAGGCACGCGATCTTGCGAACATCCTGAAGTACGGCGCCCTGCCCGTGACTCTCGAGCCGGTCGACATCACCACTGTCTCTCCGACGGTTGGCAACGATCAGCTCCGCGCCGGCATCATCGCCGGACTGCTGGGTCTCCTGCTGGTCGCCATCTACCTCGTGATCTACTACCGCGCGCTGGGCCTCGTGGCCGTGGTGTCTCTGATCGTGGCGGCTGCCGTCCTCTACCTGACGTTCATCGTGCTGAGCAAGATGATCGGTCTGACCCTGACCTTGGCCGGTGTTGCCGGTGCGATCGTCGCGATCGGCATCACCGCGGATTCGTTCATCATCTACTTCGAGCGCATCCGCGATGAGATCCGCGAGGGCCGTACCCTTCGCCAAGCCTGTGATTCCGGCTGGGTGAGGGCCCGTCGCACGCTGCTTGCGGCCGACTTCGTATCCCTCTTGGCCGCCGTGGTCCTGTATTTCCTGTCAGTGGGCAGCGTCCGTGGATTCGCATTCGTCCTGGGCTTGACCACCCTCATCGACGTCTTGATCGCCTTCTGGTTCACCCACCCCATCGTGGTCATGATGGGCCGGTCCCGCTGGATGCAGCGGGGCTCCAAGTGGACCGGGTTGAGCGCTGACCGCCTGGGGCGCAAGCCGGACTCCCCACAGCCATCGACGCGATCACGTCGCGGCCGAACAGCACCCGACACGGCTGAGGAGGTGACGGCATGAGCAAGCGGAGCGGACTCGGTCATCGGCTCTATGCCGGTGAGGTGTCCTTCGACTTCATCGGGCGCCGGCGACAGTGGTACATCCTCTCGGCGGTGATCCTGCTGATCGCTGTGGCCGCTGTCCTCATTCGCGGCCTGAACTTCGGCATCGAGTTCCGGGGCGGTGCCGACTTCTCGCTGCCCAATGCCACGTGTTCCGTCGAGGATGCCCGTGCCGTCGCCGAGGAGGCCACGGGCGCCCAGGTCATCGTCACTGAGACGGCCAGCGGGACGGTGCGCGTCCAGACCGAGGAATTGACGCCAGCCCAGGCGTCGCAGGTGACGGGGCTGCTGGCTGATGCCTGCGGCGTGGCCAAGGACGACGTCAAGATCCAGGTGGTCGGACCGACGTGGGGCGAGGAGATCTCGAAGAAGGCGCTGCAGGGCCTGGCCATCTTCCTGGTGCTTCTGGCGATCTTCCTCTCGATCTACTTCGAATGGCGCATGACGGTGGCAGCTCTCGTCGCCCTCGTGCATGACGTCGTCATCACCGTCGGCATCTATGCGCTGATCGGCCTGGAGGTCACTCCGGCAACCGTGATCGGCTTGCTCACCATCCTCGGCTACTCGCTCTATGACACTGTCGTCGTGTTCGACAAGGTGAAGGAGAACACCCGGGGGATCACCGGCCAGTCGGTACTCACCTACGCCGAGTCCGCCAATCTCGCCGTGAACCAGACGCTCGTGCGATCCATCAACACGTCGGTGGTCGCCCTCCTGCCCGTCTTCGCGATCATCATCGTCGGCGCTGGGCTCCTCGGTGCCGGAACCCTGCTCGATCTTGCGCTCGTCCTGGCCATAGGCATGGCTGCCGGGACCTACTCGTCGATCTTCATCGCGACACCGCTGCTGGTCGACCTGAAGAATCGCCAACCCGAGATCAAGGCTCTGCAGGCACGCGTTCTCGCGCGGCGCAAATCCGGACGCTCGCAGGGGTCTTCTGCGGCGGGACCCACGTCGGAAACGAGTGATGGTGACGACGGCGATCCCGATGACGACCCCGGATCGACGCTGCCCTCGACTCGCGTCGCAACAGGCCCGCGGCAGCAGCCACGCCGCAAGCCGCGTTCCCGTCGCTGATGGCGCGAGCGCGCTGATCGAAGCAGCCCGACCCGCCCGTACACTTCTGGGAGCGGGGTCCATGCAGGCAGAGCTTGCACGGGAGGGGTGTTGGCCACGGATGACCGGGTGATCACGGAGCCGTCGACGACGGCGCCGTCCACGCCTGCGCCGTCGATGCCCGTGCCCGTGACGGGAGCCCAGGACTCCGGAGGCCTGCGATCCCGCCTGGCTCGACTAGCCGGTGCTCGCCAGGCGCATCCGGAGCTCGAACCCCTCCTGCGCACCCTGCGCCGTTACCACCCGAAGGCCGACACCCGTCTGGTCGAGCGTGCCTACGAGACTGCCGAGTACCTGCACCGCGGCCAGACCCGTCGTTCGGGCGAGCCCTACATCACGCATCCGCTTGCCGTCGCCACGATCCTCGCTGATCTGGGCATGACGTCCCCGACCCTGGCGGCTGCACTGCTTCACGACACCGTCGAGGACTGCGGGTATGCCCTCGACGCACTCCGCGAGGACTTCGGAGACGAGATCGCCCAGCTCGTCGATGGAGTCACCAAGCTCGACAAGGTCCGATACGGCGAGGCGTCCACTGCGGAGACCGTGCGCAAGATGGTCATCGCGATGGCGCGTGACATTCGCGTACTGGTCATCAAGCTCGCCGACCGACTCCACAACATGCGGACCCTGCGCCACATGCCGGAGGAGAAGCAGCAGCAGAAGGCGCGCGAGACCCTGGAGATCTACGCGCCACTGGCGCACCGACTCGGCATGAACGCCATCAAGTGGGAGCTCGAGGACCTCTCCTTCGCGACGCTGCACCCGAAGATGTACGAGGAGATCGTGCGCCTCGTCGGACAGCGCGCCCCTCAGCGTGATGAGAACCTCACCAAGGCCATCAATCAGATCGAGGCTGATCTCAAGGAGTCCAAGATCAAGGCGACCGTCACCGGGCGCCCGAAGCACTATTACTCCGTCTACCAGAAGATGATCGTGCGGGGCCGTGACTTTGCTGACATCTATGACCTCGTCGGCGTAAGAGTCCTCGTCGATTCCGTCCGCGACTGCTACGCGGCACTGGGCATCGTGCATTCGAAGTGGAGTCCGGTGCCTGGCCGGTTCAAGGACTTCATCGCGATGCCGAAGTTCAACATGTACCAGTCCCTGCACACCACGGTGATCGGCCCCGACGGCAAGCCCGTGGAGCTGCAGATCCGCACGCAGGACATGCACCGATCGGCCGAGTACGGTGTCGCGGCGCACTGGCGTTACAAGCAGGCCGGCCAGGGCAAGGGCAGTCCTGACGAGTTCGCATGGCTGCGCCAGCTGGTCGAATGGCAGCGCGAGACGGAGGACCCGGACGAGTTCCTCGACTCCCTGCGGTACGACCTCGGCTCCTCGGAGGTCTTCGTCTTCACTCCCAAGGGAGACGTGGTCGCGCTGCCCTCACAGGCGACCCCTGTCGACTTCGCCTACTCCGTCCACACGGAGGTGGGACACCGCTGCGTGGGTGCCCGTGTGAACGGCAAGCTTGTTGCCCTGGAGTCCCGCCTCGCGAACGGCGACGTCGTGGAGATCTTCACGTCCAAGGCGGAGGGGGCGGGCCCGAGCCGGGACTGGCTCGATTTCGTTCAGTCTGCCCGTGCACGCACCAAGATCAAGGCGTGGTTCACGCGCGAGCGCCGCGACGAAGCCATGGAGAACGGCAAGGACTCCATCGTCCGCGCGATGCGCAAGCAGGGCCTGCCTCTTCAGCGCATGATGACGAATCAGGCTCTCACGGCGATCGCGGCTGACCTCCACCAGCCGGACATCTCAGCCTTGTATGCCTCTGTGGGCGAGGGGCGCATCACGGCCGAGACCATCGTCAAGAAGCTGGTCGATTCCGCCGGCGGCGTGGATGGAGCGGCGGACGACGCCGCAGAGACTGTCAGCCCCAGCACGGTCGGGGCGCGCAATCGTCCGTCCGGCGACGTGGGTGTGGTGGTTCGGGGGGCCGCCGACGTGTGGGTCAAGCTGGCCAAGTGCTGCACCCCCGTTCCGGGCGATGACATCGTCGGATTCGTCACTCGCGGCACGGGGGTGTCGGTTCACCGTGCTGACTGCGTCAATGTTCC